>NZ_JARQZE010000009.1:0-142105 GCF_029588855.1 Thauera mechernichensis | reverse complement strand
AGGAGGCTGGGCCGCGCCTGCAGATCAACGCCCAGAACTGTGTGCACTGCAAGACCTGCGACATCAAGGACCCGACCCAGAACATCAACTGGGTCGTGCCGCAGGGCGGCGAAGGACCGATCTACCAGGGGATGTAAGCGGCGCACGCGTGCTCGGCCATCACATGCCGGAACGCCGAGCCGCCACGTTCAGCTTCCGTACGTCTCCGTTCGGAACCCTGCATGGGCGCGAATGGGGTGTGGCATGATCTCGGCGTCCTCATCGATGCCGTGCGATTCGCCCCCCATGCTGAACTCATCTGAACGGAAGTCCCCCATGCGCCTGTTCGTGCTCCCGCTGATCCTGGGTGCGTTCGTCCTGTCGGGCTGCGAGCGCAGTGTGCCCCCGGTGCAGGACAAGGCGCCGCCGTTCGTGAAGACCGTGGCCGTGACGGCGAGCACCGAGGGCCAGCTCGGGCTGTCGGGTACGGTGCGGGCACGGGTGGAGACGCCGCTCGCCTTCCAGGTCGGGGGGCGGATCGCCGAGCGCCGGGTTGACGCAGGTCAGCAGGTCGCGGCCGGGCAGGTGCTGTTCGAGCTCGACAAGCGCGACCTGGAGCAAGGTGCGCGTGCCGCCGAAGCCGACCTCGCCGCCGCGGATGCGGCTCTGGCGACCGCGGTTGCCGATCTCGCCCGCAACCGTCAGCTGCAGGAGCAGAGCTTTACCAGCGCGCAGGCGCTGGAGCGCTTCGAACTGGCGCGCCGCGAGGCGCAGACACGGCGCGATGCCGCCGCGGCGCGCCTTGCCCAGGCGCGCAACGCGCTCGGCTATGGACGGCTGCTTGCGCCGGCCGACGGCGTGCTGATCGACGTCACCGGCGAGCCTGGACAGGTGGTGGCCCCAGGTCAGGCGGTGGCGATGCTGGCACAGGCGGGCGAGCGCGAGCTCGAGGTGTACTTCCCCGAGGGCGCGCAGCCGCCGCAGGACGGCGAAGCGACGCTGGGCGAGGACGTGACGCTGGCCTTGCGCTTGCGTGAGACGGCGGGCGCGGTCGATCGTCAGGGGCGCACGCTGCGTGCGCGCTATACCGTGCTGGGCCCGCCTGATGCGCTGGTGCTCGGTGCGGTGCTGCGTGCGCGCTTCGATGCCCCGCTGGCTGAGGCCGAGGGCGAGTTCGTCGTCCCGCTCGGTGCGCTCAACGATCGTGGCCAGGGGCCGCGGGTGTGGCGGTTGCGCGATGGGCGCGTCGAGGCTGTGGCGGTGACCGTGGTGGGGACCGATGGCGAGGCCGCTCGCGTACGCGGGCCGCTCGCGGCCGGCGACCGGGTCGTCGCGCTCGGCACCCACCTGCTGGTCGAGGACATGGCGGTGCGGGAGCTTGGGCGATGAGCTTCCCCAACCTGTCTGCGCTCGCCGTGCGCGAGCGCTCGATCACCTTTTTCTTCCTGCTGCTGGCAGTGCTCGGTGGCGTCTATGCCTTCCTGTCGCTGGGGCGGGCCGAGGACCCTGCATTCACGATGCGGGTGATGGTGGTCAATGCGGTGTGGCCGGGCGCGACCCCCGAGGAGATGCAGGAGCAGGTGGTCGACCGCCTGGAGAAGCGCATCCAGGAGGTGGAGCATGTGTACCGCATCATCACCACCATCCGCCCCGGTTCGGCCAACATGCAGATCGAGTTCCATGAATACACCAAGCCGGGCGAGGTGCCGCAGCTCAAGTACGACGTGCGCCGGCGCATGCAGGACGAGGCCGGCAGCCTGCCGGCCGGAGTGATCGGGCCGATCGTCAACGAGGATTTCGCCGACGTCTATTTCAAGCTCATCGCGCTGACCGCGCCCGGCCTGCCGATGCGCGAACTGGTGCGCGAGGCCGAGGCCATCCGCGACCGCATGCAACGCGTCGACGGCGTGCACAAGGTGCTGGTGCTGGGCGAGCGTCCCGAGCGCGTGTACGTGGAGTTCGACAACGCGCGCCTGGCCAACCTCGGTATCGCGCCGCAGGCGGTGTTCGACGCCATCAATGCCGGCAATCGCCTGTTGCCTGCCGGCCGCCTCGAGACCGAGGGTCCGCGCCTGTACCTGCGCCTGGATGCGGACCTTTCCGATACCGCGCAACTCGCCGCGGTGCCGATCCGGGTTGCCGACCGCGTGCTGCGCCTGGGCGATATCGCCCATGTCCACCGTGGCTACGAGGAACCCCCCGCACAGCTGGTGCGCTCGCGCGGCGAGGATGCGGTGCTGCTCGGCGTGGTCATGAACAAGGGCGAGAACGGCCTGGTGCTGGGCGAGCGCCTGGACCACTTCGTCGACGCCGAGCGCGAACGCCTGCCGCTGGGCATCACGCTCGAGGTGCTGACCAACCAGGCCGAGGCGATCTCGGCCGCGGTCGAGCTTTTCCAGCTCAAGTTCCTGGTGGCGGTGGTCGTGGTGGTGGGCGTGAGCATGCTGGCCATCGGCTGGCGTGCCGGGCTGGTGGTCGGCATCGCGGTGCCGGTGACCCTGGGCATCACCTTCCTGCTCATGAAGCTGATGGGCATCAACCTCGACCGCATCACCCTGGGGGCGCTGATCATCGGCCTCGGCCTGCTGGTGGACGACGCCATCATCGCGGTCGAGATGATGCTGGTGAAGATGGAGGAGGGCTGGGACCGCATCCGCGCCGCGGCGCACGCGTGGACGGTGACGGCTGCGCCGATGCTGTTCGGCACCCTGGTGACGGTGGCCGGCTTCCTGCCCATCGGCTTTGCGCGCTCGGCGGTCGGTGAATACACCGGCAACATCTTCTGGGTGCTGGCGATCTCGCTGCTGGTGTCCTGGCTGGTGGCGGTGGTGTTCGCGCCCTACCTCGGCGTCAAGATGCTGCCGACGGTGGCGCCGGAGAACGTCCACAGCCACGAGAGCGTGTACCAGACGCCAATGTTCCGCCGCCTGCGCCGCCTCATCACCGGCTGCGTGCATTGGCGCAAGACCGTGGTCTTCGGCACCCTGGGCCTGCTCGTGCTGGCGGTGCTGGGCATGGCGACGGTGGTGCAGAAGCAGTTCTTCCCGAGCTCGGATCGCCCCGAGGTGCTGCTCAGCGTCTATCTGCCCCAGGGCAGCAGCATTGCGGCCTCGGATGCAACCGTGCGCAGGCTGGAGGCCATCCTCGCCACCCAGGACGGCATCCGCTCGAGCTTGGCCTACGTGGGCGCCGGTGTGCCGCGCTTTTTCCTGTCCGCCAACCCCGAGCCGCCCGACCCCGCGTTTGCCAAGCTGCTCGTGGTCACCGAGGGCGTGGCGGCGCGCGATGCGCTGATCGCCGAGCTGCAGCGCCACGTCGATGAGGGCGAGTTTCCCGAGGCCCGGGTGCGAGTGTCGAGTCTGCTCTACGGGCCGCCGGTGGTATGGCCGGTGGCTTACCGCGTGCTGGGGCCGGATCAGCTCGAGCTGCGCCGCATCGCGCATCAGGTGCGCGAGGTGATGGCGGCCAACCCGCACATCGTCGATCCGCACCTCGAGTGGGATGAGCGCGCGCCGGTGCTGCATCTGGCGATGGACGTCGAGCGCCTGCGTCTGCTCGGGCTCACGCCGCAGGACGTGGCCCAGCAGCTGCAGTTCCACCTCGAGGGCACGCGCATCGCCCAGGTACGCCAGGATATCCGCACGGTGGACGTGATCGCGCGCGGTGCCAGCGGCGGCGCACGGCTCAATGCGGAGAGCCTGTCCATGCTCGAGATCCTTACCCCTGACGGGCGCAAGCTGCCGGCAAGCCAGCTCGGCCGCCTCGAGGTGCGCTTCGAGGAGCCGGTGATCAAACGCTACAACCGTGAGCCCGAACTGCTGGTGCAGGCCGATGTGCAGGGTGCCCAGCCCAACGACGTCACCGCGGCGGTGTGGGCTTCGCTTGCGGGCGTGCGCAGCCAGCTGCCACCCGGCTACAGCATCATGATCTCGGGTGCGGTCGAGCAGTCGGGCAAGGCCGACGCCTCCATCCAGGCGCTGCAGCCGCTCATGGTGGCCTGCATGCTGATCTTCATCATGCTGCAGATGCGCTCATTCACCGGCACCTTCGTGGTGCTGGCGACCGCGCCGCTCGGCCTCGTCGGTGCGGTGATCGCGCTGCTGCTGTTCGACCAGCCCTTCGGCTTCGTCGCCCTGCTCGGGCTGACGGGCCTCGCCGGCATCCTGATGCGCAACACCCTCATCCTGACCCAGCAGGTCGCGGACAACTTCGAGGCCGGCATGGGCCCCTTCGACGGCGTGGTCGAGGCTGCAGTGCAGCGTGCCCGCCCGGTGGTGCTGACCGCGATTGCGGCGGCCTTCGCCTTCATCCCGCTGACGCTGGACACCTTCTGGGGGCCGCTCGCGTATGTGCTGATCGGCGGTGTCGCGGTGGGTACCGCGATCACCCTGCTGTTCGTGCCGGCACTGTACGCGTTGCTGTTCCGCCTCGGTGCGGATGCGCAGGCCGGCGGGCCGGCCTAGCGCCTGGTTTCGACCGGGCGCCGCGCTCAGGGGTACAGGCCGCGCTCGGCGCGCGCTTCGAGCACCCGGCTGCAGGCGATGATGAAGGCCGCGGTGCGCAGCGGCACCTGCTTCTCGGTCGCCACATGCGAGATGGCGTTGAAGGCGTTGATCATGATGCGCTCGAGGCGCTCGTTGATCTCCTCCTCGCTCCAGAAGAAGCTCGAGAAGTCCTGCACCCATTCGAAGTACGACACCGTCACGCCGCCGGCGTTGGCGATCACGTCGGGCACCACCAGCACGTTGCGCGCTCGCAGCACGTCGTCGGCCGCGGGCGTGGTGGGGCCGTTGGCGCCTTCGACGACGACACGGGCGCGGATGCGCTCGGCGCGCTGCGGGGTGATCTGGCCTTCGAGCGCGGCCGGCACGAGGAACTCGCAGCCGAGTTGCCAGAAGTCTTCGATGTCGATCGCCGCGGCACCGGCAAAGCCTGCGAGGCCGCCGTTCGCCGCCGTGTGCGCGAGCGCTGCGGGGACGTCGATGCCCCCCTCGTTGACCAGGGTGGCGGTATGGTCGGCGACCGCGATCACGCGCGCACCGGCCTCGTGGAACAGGCGTGCGGCAATGCCGCCGACGTTGCCGAAACCCTGCACCACCACGCGCGCACCCTCGATCGGCAGGCCGATGCTGCGGCCGGCCTCGCGGGCGGTGATGAACACGCCGCGGCCGGTGGCTTCCTGGCGGCCCAGGCTGCCGCCGAGCGCGATCGGCTTGCCCGTGACCACGCCGGTGGCGGTGCCGCCGCGGTTCATCGAGTACGTGTCCATCATCACCGCCATGGTCATTGCGTTGGTGCCCACATCGGGTGCCGGAATGTCCTTGTTCGGGCCGATGATGACGCCGATCTCGGAGGTGTAGCGGCGGGTGATGCGCTGCAGTTCGCCCTTGCTCACGCTTGCCGGGTCGACGCGGATGCCGCCCTTGGCGCCGCCGAAGGGCAGGCCGACCGCGGCGTTCTTGATCGTCATCCAGCCGGCGAGTGCCATCACCTCGTTGAGCGTGACGTCGGGATGGAAGCGCACCCCGCCCTTGCCCGGTCCGCGCGACAGGCTGTGCTGCACACGGTAACCCTCGTAGTGGGCGACGGTGCCGTCATCGCGCTCGATGGGCACGTCGACGATCAGCGTGCGCTTGGGGTGCTTGAGGGTCTCGATCCAGCGCTCGAGCGAGCCGAGATAGGGGCGTACGCGCTCGATCTGCTCGACGAAGCTCGACCACGGTTCGGGCGCAGCCGGATTGAGGTAGGACAGACCGCCCAGCTTGTCGAAGCTGGCGGGACGGGCGGGTTGCGTGCTCATGTGCGGGGTCTCCTCGCGTGGAAAGCGCGCATTCTCCGGCGGGGTCGCCTGGTCGCGGATACCGTTGCTTCATCGGGTCATGCGTTTCGCGCATAAACTGCGCAAGCGCACCCGCAGGACGAGGCCGCAGCGTCAGCGCGCGCCGTCCGCCGCCGCCACATCGGCCGTCAGATGCGCCCACAGTCGCAGCAGCTCGGGGCGCGTGTTGGCACGGTCGCGATAGAGCCGCACTTCCATTTCGAGCGTCCATCGGGCATCGCCGGCAACGCTCAGTTCGCCGCGTTCGAGCTCGCGCGTCACTGCACTGGCGGGCAGGAAGGCCAGGCCGTGTCCGGCAAGCAACATCGCCTTCAGGCTCTCGGCCATGTCGGACTCGTAGTGCAGCGCCAGGTGCGCCGGCTGACCGGCGCGATCGAGGATGGTGTCGACCATCCTGCGCAGATAGGTGTTGGGGCCATAGCGCAGGAAGGGGATGGGCGTCTCCGGTGTGCCCGGCAGCCGCCAGCGCCCGTTGCCGACGAGCCCCCGTGGCAGATAGGGCCGCACCGTCTCGGTGGCGAGCCTGAGGCCCTCGAAGCGCGCGGGATCCAGCCATACGGGATAGGCGGGATGGTGGTAGCACAGCAGCAGGTCGCACCCGCCTTCGACCAGGGTGGTGACCACGTCATGGACGTTGCCTGCCATCAGGCGCGTGGGCTGTTCGCCGAAGGCCTGCTTGAGCTGCCCCAGCCAGGCGGGAAAGAAGGCGAAGGCCAGGGTGTGCGGCACGGCGAACACGAGGGCATTGCCCGCTACCGGCTGCATGCCGCGCGCAAGTGCGCGGGCCGCATGCAGCCGGCTGATGAGGTCCGCAGCCGGGCCTTTGAAGGCCTCTCCAGCCGCGGTGAGCTGGGTTGGATACGCACTGCGGTCCACCAGCGGCGCCCCCAGCCACGCCTCCAGGGCACGGATGCGGCGCGAGAACGCCGGCTGCGACACATGACGCTGCTCTGCCGAGCGCGAGAAGCTGCCCGTTTCGGCCAGGCTGATGAAGTCTTCCAGCCATTTCAGTTCCATAAGTAGGTCTCCGTGCCGCAGGCACTCCGTGCGGGCTGGTCGATGTGCGCCGGCTTCGGCGTGGCCGCGCTCGCTGCCGCAAGAAGGCCGCAAGAAGGCGGCGAGGATAGCGCGGCGGGACAGGCTGAGTCAGCCGCAAGCGGGTTTGCGCGCCTCGAGCACTGGCGGCGCCTGCGGAATTTGCCGCCGACCGCGCCGGCATCGTAGTCTGCCGGACGCGGGACCATGCGGGGGCATTCCCCATTGGCCGTTTGGAGTGCATCGAATGGAATTTGCGAAGATCTTCATCACGCTGGCCGCGCTCATCAACCCCTTTGGCGCGATTCCGGCCTTCATCGGCCTGACCCAGGGCCAGTCGGCGCTCGAGCGTCGCCGAACCGCACGTACTGCAGCGCTGGCGAGTTTCGTCGTGATCGCGGTTACCGCCTTGTGCGGAAAGTACCTGCTGGCCGGCTTCGGCATCACGGTGGCTTCGCTCCAGGTCGGTGGTGGCGTGCTGCTGTTCATCGTCGCCATTTCGATGTTCAACGCCCAGCCCGCCCCCAGCCGCACGACGCCCGAGGAGACCGACGAGGCTGCGGAGCGCGCCAACATTGCCGTGGTGCCGCTGACCATTCCGCTGCTCACCGGCCCTGGGACGGTCAGCACGGTCATCATCTACGCCGACCAGGGCACCAGTACGGTGCTGATGCTGCTGGGGGCCGGCCTGGTGATGGGCTCCGTGGTCTGGTTCGCCTTCAGCCTCGCCGGCCCGATCAGCCGTCTTGCCGGGCGTACCGGACTCAACATCATGACCCGCCTGATGGGCCTGGTGCTTGCGGCACTGGCGGTGGAGTTCATCGCCGCCGGCATCCGCGCCTATGTGCAGGCATGAGCGGGGGGCCTGCCAGCAAGGGAGTCAGGCCAGTCCCGCTGCGCCCAGGACTGCGCCCGCGGCGATCATCCAGATCGGCGCCAGTTTCGTTCTCAGCGTCACCAGCGCGGTGAGCGCGATCAGTACCAGCGTGCCGTTGCGGTGCGCCGGGTCGCCGACGAAGGGCAGCGCGAGCAGCCAGCCGGTGGCGAACACCAGGCCGACGGTGATGGGGGCCAGGCCGGCGGTGAAGGCGCGCACCAGGGCCGTGTCGCGCCGGCTCGCGCCCCAGCGGCTGACGCCGAGCGAAAGCAGCGTGGACGGCAGCAGGATGCCCACCAGCGCCGCCGCGGCACCGGGCAGGCCCGCAGCCTGGAAGCCGAGCACCGGCACGAACAGCACGTTGGGGCCGGGCGCGGCCTGGGCGAGTGCGACTGCGGTGGTGAAGTCGGCGTCGCCAAGCCAGCCGCGCTCGGTGACGAAGTAGCGATGCATCTCCGGCGCCGTCGACATCGCGCCGCCGATCGACAGCAGCGACAGGGTCAGGAAGTGCAGGAAGAGTTCGAGCAGCTCGCCCGCGGGCAGCGTATTCAAGATGCGTCCTCCGGGCGTGCCGCCCGCGCGTCGAGGATGGCGATCCGCCAGCGCGCAAGCCCCCAGCCGAGCACGCCCAGGCCGATCACGATCCATGCCAGGGGCAGGCGGAATGCCGCGATCGCAATCAGCGTGCCCAGCCCGAGCAGCGCACACAACCAGGGCCCGAGCAGGTTGCCGCGCAGCGTGCCGAGCATCTTCACCGCCATCGCCAGGATCAGTCCTGCTGCCACCGCACCCATGCCGCGCAGCGCGCCCGCCACCGCGGGAAACTCGGCCAGGCGTTCATGGCTCGCTGCGAGCGCGATCACGATCAGGAAGGGGGCGAGCAGCATGCCGGTGATTGCCGCAAGTGCGCCGCGCCAGCCGAAGTAGCGGTCGCCGATCATCAGCGACAGGTTGACCACGTTGGGTCCGGGCAGCATCTGTGCGATCGAATACAGCTCGATGAACGCTTCGCGGCTCAGCCAGCCGCGGCGGTCGACCAGCTCGCGCTGGGCGACCGCGAGCACGCCGCCGAAACCCTGCAGCGCGAGCAGGCTGAACGCGACGAAGAGCGCGAAGGGCGAGGCGGGGCGCTTGGGCGCGTCCGTGAGCGCTGCCGGTCCCTGGGCAGATGGGCTCATGGCATCTCCATGGGGAGGTCCGATGCCGGCGCCGTGTCGCGGTTCGCGCGCACGGGCTCACGACAGCGGAAGAGTTCGGCTGCGGCCAAGCGGCTTCGCCACTGCAGGCGGTGTGCGGCGAGGTCCCACTCGGCCAGGGTGAACAGGGCGCCGCCAATCTCGGCGGCGACGTAGCCCATCAGGCTGATGCGCTCGATCGTGCAGCGCAGCGGTACCACGGGCGCGCAGACGTCGAAACGCTGTGCCACGGAGTGCGTCGGGTAAGCGTCGGCGTACAGGCCTACGGTCACGTGCGGCACGTATTCGCCCTGCGGGTGGGGCGTGTCCGCATGCAGGCAGGCGCGCAGTGCGCCGAGCGGACCATCGGCGCCATCGACATGCAGGAAAGGGGCCGATGAAAAGCTCTCCAGCGCTCCGATGGCGACCGTAAAGGGCGTGATCCGCGCTGCCGCGAGCGCGTCGATGCGTGCCTGCAGCCAGTGGCGGTCGAATTCATCCACTGCTGGCCTGGCGGTGCGCGCCGGAAAACCGCACAAGGCAAGCGTGATGTGCGGCTGGCGTCGGTAGCCGTCGAGCAGCAGGCCGTCGAGTGCGCGCTGTGCGGCGGTGATCCGCGAGCGCACCGCAGGCAGGTCCACGTCGATCGCCCACAGCAGGTAGTGCGGCCGGCCGCGATGCCAGTCGCCGAAGTCGCGGCGTTCGTTGCGCAGGGTCAGCGGCTCGGCGAGAAAGCGCTGGCGCAGCGCGGCGGGAGTGATCATGCGGGAGGGCGGAGCGGTGGGCGGGCGCAAGCGAAGCGGATGAGTCCGGGCTTGAATTCGATCGCTAGAATGAAAGGGTGATTGTCCCGGAAAAGAGATCTTCCCGCATGCACTACAGCGTCCTCAAACCCTCCACCACCGAACGCATCACGATCCGCGGCCTCGAGTACAACGTGCGCCGCTGGGGGCGCGCGCAGGCGCCGCAGCTGTTCCTGTTGCATGGCTGGATGGATTCATCGCCCACCTTCCAGTTCGTGGTCGATGCATTGCGCCAGGACTGGCAGGTCATTGCGCCCGACTGGCGAGGCTTTGGCGGCAGCACCTGGCTTGGCCATGGCTACTGGTTTCCCGACTACTACGCCGACCTCGACGCCCTGCTCGATCATTACGCGCAGGGGCAGCCGGCGCGCCTGGTCGGACACAGCATGGGCGCGGCCGTTGCAGGGGTATATGCCGGGCTGCGTCCGGGGCGGGTGGCGCAGTTGGTGATGATGGACTTCCTCGGTCTGAAGCCGCCGCCCGAGGCGGAGGCGCCAGTGTTGCTGGACAAATGGCTCGACGCCCAGGCCAGGCCGCCGCGCTTGCCGACGCACGCCGACCATGCCGCGTTCGTGCGTCGGCTGTGCGCGGTCAACCCGCGCCTGGCGCCGGACAAGGCGGCATTCCTTGCTGCGCACGTCGGTCGCATGGCGGGCGATGGGCGGGTGGAGATGGCCTGCGACCCCTGGCACAAGGTGCCTTCGCCCTTCGTCTACCGTATCGAGGATGTGATGGCCTGCTGGCGCCAGGTCACCGCCCCGACCCTGATGGTGCTTGCCGAGCAGGGTTACGTGACCGAGCGCTTTGGCGACGACGCTGCCGAGTTGCGCCGCCGGCTCGACTGCTTTGCCGACCACCGTGTCGTCACCATTGCCGATGCCGGCCACAACCTGCAGCACGACCAGCCCGAACAGGTGGCGGCTGCGCTGGAAGCCTTCCTGTCGCGGGCCTGATGCCCGTCCCGCGGCCTGACGGGGCCTAGGCTGGCCGAGTACCGGGCGGGCGCTCGAGGTAGGGAGCCGCCAGCCTGCCCACCGGTACCCGCGCGCCGAGCCGCGCGGCGAGCAGGTAGAGCCCGCCCAGCTTGCGGTGCAGGAACAGGGCGTCGGCAGGCGGCGTGTGCCAGAAGTCGCGCTCCATGCTCAGGCGCAGGCCGGCGTCGCGGATGCGGCGGGCGAGGTCGCTGGCGCCGAAGTCGTAGGCTCCGTCATGGCGAAGTGGCTCGCAGGCCTCGGCGAAGAGTGCGATTACGGCATCGCGCTGGCTGGCGTGCAGGTGTTCCTGAAAGTAGCCGATCTCCTGCGCGGCCGCGCTCATCGTTGCAGGGTCGTTGCGGATTGCGCCGCTCATCAGGCGGCGGTAGGCGTCGACGACCGTCATCGAATAGGCGCGGGTGGCGCCGAAGTCGAGCAGCACGATCCGGCCGCTGGCGGCGTCGTAGCGGTAGTTGGCAAAATTCGGGTCGGTCTGGACCAGGCCGAACTCGAACAGCTCGCGAAACAACAGGCCGATGAGCAGGCCGGCGATGCGGTCGCGCACCGGCTGCGCGGCGCTGTCGAGCGATTCCACGGCGACGCCTTCAACCCACTGCATGGCGAGAATGTCGCTGCGCGTCAGCGCGGGCACCGGCGCGGGCAGCACGAAATCGGCCTCGGCACCGAGCAGGCCTGCGAAGCGTTGCAGATTGCCTGCTTCGCGCAGGTAATCGGCTTCCTCGTGGAGCTGGCGCTTGGCTTCCTCGAGCAGCGGGGCAAGGTCCAGTGCGCGCGGCAGCAGGCCCGAGACGCGCAGCAGCGTGGCGACGTTGTCCACGTCGCTGTCGATGCTGCGACGCACGCCCGGATACTGCAGCTTGATCGCCAGTTCCTGACCGTCGTGCGTGCGGGCGCGATGCACCTGGCCGATCGACGCTGCGGCGCACGGCGTGAACGAAAAGCGCTCGAAACCCTGCTCCCAGCCCTGGCCCCAGTGCGTTTCCAGCACCTGCACGACCTGGCTCATCGGCATTGTGCGCGCGTCCTCGCGCAGGCGGGCGAGGATCGCGGCAAGCTCGGGCGGCAGCAGGTTGCCGGCATCCATCGACATCAGCTGGCCGACCTTCATCGCCGCGCCGCGCAACTGCGCGAGCTGATCGGCCACGCGGCGGGCGTTGGCGGGGGTCAGTACCAGGTCGCCCACCGTCGGCCGCTTGCCTGCCGCCAGCTGGCGTGCGCCCTCGGCAATCATGCCGCCGGCGACGCCGGTGGCGAGCGAACCCAGGCGCGCGAGCCGGGCGAGGCGGCCACCTGGTACTGCAGTGGCGCGGGCCATCGTGTTCATGCGTATTGCCTCCCGGTCAGAGGGTGGATCTGAAGCACATCACGGTAGCGGGATGAAGGCGCCGGCCACCAGGCTCAGGCAAGCCACGACGGTGAGCTGCAGGCGCAGCGGCAGGTACCACGCCGGCAGTGCGGCATGGCGGGCGAGGCGGCGGTCCTGCAGGTAATGCAGCACAAAGCCGCTCACGAGCAAGGCGGCAGCCTCCATCGGCACCAGCAGCAGCGCTGGCCAGGCGATCAGCGAGGGTACGACGCTCCACAGCATGGTGCGCACCCGTCGACTGTCGGTGAGGCCGGGCAGGCTCATCGCGAAGCCCCAGTGCAGCGCACACACGAAGCTGAGGATCACCGCGCCGTAGGCGTACAGCGCGTCACTCCAGGCCAGGCCATGATGGGCATCGAGCAGGCTGGCGGGCGCGAGCACGAGGAAGGGGATCAGGCCGCCATAGCCTAGCCAGCGGGCGGTGCCGGGCAGCTTCGGACTGTCGCCGGGCATGGGGTTGGTAGAGGCGATGTTCATCGGGTCAGGGGCCGCCAAGGGTTTTCGGAGACTGCTCGAGTGGACTCGAATGATCGTCACTGTGCGTTAACTGTCCAGGACGATTTCTTGGGTGTACGTGCTTATCAGCTATAGAAATGCGTTTATGAGGCTGATGCTAGTAACTGAATTCTGTTTTGTCCAGGACAAAGAGAGTATATTTCGGCTTGCTGACTCGGCCGCGCCGAAGCGCTGCCCAACTTCCCTTCACCACGGAGGCTCCCATGAACCCGCCTCTCCACTACGCCGTCGTTAGCGCCGGAATCGCCGGCTTGTGCTGCGCCCGCGCGCTTGCCGCTGCGGGTGTGCGCGTCACGTTGTTCGACAAGAGCCGGGGACCCGGCGGGCGCATGAGCACGCGCCGCGGCGAAGGTTGGGCCTGCGACCATGGCGCGCAGTACTTCACTGCGCGCGACCCGGCGTTCCAGGCCGAGCTCGGCCGCTGGCAGGCTGCAGGCGCGGCGGCGCGCTGGGAGCCGCGGCTGGTGGTGTTCGATGACGATCAGCGGCGCGATAGCGTCGGTGCCGAGGCGCGCTACGTCGGCACGCCACGCATGACCGCGCCGGCGCGCCTGCTTGCTGATGGGCTGGACCTGCGCGTGCAGACCACGGTGACTGCCCTGCAGTGCTACGAACATGGCTGGGAACTGGCCACTGCCGAGCGCGGCGTGCTCGCCGAGGCCTTCGACGGTGTGCTGCTTGCCGTGCCTGCGCCGCAGGCCCTGCCCCTGCTGCAGCCTGTCCTGCCCGCGCTGGCCGAGCTTGCCGGAGGTGCGCGCATGCAGGCGTGCTGGGCGCTGATGTTGCGCTTCGAGACGCCGCTCGCGCTCGACTTCGATGCCGCCTTTGTCAATTGCGGGCCCCTGCGCTGGATCGCGCGTGACACCAGCAAGCCGGGGCGCGAGGGCGCCGAGACCTGGATTCTGCATGCGAGCGCCGAGTGGAGCGAGGCGCATCTGGAAGACAGCCCCGACCACGTGGCCGCTGCGCTCATCGCCGCATTCTGCGAGCTTGGCGGCGGCGCACCGCTGGCTTGGGCGGCGCATCGGTGGCGCTATGCGATCACCGCGTCGGCGGTGGACGGCGGCTGCGCCTGGCATGCGGGGGCCGGCCTCGGCCTGTGCGGCGACTGGCTCAATGGCGGCCGTGTCGAGGGGGCCTGGCTCAGCGGCCATGCGCTTGCCGGGCGCGTGCTGGCGAACGTGCGTGATGAGCTACGGCCTGGTCTGGTTCAAGCGTGACCTGCGCCTGGCCGATCACGCGGCGCTCGCCGCGGCGGCGCGGCGCGGGCCGGTGCTGTGCGTGCTGATCGTCGAGCCTTCGCTGTGGGCCCAGCCCGACGCCGCACGCCAGCATTACGAGTTCATGCTCGAAGCGGCGCGCGAGCTGCATGCCGGGCTGCGCCGCCTGGGAGGACGCCTGCACCTGCTGGTGGGTGAGGCCGTGGAGGTACTCGACCGCCTGCACGCGGCCGCCCCATTCACCGAGCTGTACGCGCACGAGGAGACCGGCAACGGGGCGAGCTATGCGCGTGATCGCGCGGTGGCGCGCTGGTGTCGGGCGCGCGGGGTGCGCTGGCATGAGCTGCCACAGTTTGGCGTCGTGCGCAGGCTCGATGACCGCGACCGCTGGCAGGCTGCCTGGGAGGCGCATGTGGCGGCGCCGCAGGCGGTGCTGCCCGCAGCCCTCGTCTTCGTCACGCCATCGGCGCTGTTGCAGCCCGGCGCGCGCGCGCCGGAGGCAGCGGCGCTCGGTCTCGATGTCTTCGAGCCCCCGCGGCGCCAGCGCGGCGGGCGGCGCGCCGCGCTCGACGTGCTCAATGACTTTCTCGACCAGCGCAGCGGGCAGTACCGTGGCGGCATTTCGTCGCCGCTGAAGGCGCCGAGTGCCTGTTCAAGGCTGTCGCCCTACCTGGCCTGGGGCTGCCTGAGCCTGCGCGAGGTGGTGCAGGCCACCCGCGTGCGCGTCGCCGTGCTGGCCGAGGGCGACCGCCGCCGCGCCGGGTTGTCGGCCTTCCTCAGCCGCCTCTACTGGCATTGCCACTTCATCCAGAAGCTCGAGAGCGAGCCGGCGCTGGAATTCCGCAACCTGCACCGTGGCTATGACGGGCTGCGTGAGGGCGAGTGGAATCCGGCGCATTTCGCCGCGCTGGTGGCCGGGCGTACGGGTTGGCCGCTGGTGGACGCCTGCGTGGCGATGCTGCGCGAGACGGGGTGGCTCAACTTCCGCATGCGCGCGATGCTGGTGTCGGTGGCGGCCTATCCGCTGTGGCTGCACTGGCGCGAGGTCGGGCTATGGCTTGCGCGGGCCTTCATCGACTACGAGCCGGGCATCCACTGGAGCCAGCTGCAGATGCAGTCGGGTACCACCGGGATCAACACTACCCGTGTCTACAACCCGATCAAGCAGGCACGCGATCATGACCCGCAGGGCGTGTTCGTGCGCCGCTGGCTGCCGGCCCTGCGTCGGGTGCCCGATAGCTGGCTGTTCGAGCCTTGGCGCATGCCGGCGTCGGTGCAGGCGCGCTGCGGATTGCGGGTGGGTGAGGAAATCGTCCTGCCCGTGGTTGAGCTCGAGGCTGCCACCCGGGCCGCCAAGGCTCGCGTGCACGCCTTGCGCGCTCAGCCTGAGATACGCGCGGCGAAGGCGGCGATCGTCGACCGCCACGGCTCGCGCAGGCGACCACAGGCGCGGCGGCGCGAGGCGGCCGGCTCGACGGCTGCCGCTGTGCAGCTGGACCTGGGGTTCTGAGGCGGCTTGACGATGGCGATGCGACGTAAGGCCGACCTGCCGACAAGACTGTGCGCGGTCTGTGGGAGGCCGTTCGCTTGGAGAAAGAAGTGGGAGAAGGTGTGGGCCGAAGTGCGCTACTGCTCGGAGCGCTGCCGGCGCGCCCGCAAGCCCGGGGGGATGGCGTGATCTACTGGTTCCGCACCGACCTCCGTGTTGGCGACAACCTGGCGCTGGCCGCGGCCAGCGCGTCGGCCGCGCGCTTGCTGCCGGTGTATTGCCACGACCCTGCGGCCGATACGCCCACGCGCTGGGGTTTCACGCGCAGGGGTGCGCATCGGCGCACGTTCCTCGATGCCGCGCTTACCGATCTGGATGCGGCCTTGCGTGCGCGTGGCAGTCGCCTGCTTCAGGTGCGTGGCGCAGCGGCCGATGTCCTGCCGGCGCTGGCCCGTGCGTTGGGCACGGACAGGGTGGCATGCGAGGCGATCGCCGCGCCGGAGGAGGTGGACGAGCTGGCGTCGTTGCGCGCGGCAGGGCTGCAGGTGCAGGCGGTGTGGCAGTCCACCATGCTCGATCCCGGGCTGCTGCCGTTCGAGGTCGAGGCACTGCCGAAGGTGTTCACGGATTTTCGGCGGGCGGTTGAGATGGCGGGCGTGTTACCGGCGGCCCCACTGGCGCCGCTCGCCGCGCTGCCGCCCTGTCCGTCGCTCGATCAGCTGCCCGGCATGGTCCAGGTGGGGGGTGGCCCTTGCCAGGCGCTCCGGCCGGAGCGGGGCTACGAAGGCTGCGGCGAGGCTGCCTTCCCGTGGTGGCGACCGGAATTCGCGGGCGGTGAGCGGGCGGCGCTCGCGCATCTGGCGAGCTACTTCGCAAGCGCAAGGCCCCGGCATTACAAGGTGACGCGCAACGGGCTGAGCGGCGTCGACTTCTCGAGCAAGTTCTCGCCCTGGCTGGCACAGGGGGCTTTGTCGCCGCGTGTGGTCTTCGCCGCGCTGCGCCGTCACGAGGCCGAGCAGGGGGCGAGCGACGGCAGCTACTGGCTGTGGTTCGAGCTGCTGTGGCGGGACTACTTCCGGTTCCTGCATCTGCAGCACGGGCGACGCCTGTACCGGGCGCGCGGGCTCGGCGACGGCGCTTCGCCGCCTGCGCATGATCCGGCGGCCTTCGAGGCCTGGTGCGCAGGGCGCACAGGGCAGGCCTTCGTCGATGCCGGCATGCGGGAGCTTGCAGCCACCGGCTGGCTGTCCAACCGCATGCGCCAGGTCGTTGCCAGCTACCTGATCCACGATCTTGGCTGCGACTGGCGTGCCGGGGCGGCATGGTTCGAGGCCCAACTGGTCGATTACGACACGTACAGCAACCAGGGCAACTGGTTGTACATCGCCGGCCGCGGCACCGATCCGCGCGGCGGACGGCGTTTCGACCCTGACGGGCAGGCGGCGCGTTACGACGCGGATGGCGACTACCGGGCGCGCTGGCTCGGCGCGCACCGGCACGCCGGCCGTTCAGCGTGAACGGAGCGCGCGCAGGCGGGCGAGCGCTGCCGGAGGCAGGGCACCGAGCAGGGCGCCGACCGATACCACCGCGATGCCGATGATGGTGCTGAGGCCGAGCGCCTCGCCCAGGATGAAGAAAGCACCGATCGCGGTGAAGGCGGGTACCAGTGCCAGCATCATCGAGGCTTCGCTCGCGCCCACCTTCTGCACCGCATAGCTGTAGAAGCCCGCGGCAAGCATGGAGGCGACGATGCCCTGGTAGACCCCTTGCAGCGCGATCTCGCCCCAGCTTGCCGCGGCGATGTTGGCCGGCAGCCAGAGCAGATAGACCGGCAGGTAGGCCAGCGCGGAAAAGCTGGCGATGCCGAGGATGCCGAGCTGGGGCTTGATCTGCCAGCGCCGCATCAGCAGCCCGAATACCGCCCAGCACAGCGCGGCGCTGAGAAAGAGCAGGTCGCCGACCCATTCGCGTCCGTGCGTGGGTGCGAGCAGGCTCTCGAAGCCGATCAGAAGCAGGCCGCAGGTCGACAGTGCGAGCGCGATCACGGTGGGGCGTGCGATGCGAAAGCCCGACATCACCGCCATGATGACGATGGTCCAGAACGGGATGCCGCCATTGACGAACACCCCGGCGTGCGCGCTCGGCGCGAACGCGAAGCCGGAGTACACCAGCAGGCCGTAGCCCAGCCCGCCTACTGCCGCCAGCACCATGTGGCGTGGCCAGTCCCTGCGCGGCACGAAGCGCAGGTAGAGCGGCAGCGCGATTGCGCCGGACACGCCGAAGCGCAGCGCGGCAATGTCGAAGGGCGTGAAGCTCGCGGTGGCGCCGAAGCGCGACACGATGTTGAAGCCGGACCAGAACACCACCACGGCGAGCGCGGCGAGCAGGCCGCGCACGGCGTCGGCATGCGAGGGGGACGGTGTGTGCAATTCGGTTCAGCCCGGCTGGTTGCGCATGAAATCGGCGGTGTTGAAGAAGTTCTGCAGCAGGCGCTCGCGGACGCCTTCTTCGATGCCGACTTCTTCCATTGCCAGCAGCATGCAGGCGACCCACTGGTCACGCTCCCGGGTGCCGATGGCGAACGGCATGTGGCGGGCGCGCAGGCGCGGGTGGCCGAAGTTCTGCACGAACAGGTCGGGCCCGCCCAGCCAGCCGGACAGGAACATGAAGAGCTTGTCGCGCGAGCCTTGCAGGTCCTGGGGGTGCATGGCGCGCAGTTCGGCGAACTGCGGGGTTTCGGCCATCAGGCCGTAGAAGCGGTCGCACAGGCGGGCAACGGTGGGCTCGCCGCCGATCCGGTCGTAGGTGGTCTGTTGTTCCATCGGGCTTCTTGGGGTGAGGTGCGCGCCTCGGTGTGGGCGCCTTGGGCAGGATTGTCGCAGAGTTGGGCAGGGGTCTTGTAGGAGCGAAGCAAGTCGCGAGCTTTTCGCCCCGTTTACGCGGCAACCCGCTGCGGTGCGTCGCTCACAGTTTCACCACCGACAACCGCTTCACTGCCTTGACCAGGATCTTGTAGATGTCGAGATCGAATGCAGGGCGGCCGGCCTCAAGCAGCCTGGCAAGGCTGGCCTCGTCGGTGGCGGTGCCGAGCCAGCGCCAGCCGTCGATGACGTGGGTGGCCTCGCCTTCGCGCAGGCCGATCGGGCCAGGCCAGGCCCAGTGCTCGACCTTCAGCGCATGCAGGGCGTCGATCAGGCGTTGGGCGTGGGCCTGGGGCGATTCGCTGCCGTGGCAGGCGCCGTGGCAGCGCTTCAACTGGAAGTCGAAGCAGCGCGCGCCCTGGGGGTGCCTGTCGAGGCCGAGCAGGGGCGGGCACAGGGCGTGGTCGCGGGCGAGCGCGCGCAGCCGGTTGGTGGCCTCGCGGCGATTGCGGAAGAAGCCGTAGAGGTCGTCGCGGCGGCCGAAGTCGAGGTCGGCGGCGTGCACCAGTTCCAGCCGCCAGTCGCCGACGATGTCGGTGGCGAGGCGCCAGGTGCACAGCTCGCGGTTGCGCCGCAGCTGGCGGTTGTGGGTGGGCTGCAGCTGCTTGACGAGGCGGGCCTCCTCGAGCAGCGCGCCGATCTCGCCCGCGGTTGCGATCCATTCGACGTGGCGCACCTGCTGGCTGAGGCTGAGTTCGCGGTCGCTGCTGTGGTCGGCGGCGAAGTGCGACAGCACGCGGCTGCGCAGCCGCGTGCTCTTGCCGATGTAGAGCGGCAAGTGCCCATCTGCCGCGCCGGCGGCGCGCTCGCCATAGAACAGGTAAACGCCGGGCGAGTCAGGCAGGCCGGCGATCTGCTCCGGGTCGAGGTGGGGCGGCAGGCTGGGGTGGCCGATCAGCTCGCGCACGGCCGCTTCGATGTGGCCGGCTGGGAAGCGGTCGTGGATCTTCTGCCAGAACTGCCACAGCAGCTGGGCGTCGCCGAGCGCGCGGTGGCGGTCGGCCACCATCAGGCCGTGGCGCTCGATGAGGTGGTCGAGGCCGTGGCGGCGGTGGTCGGGAAACAGCCGGCGCGACAGCTTGACGGTGCACAGCACCTGCGGACGGATGTCGAGCCCGGCGCGGCGAAAGGCGGCGCGCAGGTGGCCGTGGTCGAAGCGTGCGTTGTGGGCAATGAAGAGGCGGCCGTCGAGGCGGTCGAAGACCTCGTCCGCGATCTCGGAAAAGCGAGGCGCGCTCGCCACCATGTCGTCGTCGATGCCGGTCAGGCGCCGGATGTAGTCGGGGATGCGTGACGCAGGGCGCACCAGCGTCGACCACTCGCGCACGCCGTCCTCGTCGACCTGGACGATGCCGACTTCGGTGATCGAGTCGTGCTGTGCGGGACCACCGGTGGTCTCGATATCGACGAAGGCGAGGCCGCCGGGGTGGGCTCGGAGGAGGGCGTTCACAGCGGACGAGGACCGGGTGCGTGGGGGCGGGCAGGTGTGAGCGGCGCAGGCCGTCCGGGGTTCCGTGCCTGCGAGCGGCCATTAGCCCCGGCCGTGCGGAAACGCCGTCAGCGTGCGCCGAAGCCGGCGTCTTCGATGGCCTGGTAGATGTCGGCCGCGGACACGAAGGTGCCGTGCTCGATGGTTGCTGCACCGGTTTCGAGCGAGATCTCGAGGTAGCCGATTCCGGGCAGGTCCTGGATGGCATTGGTGACGAGGCGCAGGCAGTGCTCGTCGCGCATGCCTGTGATGGTGAGGGTGGTGGTCTGCATCGGCGGCTCCGGAAATTGGGGACGGTGTTCGCCGCATCTTGTCCGCTGCCGGCGTCGTCGGCAAGTTCGACATGAGGCGTCACGAGCCTTTTAGGGCAGGAGTCCAGCCGTGTCGCCTTCAACCCCTCGCGGCTGGCGCCGCTCCTACCGGGGAGCAATCGCCGCGGCTTGCCCTCGCTGTAGGAGCGACGCCAGTCGCGAGCTGTTGCGGGCCGGATCAGGATGCGGCCGCCTTCAACCCCTCGCGGCTTGCGCCGCTCCTACCGGGGAGCAATCGCCGCCGCCTTCGAGCAAGCGGCGGTAGAGCGCGGTGAGGCGTGCAGCCATCAGCGTGTCCGCCCATTCGGCGGCGTAGGCGGGCGCCTCGGCGGCGAGTTGCTTGCGCAGGCGGCCGTTGGCGAGCACATCCTCGACCACTGCCGCGAAACCGGCGGGCGAGTCGGGAGCGATGCGGGCGCCGCGTTCGGGGGCGAGGATGTCGGTGGTCCCCATGGCGGCCAGCGCAACGACCGGCAGGCCTGCGGCCATGGCCTCGAGCAGGACCAGTCCCTGAGTTTCGGTGCGCGAGGCGAAGACGAAGACATCGGCTGCGGCATAGCAGTCCGGCAGGCGCTTGCGGCGCTCGAGGTAACCGACGAAGCGTACGGCCGCGCCCAGGCCGAGTTGCGTGGCCCGACGCTGCAGGCTACGCGTGGCCGGACCCTCGCCGGCGATCACGAGCACGAAGCCGGGACGCTGGCTGCGCAGCCTTGCGGCGACATCGAGCAGAAAGCCGATGTTCTTCTCGTGCGCGACGCGACCGATGAACAAGGCCATCTGCGCGGCCTCCGGGATGTCGTAGATGCGGCGGAAGTGCGCGCCGTCTCCGCGGGCGAAGTCGGCGACCGGGATGCCGGTGGGCAGGACCTCCATCGGCGTGCGCACGCCGTAGTCGGCAAGGCGCGTACGCATGGCTGTGGACGGCACGATCACCTGGTCGACGGCGTCGCACTGCTGGCGCGATATCCGTCGCGCCAGCCCGCGCAGCGCGGCCGCAGGCAGGAAGGGGATGTAGTGCTGGAGGTACTCCTCGAACAGCGTGTGGTAAGTGAGCAGCACCGGCCGGCCGCAGGCCCGGGCGGCGGCAAGGCCGGCATAGTGGGCAACGAAGGGCGTCTGCACATGCACGAGGTCGCAGTCGCGCGCTTCGCGTCGGACGGCCTCGTACATGGCGCGACGTGCGACGAGGCGGTCCTCCGGGTCGAGCGGCAGGCGCCAGCCGGGAATGCGGATGACGCCCTCTTCATCGGCCTCGCGGCCATAGCGCGGGACGACGAGGCGGACATCGACGCCTTGTGCGGAAAGCGCGCGGCGAAAGCTCGCGATCGAGGTCGATACCCCGTTTACGCGCGGAAAATAGACGTCGGACACCATCAGTACCTTGAGCATGCGACCCAGCTTGGGCCCGCCGTGTTACCGCACGGTGACCGTTGGCGGGTGGGGCGCGGCGGTGGCAATCGTTGCACCTGCGTGACAGGGTCGTCGGGCAAAGGCGTGGTGTTGATGAGACAATCGCGCGCTTACGACCAAAGACATAGGGCACGGGCCTTGGTCCCGCGCACCGACCGCAATCCATGAACCTGCCGCGAACTCCTGGCGCCTTGTGCGAAGAAATCCTCTCGATCGCCCTTGGCGACGATGTCTGCATCGGCGAGATCGTCTCGCCCGTCGTGCTCGAATGCGGCCCCGAACGGCCTGTGCACGAGGCTGCGGCGCTCATGAGCGAGCGTCGGGTGAGCTCGGTCATCGTGGTCGAGGGGGGCGAGGCGGTCGGTATCTGGACCGAGCGCGACGCGCTCGCGGTGGATATGAGCGATCCGGCCGCCTTCACTCGGCCGCTGCGCGAGGTGATGAGCGCGCCGCTGCGTACCGTGCCGGCGTCGTTCCGCCTGCACGACCTCACTGTCCGCTTTCGCGAGGAGCATGTGCGCCATTACCTGGTCGTCGACGACGATGGTCGCCGCATGGGCGTTGTGTCGCAATCGGACGTGGTGCTCAACCAGGGCATCGAGCATTACCTGAAGTTGCGCAAGGTGGACTCGCTGGTCAAGGGCGGCCTGCATGCCATGCCTGCCGCTGCCCGTCTGCCCGAGGCCACCGCGCGCATGCGGGAAAGCGGCGCAGACGCCGTCGTGGTCGACTTCGGCCACGAGGCCGAGGCCTCTGCGTCGGGCCGCTACGGCATCCTGACCGAACGCGACATCACCCGCCTCGTGGCCCAGCGCGTGGCTTGTGGTGAGGTGGGCGATTTTGCCAGCCGCCCGCTGATCGCCTGCACCGAGCAGGACAGCCTGTACAGGGTGCGCGCGCTGCTGGCCGAGCGCCATATCCGCCATGTCGGCGTGATCGGGGCCGACGGCGAGTTGTGCGACCTGATCAGCTTCAAGGACATCCTGAGCGGCATGGAGCTCGCCTACGTGCATGAGCTGCAACATGCGCTGCACGAGCGCGATGCCGCCCTCCATACATCGAGGCGCAATCTCTATCTCGCCGAGAAGGTCATCGAGAACTCGCTCGAAGGGGTCATGGTGACCGATGCGGATGTCCGTATCGTGTCGGTCAATCCTGCCTTCACCCGCCTGACCGGATACGCGCCGGAGGAGGTGATCGGGCGCAACCCCTCGCTGCTCAATTCAGGTCGCCAGAGCCCGGCGTTCTACCAGCGCATGTGGGAAGAGCTGCTCGAGTCCGGGAAGTGGCAGGGCGAGGTGTGGAACCGGCGCAAATCCGGCGAGGTGTCGCCGCAGTTGCTCCACATCACCGCGATCCACGACGAGGACGGTGCGCTGACCCACTATGCGGCGTTGTTTACCGACATCAGCCGGCTCAAGGAGAACGAGGCCCGCATCCGCGACCTCGCCTACTACGATCCGCTCACCGGCTTGCCCAATCGCCGCCTGCTGGAGGACCGCCTGCAGGTGGAGCTCGCCCATGCCGCGCGCATGCGCAGCCGCCTCGCGGTGATGTTCGTCGACCTCGACCGCTTCAAGCGCATCAACGACAGCCTCGGCCACGGCATCGGCGACCGCTTGCTGGTCGAGATCGCCAGCCGGCTGCGTGCCTGTCTGCGCGAGGACGACACCGTCGCACGCATGGGCGGGGACGAGTTCCTCGTCATCCTCAACAATCTGGCCGGCCCCGACGAGGCGGCAATGACTGCGCGCCGCCTGGTGGCTGCATTGCGCCGGCCCGTGCTCATTGACGAGCACGAGCTGGTCGTCACCACCAGCCTGGGCATCAGCATCTACCCCGACGACTCGCTCGATGCCGACACGCTGATCAAGAACGCGGATGTGGCCATGTATCGGGCGAAGGACGAGGGCCGCAACAGCTTCCAGCTCTACGAGCCAGCCATGAATGCCCGCTCGCTCGAACACCTGGCCATGGAGACCGCGCTGCACCGCGCCTTGCCGCGCAACGAGCTGCAGCTTCATTACCAGCCGCTGGTGCGCATCGGCGGGGGCGGGCTCGAGGCCGTCGAGGCCTTGCTGCGCTGGAACCACCCGGACCTTGGCCTGGTGTCGCCAGCTGACTTCATCCCGCTGGCCGAGGAGACCGGACTCATCGTACCGATCGGCGAATGGGTGCTGCGCTGCGCCTGCGAGCATCACCGCAACTGGCGCGAGGCCGGCCGGCCACCGCTGCGCATGATGGTGAACATCTCCGCGCGCCAGTTCCGTGACGAGGGTTTCGTGGCCATGGTCGGCAGTGTGCTGGCCGAGACCGGCATGCCGCCCGAGTGCCTGACGCTGGAGCTGACCGAGAGCATGCTGATGGAGGGCTCGGAGCG
This sequence comes from Thauera mechernichensis, assembly GCF_029588855.1. Taxonomy (NCBI): domain Bacteria; kingdom Pseudomonadati; phylum Pseudomonadota; class Betaproteobacteria; order Rhodocyclales; family Zoogloeaceae; genus Thauera; species Thauera mechernichensis. The sequence continues at coordinate 118,300 of NZ_JARQZE010000009.1, read as the reverse complement.
CGCGATCGCCCGTCTCGATCAGCTGCGCGCGCTCGGTGTCGGGCTGGCGATCGACGATTTTGGTACCGGTTACTCTTCGCTCGCCTACCTGAAGCGTTTCCCGATCGACGAGCTCAAGATCGACCGCCTGTTCGTGCGCGGTATCGATCGCAATCCGCGGGATGCAGCGCTGGTGTCGGCGATCGTGTCGCTCGGCCACAGCCTGGGGCTGCGTGTGGTGGCCGAAGGCGTGGAGACGCAGGCACACCTGATGGTGCTGCACGCCCAGGGTTGCGACCTGGCGCAGGGTTTCCACTTCAGCCGGCCCTTGCCGTGGGACGAGTTCGTCGCGGTCTGCTGCAGCGGCAGCTGAGGACGGCGCGCCCGTTCAGTGCGGGCGCGGGGAGTCGGCAAGTGCCTCCCAGGCCGTGCGCACGGCCTCGGCGCCATAGTGGCGCTCCAGCCGGCGTACCGTGAAGTGGCCGCGGCTGACGTCCTGGAAGTGGTTCATGAACATCAGGTTGATCGTCGCTCCGGCGGCCGCACCGATGCCGGGCACCAGCATGCCGGCCGCCTTCTGCGTGACCTGCACCTTGTAGCGTGCCGCCACCATGGTGATCAGCCGCACGAGGGCGGGCGCGCCTTCGGCACTCAGCCCCTTCTGCGCCAGGTGGCGTGCGGCCTCGCTGACCGTGGTGGCGAGCGCTGCGCGTACCGCGTAGTAGCCGGATTCGGTGGCGTCGTCGCTGCGCTGGGTGCCGCCGAGGGCGAACACCTCGAGGGCGGCCAGGCGCGTAGGCGGCCTGTCGATGTGCTCGCCTTCCGCGCGCGCGATGTCGAGGATGGCGCGCATGATCAGGACCGTGGACAGCGGGATCTCGACCGTCAGCCCGGCCAGGCCGAAGGCACCGCCGCCGGCGCCGCTGACCGAGCCGAGCAGCTTGTGCAGGCGCGGCGAGGCCGGACGAGGCTCGGGTTCGAGCGTACGCGCGGCCGTACTCATCGCGCGCAGCAGGGCTTCATGGGCCAGCCCGCCGACCTTTGCCCGCCAGCTCGCGGGCAGGCGCGCCATGCCTTGCTCCAGCGGACTGCCGACGAAGCTGCTCAGGCGCGCGACCAGACTGGGGTTTTCCAGCAGGCCGCGCGCGTGGGCGAGGGCCTCCAGGTCGGCGTCGGCAAGCTGCAGGGTGTGGGTGCTCATGAGGGGCCGGGGTGGTGGTCGGTTGCGGCGGGGGTGTCCATCGCTTCAGACGCGCTGCCGCACGCTCGCGTTCCCGGCGTCAGGAGGGCTTGCCGGTTTCCAGTGATTGCAGGATGGCCGCACCCAGCACGGCGGCCGATTGGGCGCCCGACACCGCCAGCTTGCGGTTGAGGATGAAGAACGGCACGCCCTCGATACCCTGGCGGCGCACGCCGGCGGCCATGCGCTCGACGGCGTCGATGCTGCCGCGGCCGTCCAGCCATTCGCGCACGGCTTCCCGGCGGTCGCCGCAGGCCGCGGCGATGTCGGCGAGGGTGTCCTTGTCGCCGATGTCTCGGCCCTCCTGGAAGTGCGCGGCGAACAGCGCCTGGGCCAGGCTCTGGATGCGCTCGGGCTTCTGGCCCTGGGCCTGGGCGCGGTACATCAGGCGGTGCGCCTGCAAGGTGTTGGGGCGGGTCTGGATGCGCTCGAAGGCGTAGCTCAGGCCGTCCTCCGCGGCTGCCGCGCGCACGGTGTCGAGCACCGCCTCGGCCTTGATCGGGCCGCCGAACTTGGCCTCGAGGAAGGCGCGATAGGGTTCGCCTGCGGCCGGGGTGTCGGGGTTGAGGAAGAAGGGCAGCCAGTTAACGCGCGCTTCGAGGTCGGGGCGTGCGGCCTTCAGCTCCGCCAGGGCGCGGTCGAGACGCACCTTGCCGAGGTAGCACCAGGGGCAGACGAAGTCGGAGACGAGGTCGATGTCGAGGATCATTGAGGCACTCACAGGAAGCGGGCGATGAAGCAGGGCTGGGCAGGGTCGGCAGCGGGTGGCAATGGCAACCACACGCGGCGGCCGCTGCCGGGAACGCGGTCGAGTGCGCTGCCGTCGGCGGCCAGTAGCCGGTCGAGGCGCAACTCGAGATTGCTGCCCGGCTGCACGAACTCCAGCCGGTCGCCGACGCCGAAGCCGTTCTTGACTTCGACTTCTGCCAGGCCACGCCCGGCATCCCAGCCCACCATCTCGCCCACCAGCAGGCTGCGCCCGGATTCCGAATGGCCGCGCAGGTAGTTCTGGTGCTCGGGGGTGGCGTGGCGCTGGTAGAAGCCGTCGGTGTAGCCGCGGCTGGCCAGGCCCTCGAGCTCGCCGAGCAGGCGGGGGTCGAAGGGGCGGCCGGCGACGGCGTCCTCGATCGCGCGGCGGTAGCCCTGGGCGGCGCGGGCGACGTAGTAGGGGCTCTTGGTGCGGCCCTCGATCTTGAGCGAATCGACGCCAATGTCCACCAGGCGCTGGACGTGCTCGATGGCGCGCAGATCCTTCGAGTTGAGGATGTAGGTGCCGTGCTCGTCCTCTTCGATCGGCATCAGCTCGCCGGGGCGGGTGCCTTCTTCCAGCAGCCACACCTTGCTGCCACCGATGTGGCGCGGGCCGCCGCCGAGCGCAAGGCCGGTGGTGGTGTCGAGCCGGCTGCGGGTGGCGGTGCCGACCGCGCCGGCGTCCTTCGGGGTGCCGATCGGTGCACTGCCGCGGGCCTGGACGTCGCCGGCGCCGTCTTCACCGGCCTCGTGCACCTTGTAGTCCCAGCGGCAGGAGTTGGTGCAAGTGCCCTGGTTGGGGTCGCGGTGGTTGAAGTAGCCCGACAGCAGGCAGCGCCCGGAATAGGCGATGCACAGCGCACCATGAACGAAGACCTCGAGCTCCATGTCCGGACAGGTGTCGCGGATCTCGGCGACTTCGTCGAGCGACAGCTCGCGCGAGAGGATGATGCGCTTGACCCCCACCGACTGCCAGAAGCGTACGGACGCGTAGTTGGTGGTGTTGGCCTGCACCGAGAGGTGGACGTCCACCTCGGGCCAGCGTTCGCGCACCATCATGATCAGCCCGGGGTCGGCCATGATGAGCGCGTCGGGCTTCATCGCGATGACCGGCGCCATGTCGTCCTCGAAGGTGCGCAGCTTGGCGTTGTGCGGGTAGATGTTGGCCACCAGATAGAACAGCTTGCCTGCAGCGTGGGCCTCGTCGATGCCGGCTGCCAGGGTTTCAAGCTGGCCGAAGCTGTTGTTGCGCACGCGCAGCGAATAGCGCGGCTGACCGGCGTACACGGCGTCCGCGCCGTAGGCGAAGGCGGTGCGCATCATGTCGAGGGTGCCGGCGGGGGCGAGCAGCTCGGGGCGGCGTGAAGTGGGCATGAGTATGGAGTGGAGCCGGGCCTGTGGTCTTGGACGCCGGCATTCTAGCCGAGTGCGCCGTATCGATTGGGCCGTCGAACTGTGGCTGAGTTCGCGGCAGGGGCCGCGGCATCGGTGAATACTGGATTAACATGTTACGCCTCCCTGTGCGCAGGCCAGCCCGGCCTGGGAACGCGCGTTGTCCACGGAGCCCCTGAATGCCCGCTTCCGCTCTTGCCCCGGCCCAGATCATGCTGATCGAGGATGATGCGGGTGACGTCGAACTCATCCGCTGGCAGTTGCGGGATGCGTTGCATGAGCATTTCGACATCCGCGTTGCCGATTCCATGCGTGCGGCCGAGGCCCTGTTTGCGGAGGCTGGAGCCCAGCCCGACGTGGTATTGCTCGACCTGAGTCTGCCGGACTCCTGCGGAGCCGGCACGGTCGAGCGCTGCCGAGCGCTGACCGAGGCGCCGATCATCGTGTTGAGCGGTGTGGACGATCCGGCCGTGACCTGTCTGGCGATTGCTTTCGGTGCCGATGACTATCTCCCCAAGGGGGGCGACAGCGAGGTGTTGCGGCGAGCGATCCGCTATGCGCGGCTGCGCCACCAGCGCGACGCCGATGCCCGCCTGGCAGCGGCCGTGTTTGCGCACGCCCGGGAAGGCATCATCGTGACGGACGCCCAGGGAAACATTGTCGAGGTCAACGAGGCGTTCACGCGCATCACCGGCTACGCGCGAGAGGAAGTGCTCGGGCGCAACCCCAGCCTGCTCAAGTCCGATCGCCATGACCAGGCCTTCCATGCGGCGATGTGGAAAAGCCTGCACGACAAGGGGCACTGGTACGGCGAGGTGTGGAACCGGCGCAAGAGCGGAGAGTTGTTCGCCGAATTGCTCACCATCAGCGCGGTGCGCGACGCACGCGGCGCGATCCGGCATTTTGTCGGTCTGTTCTCGGACATTACGGTGCAGAAGGAGCACGAACGCCAGCTTGAGCATATTGCACATTACGACGCCCTCACTGCGCTGCCCAACCGCGTCCTGTTTGCGGACCGCCTCCATCAGGCCATGGCGCGCGCAACGCGTAGTGGTCAGCGCCTGGCGGTCGTGTACATCGATCTCGATGGCTTCAAGGCGGTCAACGACACCCTCGGGCATGACGTGGGCGACAAGCTGCTGATGGCACTTGCATTGAGAATGCGCAAGACCATGCGGGACTGCGACACGCTTGCTCGCCTGGGGGGCGATGAGTTCGTCGCCGTGCTCAGCGATCTGCCCGATGCCGAAAGCTGCCGGCCGCTGGTGCGGCGGCTGCTGGCTACGGCTGCCGAGCCTGTCGAGGTGAATGGCCAGCTGCTGAAGGTGTCGGGCAGTATCGGGATCACGCTCTACCCGCAGCGCGAGGATGTCGAGGCCGACCAGTTGCTGCGCCAGGCCGACCAGGCGATGTACCAGGCCAAGCTTGCCGGCAAGGATCGCTACCACCTCTTCGACAGCGACCAGGACTATGACCTGCGCAGCCATCACGAAAGCGTCGAGCGCATCCGCCAGGGCCTGCTGCGGGACGAGTTCGCGCTGCACTACCAGCCCAAGGTCAACATGCACAGCGGCGAGCTGATCGGTGCCGAGGCGCTGGTCCGTTGGCAACACCCGGAGCAGGGCTTGCTTCCGCCCGATCGCTTCCTGCCTGCGATCGAGCGCCATGAGCTCGGCGTCCAGCTTGGCGAATGGGTCATCGACTCGGCCTTGAGTCAGATCGCCGCGTGGCAGGCCGAGGGCTTGCGCGTGCCCGTCAGCGTCAACATCTCGGCCAATCACTTGCAAAGGGCCGATTTCGCCGAGCGCCTCTACCTGTTGCTGTCCTTGCACCCGGAAGTTGCGCCCGACCAGCTGCAGCTCGAGGTGCTCGAGAGCAGTGCGCTGGCCGACATGAACCGGGTCGCCGAGACGATGGCCACGTGCACGCGCATGGGGGTCAGCTTTTCGCTCGACGACTTCGGTACCGGCTACTCCTCCCTGAGCTATCTGAAGCGCTTGCCGGCCGCCGAGCTCAAGATCGACCGCAGCTTCGTACGCGACATGCTGCACGACGCCGACGATCTTGCCATCCTCGATGGCGTGCTGGGCCTTGCGCGTGCCTTTCGCCGCCGTGCCGTTGCCGAGGGCGTGGAGACCGAGGCGCAGGGCGAACTGCTGCTGCGGCTGGGGTGCGAATGCGCCCAAGGCTATGGCATTGCGCGGCCGATGCCGCCATCAGCGCTGCCGGGCTGGGCTGCGGGCTGGCGTCCGCCGCTGCGGTGGACCCGCCAGCGCCGGCTTGGGGCTGAGGCAATGCCCTTGCTGTATGCCACGGTCGAGCACCGCGGCTGGATCATGGCCATCGCCGAGTGCCTTGCCGGCGAGCGCGCAGCGCCGCCAGCGCTCGACCCTCATGAATGTGCCTTCGGCCGCTGGCTCGACGGCGTGATTGCTGATCCCTACGCACTGGGCAGTGATCGGTTGAGCGAGCTCGACCAGCTTCACCTCGAGATCCACGCGCTTGCCGTCGAGCTGTTGCGCTTGCACCGCGGCGATCGCAAGGATGAGGCGCATGCCGGCCTGGCGAGGTTGAACGACATGCGCGATCGAACCATCGCGGCCATGGAGGCCTTCATCCAGGCGATGTAGGCGACGGTGGCGACGGCCCCCGGACTCACTCCCCGGGCTTTGGCCAGGCGGGCAGGCGGATGTCGAGCGCGACTGCGATCAGGCGCGTGCCGGTCGCAGCGGCGATGCCGGAGAGGGTGGAGATGGGCAAGGGCAGGCCGATCGCGTCGAGGACGATGAAGACGCCGCAGCCGAACAGGGCGCACATCGCGTAGGGGCGATGATCGCTGTACACCTTGGGTACCTCGTTGCACAGCACGTCGCGCGAGACGCCGCCGAAGATCGCGGTCACCACGCCCATCATCATCGCCACCAGTACCGGCATGTCGGCTGCGAGCGCGATGGTGGCCCCGGAGATCGCGAACAGGCCCAGGCCGCAGGCGTCGGCAAATTCCATCACGTGACCGCCGAGCTTGTGGCGCAAGGTCTTGAGCCAGAGCGGGGTGGTCAGCACCATCGCCAGTACCAGCCAGAGGTATTCCTGGTTCTGGATCCAGAAGAATGGCCGGCGGTCGAGCAGGATGTCGCGCACGGTACCGCCGCCAAAGGCACTGACGAAGGCGACCGAAAATACGCCGACGATGTCCATGCGCTTGCGCGTGGCCTCGATGAGGCCGGACATGGCGAAGGCGATGGTGCCGCCGACTTCGATTGCAATGAGGAAGGGGTGCAGGTTCATGGCTCGGTCGGGTGATCCAGGGTGGGGGAGCGAGCGTGCGCCGGATGCCGGGGGCAGCACCGGCGCAGGCGTGCGCATGCTAGCGCGAAGGGTGTCCGTCGGGGGCGGAGCGGGCTTCCAGCCAATGGGCGACACCCCGCGCCGCCGCCACGCCGGTGGCGAAGCAGGCGGTGAGCAGATAGCCGCCGGTGGGCGCCTCCCAGTCGAGCATCTCGCCGGCAACGAACACGCCAGGGTGCGTCTTCAGCATCAACCTGTCGTCGACAGCCTCGAAACGTACGCCCCCGGCGCTGCTGATGGCCTCGTCGAGCGGGCGCGGGGCGACCAGGCGCAGCGGCAGGGCCTTGATGGCCGCAGCCAGGCGGACAGGGTCGTCGAAAACCGCCTTGGGCAGGCATTCGCGCAGCAGGCTGGCCTTGATGCCCTTGATGCCAGCCTGGCTCTGCAGATGGCTGGCCAGCGAGCGGCTGCCGCGCGGGCGGGCGAGCTCGGCAGTGAGGCGCTCCTGACTGCGTCCCGGCGCAAGGTCGAGGGCGACGGTGACCTCGCCGAGCGCCGCGATGGTATCGCGCAGCGGCGCCGACAAGGCGTAGATCAGCCCGCCTTCGATGCCTGTGGCGGAGACCAGGCATTCGCCGGCGCGTTCATGCGTGTGGCCGCTGGCGTCGGTAAAGCGGGCGACCACCGACTTGAGTGGCTGGCCGCGGAAGCGGTCGAGGAAATGGGGGCTCCAGCCGCCGCGCGCTTGCGTGCCGGGCGTGGTGACATCGAAGCCGCAATTGGCGGGCCGCAGCGCAGCGACGTCGACACCTGCAGCACGCAGCAGGGGCACCCAGGCGCCATCTGAGCCCAGCTTCGCCCAGCTGCCGCCGCCAAGGGCGAGCACCACGGCATCGGCTGCGATGATGCGCTCGCCCGCCGGCGTCGAGAAGCGCAGGCTGTGCGCGCACGGTGGCGCGCTTGGCGCCCCGCTCGCGGCGGTGACGGGCGTGGCCCAGCCAAGCCAGCGTTGGCGCATCGCAAACTGCACGCCGGATGCGCGCAGGCGTGCGAGCCAGGCACGAAGTAGCGGGGCGGCTTTCATCTCGGTCGGGAACACCCGCCCCGAGGTGCCGACGAAGGTGTCCACGCCCAGGCCGTGGGCCCATGCGCGCAAGGCCTGGGCGTCGAAGGCCGCCAGCATGGGCGACAGCGCAGCACTTGCCGTGCCGTAACGCGACAGGAACGGTGCGGCGGCCTCGCTATGGGTGAGGTTGAGCCCGCCGCGCCCCGCGAGCAGGAACTTGCGCCCGACCGAAGGCATGGCGTCGTACACGGTCACGGCCAGGCCGGCGCCGGCAAGCGTCTCCGCAGCCATAAGCCCGGCCGGGCCGCCGCCGATCACGGCGACATGGTGGCCGCAAGGCGATGGAGAGCGGCGGGACGGGTCGGAATGATCGAGCATGACGAGGCCTGCGGTCAGGATGACGGTCAATGCCGGCTCAGGCCGCCGGGAAGCGGCGCCTGAAGCCTTCCGGCACGGCGGCCTTGGAGCGTGCCTCGTAATCGAAGAATACGATGCCGGTCTTCCCGCGCGCGACTTCGCGCCCGGTGGACGCCTCGGACATCTTCCATACCAGATCGCAACCGTGAATGTGGAAGTCCGTCGCCGCGAGCTCGATGCGCATGAGTTCGCCGTGGAAGGCTTCGGAGCGGTACTGGACCGCCGCGTCGGCGACGATGATGCCGCAGCCCTCGACGTTCATCTCTGCATAGCCCATGGACTTCAGGAAGCGCACGCGCGCCTCGGATACCACGCCGAGCAGTTGCGCGTTGTCGAGGTGGTTGCCGTAGTTGATGTGCGAGATCAACAGCGGGACCTCGGTTGCGAAGGAGAACTGTGCGGGCAGTTCGATGCGGATACGGGCCATGATGAGCCTGGAAGTGGGCAGTAGGGGAGGCCGAGCGTACCGGCCTTGGCCTCATGCGGGCAAGCAAGGTGCGCAAACGCGCCCGCTGCAGGCTGATGAGCGTCCGCATTCTTGTGGTGCATTCTTGTGCAAATGGCATGGATGACGTTTTTTTGACCCATGTCATGCACACGATTGGGGATCTTCATGCACAATTATGGGGATTGCAGGCGATGTCCTCGGGTAAAACCGAGGTCATCGCCTGCGCGCGTGTGTGTCCACTTCTTAATCAACAACGGGTTCACGATCATGAAATATCAGTCCCTCGAGGAGTTCCTGGCTTACGTCGAACAGCGCAACCCTGGCCAGCCCGAGTTTCTGCAGGCGGTCAGCGAGGTCATGGAGAGCCTGTGGCCCTTCATTTCCGCCAACAAGCGCTACGCCGAGCACTCCCTCCTCGATCGCCTGATCGAACCCGAGCGCGTGATCATGTTCCGCGTGTCGTGGGTGGATGATCGTGGCGACGTGCAGGTCAATCGCGGCTACCGCATCCAGCACAACTCGGCCATCGGCCCCTACAAGGGCGGTCTGCGCTTCCACCCGTCGGTGAACCTGTCGATCCTGAAGTTCCTCGCCTTCGAGCAGACCTTCAAGAACGCGCTCACCACGCTGCCGATGGGCGGCGGCAAGGGCGGCTCCGACTTCGACCCCAAGGGCCGCAGCCCGGGCGAGGTGATGCGCTTCTGCCAGGCCTTCATCAGCGAGCTGTATCGCCACGTCGGCCCCGACACCGATGTGCCGGCGGGCGACATCGGCGTGGGCGGCCGTGAGGTCGGCTTCATGGCCGGCATGATGAAGAAGCTGTCGAACAACGCCGCCTGCGTGTTTACCGGCAAGGGCCTGTCCTTTGGCGGCTCGCTGATCCGTCCGGAATCGACCGGCTACGGCACGGTGTATTTCGCCAACGCCATGCTTGAGCACGCTGGCCGTGACATCCGCGGCATGCGCGTGTCGGTGTCGGGTTCGGGCAACGTTGCCCAGTACGCCATCGAGAAGCTGATGGAACTCGGCGCCAAGCCCATCACCTGCTCCGACTCCAGCGGCACGGTGATCGACGAGGAAGGCTTCACCCCCGAGAAGCTCGCCCTCCTCATGGAGATCAAGAACCACTACTACGGCCGCGTGGCGGAGTACGCCGAGCGTGTCGGCGCCCGCTTCGAGCCGGGTGTGCGGCCGTGGCATGTGCCGGTCGATGTCGCCCTGCCGTGCGCGACCCAGAACGAGCTCGATGCCAACGACGCCGCCACCCTGGTCAAGAACGGCGTGATCGCCGTGGCCGAGGGCGCCAACATGCCGAGCACCATCGAGGCGGTGAAGATCTTCGAACACAACGGCGTGCTCTACGCGCCGGGCAAGGCCTCCAACGCCGGCGGCGTGGCCACTTCGGGCCTGGAGATGAGCCAGAACGCGATGCGCATGTCGTGGACCCGTGAAGAGGTCGACGCCCGCCTGAAGGAGATCATGCTTGGCATCCACGCCGCCTGCCTGAAGTATGGCAAGCGCGAGGACGGTACCGTGAGCTATGCCGACGGCGCCAACGTCGCCGGCTTCGTCAAGGTCGCCGAGGCCATGCTGGCCCAGGGCGTGATCTGATCCTTGCCGTGTCCGCGGGGCCCACGGGCCCCGCGGCATGACAGACAAGGCGCGCGGCTGGCGCCGCTCACACAGGGGGGCGGGAGGCGTGCGCGGGGTGCTGTAGGAGCGACGCGAGCCGCGAGCCTTTCATCGGCTAAACTGGCGGACGAACACGCAAACAGGAGCCCACCGCCAATGATCCAGGCCACCATCGTCCCCGTCACCCCCTTCCAGCAGAACTGCAGCATCCTGTGGTGCGAGAAGACGAAAAAGGCCGCGGTCGTTGATCCGGGGGGCGACATCGACCGCATCCTGGCGGCCGTCGCCAAGCTCGGCGTGAGCGTCGAGAAGATCCTCATCACCCATGGTCATATCGACCATGCTGGCGGCACCGCGCAGCTGGCGCGCAAGCTTGGTGTGCCGGTCGAAGGCCCGCAGGCCGAGGACCGCTTCTGGATCGAGGGCATGCCGCAGCAGAGCAAGATGTTCGGCTTCCCCGATGTCGAGACCTTCGAGCCCGAGCGCTGGCTCGAGGACGGCGACACGGTGACGGTCGGCGAGGAGTCCTTCAAGGTCATCCATGCCCCGGGGCACACGCCGGGCCATGTCGTGTTCGTGCATGAGGGCGCGCGCCTGGCGATCGTCGGCGATGTCTTGTTCGCGGGCTCGATCGGGCGCACCGACTTCCCGCGTGGCGACCACCAGACGCTGATCCGTTCGATCCGCGACAAGCTCTTCCCGCTCGGCGACGACATCACCTTCATCCCCGGCCATGGCCCGACCTCGACCTTTGGCGAGGAGCGCGACAACAACCCCTTCGTCGGCGCCTACGGCTGAGCGGCTGCCCGCTACGGGCGGGCTGATGCCGCCGGCGTTGCGGATCGCTCCCGCGCGCGATTGTTCTCGCCTGCATTCCGGCGCAATATCCCCGCGTGAAGTCCAGTCCTGCGCAAGGGCTGGAAACAAGAACATTTCAGGGAGCATTCGATGAGCACTCAAGGCGACAACAAGAAGCCCTACCAGTGGCGTTTCTTCCGGTCCGGCGGCTTCGACCAGGTCCGCATCGAGACCGCGGACGACCTGCGCCACCTCGGCGAGCTCGATCAGAAGCTGTGGTCGGTGCTCGCGTGCCCGACCTCAGGGCTGGAGTTCGACACCCGCACGCTGCAATTGCTCGATGCCGATGGCGACGGGCGCATCCGCGCGCCCGAGATCGTTGCCGCGGTGCGCTGGGTATGTGCGGTGCTCAAGGAACCCGAGGTTCTGTTTCGCGCTCCCGCTGCCTTGCCGCTGGCGGCGATCGATGGCGAGCACCCCGAGGGTGCTCGCCTGCTCGCCACCGCACGCAAGGTGCTCGCCTACGTCGATAAATCCGATGCCGAGTCGATCTCGGTCGAGGACCTCGCCGACACCACCCGGCTGTTCGCGCCCGACCATTTCAATGGTGACGGCGTGGTGCCGGCCGGACTCACCACCGATGCCGGGGTCGTGAAAGCAATCGGGCACATCATCGACTGCTTCGGCGCAGTCGATGACCGCAGCGGCACCCCTGGCGTTGATGCGGGCAAGGTCGAGACCTTCTTTGCCGCCGCGCAGGCGGTGTCCGACTGGCAGGCGCTGGCCGAGGCCGACCCGGCGCGGATCCTGCCGCTGGGCGCGGGGACGGCCGCTGCTGCTGCCGTTTTCGATGCGGTCGCCGACAAGGTGGGGGACTTCTTCACGCGCTGCCGCCTGGCCGCTTTCGACGCGCGTGCGGCGGACGCGCTGAACCCCGCGGACAGCGTATACCAGGGCCTTGCCGAGCAGGTGCTGGCTGCAGGCAGCGACGGTGTGGCGGCCCTGCCGCTTGCCCGTGTCGAGCCAGGACGTGCGCTGCCGCTCGCCGCGGGCTTGAATCCGGCCTGGGAGGCGCGCATCGCGGCGCTGCGTGAGCAGGTGGTCGCGCCGATTCTGGGTGATCGCGATGCGCTGTCGCAGGCCGAATGGCAGGACCTCGCCGCCCGCTTCGCGGCCTGGCGCGATTGGCAGGCGGCGCAGCCGGCGAGTCCGGTGGTGGCGATCCCGGTTGACGAACTGCGTGCGCTGCTCGGCGGCAGCGTACAGGCCGACCTGCTCGCCCTGATCGAGCAGGACCTGAGGGCTGAGACCGCCGCTGCTCAGGTCGATGCGCTCGAGCGCCTTGTCCGCTACCAGCGCGACCTGGTCACGCTGCTGCGCAACTTCGTCACTCTCAGCGACTTCTATGGCGCGCAAGCCAAGGCCATCTTCCAGGCCGGCACGCTTTACCTCGACCAGCGCAGCTGCGACCTGTGCCTGCGCGTGGCCGACATGGGGCGGCACAGTGCACTGGCGCCGCTGTCGGGCACCTACCTGGTGTATTGCAACTGCGCCCGCCAGGGCGAGGCGCCGATGACCATTGTGGCGGCGATGACCGGCGGCGATGCCGACGAGATGATGGTGCCTGGCCGCAACGGCGTGTTCTACGACCGCCAGGGGCGCGACTGGAACGCCAGCGTGGTCCAGGTGGTCGAGGCACCGATCAGCGTGCGCCAGGCCTTCTGGTCGCCTTACAAGCGTGTTGCACGCATGATCGGTGAACAGATCCAGAAGTTCGCCGCCTCGCGCGACAAGGCGGTCGAGGAGCGCGCTGCAGCCGGCGTCGCCGATGCCGGCGCGAAGGTCGAGGCGCCAGCGGCCGCCCCGGCTGCACCGGCCCAGGCCTTCGACATCGCCAAGTTCGCCGGTATCTTCGCCGCCATCGGCCTCGCCCTCGGTGCGCTGGGGACCGCGCTGGCCGCCGTGGTGTCGGGCTTTCTGTCGCTGCCGGCGTGGCAGATGCCTCTGGTCGTGGTCGGCATCGTATTGCTGATCTCCGGGCCGTCGATGCTGATGGCCTGGCTGAAGCTGCGCCAGCGCAACCTCGGACCGCTGCTCGACGCCAACGGTTGGGCGGTCAACACGCGTGCGCGCATCAACATCCCCTTCGGTGCCGCGCTGACCGGGGTCGCTGCGCTGCCGCCTGGGGCCGCGCGCTCGCTGTCCGACCCCTACGCCGAGAAACAGCGCCCCTGGGGAACCTGGATGTTCCTGTTGCTGGTCATCGCGATCGCCATCTTGCTGTGGCGCCAAGGTGTGTACGACCAGTTCCTGGGCTGAGCCAGCTGGTCGAGCTCTAGGCTCACCCCGCAGGAGCGGCGCCAGCCGCGAGGGTTTGAAGGCGACGGGGCGTGTCGCAAGCCCCGAAAAGCTCGCGGCTGGCGCCGCTCCTACAGCAAAGCCCCCCGCCGCGAGCCTTTCGGGGTCCGGGTGCTTGTGTGCGACGGGGCGTCGCGAGTCGTTGATCGGCTATGCTTCGCCCCCATCATGCTCGCCTTCATCCAGGTCCTCACCAGCGGCATCGCGATCGGCTGTGTATACGGCCTGGTCGCGTTGTCCTTCGTCCTGATCTACAAGGCCACCGAAACGGTGAGCTTCATGCAGGGCGATCTGCTCATGGTCGGGGCCTTTGCCGCACTTGGCCTGCATCTGGGGGCCGGATGGCCGCTGTGGCTGGCCGCGGCGCTGGCGGTGGCGTTCGTCGGCGTGCTCGGTGCCGGGCTCGAGCGTGCCGTGTTGCGTCGTGCGATTGGTCAGCCGCACCTGGTGGCGGTGCTGCTGACTTTTGGCCTGGGTATGATGCTGCGCGGCAGCGTGGCCTCGCTGCCGGCGGCGGCGCAGGAGGTACACCGCCTGCCTTTCGCCGCCGATACCTACGCCATCGGCCCCCTGGTGCTCGCTGCAAGCCATGTATGGGTGGTGGCCGCCACCGTGGTGCTTGCGGCGGCGCTCGCTGCCTTCTTCCGCTATACCCGTGCCGGCCTTGCGCTGCGCGCCTGCTCCGAGGATGCGCGTGTCGCCGCTCTCATGGGGGTGCCGGTCGCACGCATGCACACGCTGGCGTGGTCGCTGGGTGCCGCGCTGGCGGCGGTGGCCGGGCTGCTGCTTGCGCCGGTCACCTTCATCCACCTCAACATGGGCCTGATTGCCTTGAAGGCGTTCCCCGCGGCGGTGCTGGGCGGGCTCACCAGCCTGCCCGGGGCCTTGCTCGCGGGCATCTTCCTTGGCGTCGCCGAGGCCGTGGCCGGCCTTCTGCTGCCCGAAGGGGCGAAGGATGTTGTCCCCTACGCGTTGCTGATGAGCGCGCTGCTGCTGTTTCCCAATGGCCTGGGGGCAGGGCTGCGCCGCGGGGGCGGCCGGTGAGCGGCCTGCGCACGGCCTGGCGCCATCTGTGGCCGTGGGCGCTGATCCTCGCCCTGGCAGTGCCTGCCATGGGGGCGGACTACGCCCTGGGCAAAGCGACCCTCGTCATCACCTATGCGATCGCCGGGCTGGGCGTGGTCATCGTCGTTGGTCAGGCGGGGCAGATCGCACTCGGGCAGGCGGCTTTGGTTGCGCTTGGCGCCTATGTTCAGGCAGTGCTGGTCGGGCGTGGCCTGGCGCCGCTGCTGGCCATGCCTCTTGCCATTGCCGCCGGTGCGCTCGGTGGTGCGCTCGCCAGCTTGCCCGCGCGCCGGCTCGGCGGACTGTACTTCGGCATGAGCACGCTGGCCTTCGCCCTCATCGTGGAGGAGGTGCTGGCGCGCTGGGATTCGGTGACACAGGGCGCGGCCGGCATGGCGGTTGCGGGCTTCTCGGTGTTCGGCTGGCGCGCAGACGCCACCCTGGCGCAGGCGCTGGTGAGCCTGGGGGCGCTGGCCGCTGCGCTGCTGCTGTGCGCGCGCCTGGTGGATTCGCGCCATGGCCGTGCCTGGCGCGCGGTACGCGACGACGAGGTGGCCGCTGCAGCCTGCGGCGTGTCGCCGGCCGCGGCCAAGATGCAGGCCTTCGTCGTTGGCGGGGCACTGTCGGGCCTGGCGGGCGCCCTCTATGCGCACTGGATCGGTTTCATCAGCCCGGAGCAGTTCGGCCTGGTGTTCTCATTCGAACTCCTGATGCTGGCCTTCATCGGCGGCGCCCGCCGTCTTGGCGGGGCACTCTGGGGGGCCTTGGTCATCGTCGCCATCCCGCAGCTGATCGCCGTGCTGCGCGACCACCTGCCCGGAGACTGGGCGCGGGCCGCCGGCCTGGAGCTGGTGCTGTTCGGGGCGGTGATCGTGGCCGTGGTCCTGCTGCGTCCGTCCGGCATTGCGGGCGCCAGGCCGTAAACTCGAGTAGATGCCGCAATTGACGCCCGTTCTGCATCGCCAGAGAATCGGCGCAGTCGAACATGGCCTGTTCGCCGCCCGCAGTGTTGGCGTGGCGGCACGGCCTGGCCACCCACCGGAGACCCGCATCTTGAAGACCCTGCGTTCCTTCGCGCTCGCCGCACTGTCCTGCCTTGCCCTCAGCGCGCCGGTATCGGCAGCGCCCGGTGTGAATGCCAAGGAGATCGTCGTCGGCACTGTTTCGGACCTCTCCGGTCCGATCGCGATGCTCGGCGTGCCCGTGCGCGACGGCATGCTGATGCGCTTCGACGAGGTCAATGCCGGCGGTGGCGTCCATGGCCGCCAGATCCGCCTGGTCGTGGAGGATGCGGGCTACGATCCCAAACGCGCCGTGCTTGCCGCGCGCAAGCTGGTGCAGCGCGACCAGGCCTTTGCCTTCATCGCCAACATGGGCACGCCGGTAGTGATGGCGACCATGCCGATCATCGTCGATGCCGGCCGCCTGCACCTGTTCCCGTTCTCGCCCCACCGCGCCACCTACGAACCGCTGCACCCGCTCAAGTTCCAGAACTTCGCGCCCTACTTCGACTACATGGAGGCGGCCACCCGCCACATGGTCGAGCAGCGCGGCTATGCGCGCACCTGCCTTCTCTATCAGGACGACGACTACGGCCTGGAAGTGATGAAGGGGGTCGAGGCCGCGCTCGCCCGGCTCGACCGCGAACTGGTCGAGCGCACCAGCTACAAGCGCGGCGCCACCGATCTGTCGAGCCAGATTGCACGCTTGCGTGCCGCACGCTGTGATCTCGTCGTTCTCGCCACCGTGGTGCGCGAGACGGTGGCGGCAATGGCCGAAGCGCGCAAGATCGGTTGGGAGGTGGACATGCTGGTGACGGCCTCGGGCTACTCGGCGCAGACTCACGAACTGGGCGGTGCGGCGGTCGAGGGCCTGTATGGCGTGTCGGTGCTGCCCCATCCCTATGTCGAAGGCGCCAACAGCCAGCTCGCCGCCTGGGTCGAGCGCTACCGCGCGCGCTTCAAGGCCGAACCCAATGTATGGAGCGTGATGGGCTACACCCTGGCCGACCTCTTCGTGCGCACCGCCGAGGCCACCGGCCCCGAGCTGACGCAGGAGGCCTTTGCGCGCACCCTCGAGCGCATGCAGTTTTCCCGCGACTATTTCGGCAGCCCGAGTTACCGCTTCACGCCCGAGGACCATCTCGGCAATCGTCACGGCCGCCTGGCGCAGATCCGCGACGGGCGCTGGGTGCTGATCAGCGATTACCTGGAGTAAGCGGTGCCAGCGGTGAGGGTTGAAGGCGACGTGGCCTGGTCGATATCCAGGAAGCTCGCGGCTTGCGCCGCTCCTACGGCAGCCTGTCGGGGCCGATCGCCCCGGTAGGAGCGGCGTCAGCCGCGAGGGGTTGAAGGCGACGTGGCCTGGTCGATATCCGAAAAGCTCGCGGCTTGCGCCGCTCCTACGGCAGCCTGTCGGGGCCGATCGCCCCGGTAGGAGCGGCGTCAGCCGCGAGGGGTTGAAGGCGACGTGGCCTGGTCGATGTCCAAAAAGCTCGCGGCTTGCGCCGCTCCTGCGGAAGTTCGCACGCGCCACGCTGACGTGCGAATGAGGTACGCTTGGGGGCGTCCGCTCACTCCCGCCAGTATCGATGAATACGCCCCGCACGATCACCGTCGCCTTTACCGGCGCTTCCGGCATGCCCTATGGCCTGCGCCTGGTCGAGTGCCTGCTGCAGGCCGGCTGCCGTGTGTGGTTGCTGTATTCGCAGGTGGCGCAGATCGTCGCCCGCCAGGAGATGGGTTGGAGCCTGCCGGCGCGCGCGGCCGAGGTCGAGGCCGAGTTGTGCGCCCGGTTTGGTGCCGAGTCCGGCGCCTTGCGGGTGTTTGGCCGCGAAGAATGGTTCGCGCCGCCAGCGTCCGGGTCCAATCCGCCCGATGCCATGGTCGTGTGCCCGTGCACGATGGCCACGCTGGCCGCGGTCGCGGGGGGGCTCAGCCAGAACCTGATCGAGCGTGCTGCCGACGTCGTCATCAAGGAAGGCCGCAAGCTGGTGCTGGTGCCGCGTGAAACGCCGTACTCGGCGATTCATCTCGAAAACATGCTCAAGCTCGCCCGCATCGGCGTCTGCATCCTGCCCCCCAACCCCGGCTTCTACCATCATCCGCAGACTGTTCAGGACCTGGTTGATTTCGTCGTTGCGCGCATCCTCGATCAGCTCGGCGTGCCGCATGCATTGATGGCGCGCTGGGGAGAGGATCGCCTGCAGCACCATGATGGCGGGGCTGACCAGGGCTGAATCACGACCCGGGTTGCCATCAGGGCCGGCCCGCAAGGAGGCGCAACATGAACGAGCCCGTCCGGCTGCCGCTGTTCCCGCTCAAGACCGTACTCTTGCCCGGCGGCGTGCTGCCCTTGCGCGTGTTCGAGCCGCGTTACATGGACATGGTCACGCGCTGCATGCGTGAAAGCACCAGCTTTGGCGTCTGCCTCATCGCAGCCGGTGAGGAGGTGGGCGAGGCGGCGGTGCCGCATCCGGTGGGAACGGAGGCGCGCATCGAGCAGTGGGACATGGCGCAGGCCGGGGTGCTCAACCTGCTTGCGCGCGGTGGTGCGCGCTTTCGCATCGAGGATCACGAGGTGGAGCGCGACGGCCTGCTTGTGGCCAGTGTGCGCTGGCTCGAGGAGCCTCCCGCGCAGCCGGTGCCCGATGCCCAGGCCGACATGCTGCCCTTGCTGCGTACGGTCGTCGCCGAACTGGGCGAGCGCCTGCCGCCGCCTCACCATTTCGAAGATGCAGGCTGGGTGGGCGCGCGCTACACCGAGTTGCTGCCCATCCCGCTGCTGGCCAAGCAGAAGCTGCTCGAACTCGACGACCCGCTCAGTCGCCTGGAAATCCTGCAGCAGTTCCTGCGTGAGCACGGATTGCTGCCAAACCTTGCCTGAACGGGAGCGGGTGCCGCTGATGCGGCGCTGCGATCAGTTCGCGAACAGATCCGGCGCCGTCAGTGCGTCGAGGATGCGCCTTACCGGCGTCGGCAATGCTGCAGCATCGAGCTCGCCAAGCGCCTGCCAGCTCATCGTGCCGGCCTCGCCGGCCATGGTGGGGGGCGCTGCGGGCTCGGCGTGCAGCACCACGGGCTGGAGCTCGAGTACGAAATGGGTGAAGGCGTGGCTGAGCGGCGCCAGCCCGTCACCCGGGGTGCAGCGCAGGCCAAAGCGCTCGTACGCCCAGGCGAGGACGTCCGTGCTGTGCTCGGGAATTTCCGGCAAGGCCAGCAACCCACCCCAGATCCCCGCCGGCGGACGGCGTTCGAGCAGGACACAAGCGTCGCGCACCACGACCGCGTAGCGTGCGCTGCGCCGTGGTACGGTCTTGCGCGGGCGTGGAGTCGGTAGTTCGGCGATGCGACCATCGCGATAAGCGACGCAGTCGTCCTGGAACGGGCAGCGCACACAGGCCGGTCGTGCGCGCGTGCACAGGGTCGCGCCCAGATCCATCTGGGCCTGGATGTAGCGGCCGATGTCGCGCTCGGGCAGCAGTGATTCCGCGAGCGTCCACAGCCGGTTTTCGACCGCCTTCTCCCCGGGGAAGCCGTCCACGCCGAAGATACGGCTCAGCACGCGCTTGACGTTGCCGTCGAGGATCGCACCGCGTTCGCCGAAGGCGAAAGCCGCGATCGCCGCCGCAGTGGAGCGGCCGACCCCGGGCAGGGTGGAGATCTCGGCTGCGGTGGTGGGGAAGCGCCCGCCGTGATCGCTCATGATGCGCTGCGCCGCACGATGCAGGTTGCGCGCCCGTGCGTAGTAGCCGAGCCCGCTCCACAGCGTCATCACGTCCTCGACCGGGGCGGCGGCCAGCGCCGCGACGTCGGGGAAGCGGACCAGGAAGCGCTGGTAGTAGGGGATCACCGTTTCAACCTGGGTCTGTTGCAGCATGATCTCGGACAGCCAGATCCGGTAGGGGTCGGTGCCGCCCTGCCAGGGCAGGTCATGGCGGCCGTGCTCGCGCTGCCAGGCAGTGAGGCGGGTGGCAAATTCACTCATGTAGCGGTTTTTCCGTGTGTTTTTCTCGCATCGGGGCAGTTGCGGTGTCGACGTTGTCGGCCGGCGCAGCGATAATCCGCGCTTCTTTCGCAATGCAGCAGAGCGCGGGCCGACCGTGCCAACCTTCTCCCATGACCCAACAGCAATTTTCCGGCGTCGACTTCCCGCGCCGCTTCCGCAACGCGCTCGGCATGTTCGCCACCGGCATTACCGTGGTGACGACGCGTACCCCGGCGGGTGAGCCGATCGGACTGACCGTCAATTCTTTCAATTCGGTGTCGCTCGACCCGCCGCTGATCGTGTGGAGCCTGTCGAACGACCTGCCAAGTCGTGGGCTTTTCGAGGCTTGCGAATACTACGCGATCAACGTTCTTGCCGAGGACCAGGTCGAACTCTCGCAGCGTTTCGCCAGCCGCCTTGACGACAAGTTCGCCGGCCTCGACTTCGAGACCGGCGTTGGCGGCGTCCCCTTGCTCAAGGGGTGCTGCGCGCGCTTCGAATGCCGCAACACTCAGCGTTACGAGGGCGGCGACCATCTCGTCTTCATCAGCGAGGTGCTCAGCTTCGACCGCGAGGAGCGCAAGCCGCTGGTGTACTTCGGCGGTGCCTACCGTCGCCTCGCGGACTGAAGCGCGCTGAAGCGCGCGGACGCGCTTCAGCGCGCCGGGCTGCCCTTGCGTGGGCGGCGCTCGTCAATGAGTTCGACGCGGTGAGGTAGCGAGGGGTCGAAGGCCAGCGCGAGCAGGGACAGGCGCAGCAGGGCTGCGTCGTGATCCTCGTTGCCGGCGCTCGGGCAGGTCGCCTCGCGGCAGAATGCGCCATCCGGGTGGAAGTTCCACGCGCCGGCAGGAACGATCGCGCACTCGGCAATCCGATCTTCCTCGAGTCTTACCCAGCACAGCAGCACGCCACGCGCGGTGTCCACCCGCGCCATGCCGACACCCGGGGCGACCTGAGTGGCATCCGCCAGCGGTGCGACCTCTTCATCGAGTGGGTAGCGCATGCGGCTCGCGCAGTCGCCGACGTCGATCGCCTTGGCGAACAGGCGGGCCGATACGCGATGGCCGCGTTCCAGCAAGACGCGCACCAGCGCGGATGCGGCGTGGCGCGCGAGCGGGCCGGTCTCCGCAGGCTCGCCGGCGTACTCCGGCTGGCGCACGAAGCTGGCATCGGGCCACGCGCCGACCGTCCCCACCCATGCCGCCGCGCTCAGCGTACCCAGCATGGGCACGGGCTTGGGAACTGGTGCGCCCGATGGGCCGAGGGCAATCAGCTCGCTGAGCACCGCGCCCAGGCTGCCGCCGGCCTGCAGGCGCTCGAGGAATTCGCCGATGCCATGCGGCATGCGGATCTGGTTGAAGAAGCCGGCCAGCATTTCGCGTGCGACAAGGTCGAGCAGTTCGCCGCCCAGTGCGAACGCCGCCGGGCCGTCGGTATGCGGGTCGAGCGTCAGGCGGCGATGGAACTCCGCGAAGCGGCTGTGGCGCGGCTCGAAATCGAGCAAGGGGGGCCATTCGATCAGCAGCCGGCGCAGGTGGGCGTCGGCCGCCTCCGCGGCCAGAGTGCGCTCGATGGCGAGGCGGCTGTCCACGTCGGGCTCGGGCCTGCCTTGGGCGGCCGCACAGGCCATGCTGAGGGCGCAGGCATGGGCTCGGGGGCTGTGGCTGGCTTCGTCGAGCAGGCGCTGTGCGGCGTGCTCGGGCGTGAGCCCCAGGACAGTGGCCCCCATCCACGCGCACGGGGGCAGCGACACCGCAACCCGGGTAATCTGCCCCTTCGCATTGCGCAACGCGCGGATGTGGATGACGTCGCTGTCGCCAGCGTCCTGCTGTTCCATGCTTGGTGTCTTTCTGTTGTGACTTCAGTTGCAAGCATAGCGCGACTGGCCCCGGGACGGCAGCTGTATTGTGCACTGCGGCATGCGTGATCGGCTCAGGCGCGGAGATGAGGCCGCAGGAACCTGCATCCATCCTGCACGCTCCGGATGCGCCAGAATCCGCGGCGGTGCTAGAATCCGCGGCGTAGATCGCGATATCCCACATCACACTCACACCAATCGAGGAAAAGCATGAACAAAGGTGAATTCGTCGAGGCCCTGGCCGACCGTCTGGATGTTTCCCGCGCGCAAGCCGACCGTGCACTGTCCGCCGTGCTCGACATCATCGCCGAGCAGCTGGGCAAGGGCGAGAAGGTTGCCTTCACCGGTTTCGGTTCCTTCGAGGTTTCCGAGCGTGCCGCCCGTACCGGCCGCAACCCGCAGACCGGCGCCACCATCGAGATCGCCGCGTCGAGCGTGCCCAAGTTCACTGCCGGCGCCACCCTCAAGGCCGCGGTCAACAAGTAAGCAGCAGCCGTATTCCGGGGCGCAAGCCCCCGCAGGCTGGGCAGGCGCGACAGTGCCTCCCCAGCCTTTTTCTTTTGTTTCAAAGATTTCTAGAGACAGTCGAGCGATTGGCGGTTATACTCCGCGTCGTTGTGCAATGCAGCAGCAGGGCCACCGCCGCAATTCGCGACGGACAGGGGATCAGGTAATCTCCACTCCATGGCCCGAGGGACTGTAACCACAGCCCCATCGCCCCCGACCTCCCGCCGATTTCATTCGTTCTTCCGATCGTCTGGCTCGTGACAACCGGTTGGTGCCGATGCGCGGTCTTTCCGACATTTTCGGTTTGACCGGCCACGCCCATCGCGTTCGCCATACCAGCGACTCCGCATCCTGCCTCGGCATAGCCCGGCAGGCTGTGGCGCGATGTCCTCGCGGCCCACTCAATGGGCCCGGACCCGCCGTCCTTCTTGCCTTCAAGAGGCCGGCACGCAATGAACAGGAAGTATCAGATGACGTTCCAGACCCTCGGCCTTGCCGCAGAACTCCTCAAGGCCGTCGAGCAGACCGGCTACACCACCCCTACGCCGGTGCAGATGCAGGCCATTCCCGCAGCTATCGCCGGCCACGATCTGCTGGTGTCCAGCCACACCGGTAGCGGCAAGACCGCGGCCTTCACGCTGCCCGCGCTGCACAAGATCATCGATCGCCGCCCGGCTCCGGGCAGCGGTCCGCGCGTGCTCGTGCTCACCCCCACCCGCGAGCTTGCGCTGCAGGTGGAGAAGGCCGTGCAGACCTACGGCAAGGCGCTGCGCTGGCTCAACACCGCCTGCCTGGTCGGCGGCGCGCCGATGTTCGCCCAGCTCAAGCAACTACAGCGTCAGTGCGACGTGGTCGTCGCCACCCCCGGCCGTCTGCTCGACCACCTCAACCGGCGCAAGGTCAAGCTGTCGGACGTCGAGGTGCTGATTCTCGATGAGGCCGACCGCATGCTGGACATGGGCTTCGCCGAGGACATCGACGCCATCGTCGCCGCGACGTCTTCCAAGCGCCAGACCCTGCTGTTCTCGGCTACGCTCGACGGCGTGGTCGGCAGCATGGCCGAACGCATGACGCGCAATCCGCAGCGCATCGAGATCGAGGTCGCACAGCAGGACCGTGGTCAGATCGAGCAGCGCCTGATGTTCGCCGATGACCTTGGTCACAAGAACCGCCTGCTCGAGGCGCTGCTCGGTGCAGAGGGCCTCAACCAGGCCGTGGTCTTCACCGCGACCAAGAGGAGCGCCGACGAGCTGTCGCTGTCGTTGCAGGAAAAAGGCATTGCCGCCGCTGCGTTGCATGGCGACATGCACCAGACCCAGCGTAACCGCACCCTCGACCGCCTGCGCCAGGGCCGCATCGGCGTGCTGGTGGCGACCGACGTCGCCGCGCGCGGCATCGACGTTGCCGGCATCAGCCACGTCATCAACTTCGACCCGCCGCGCCAGGCCGAAGACTACGTGCACCGCATCGGCCGCACCGGCCGTGCGGGGCGCGATGGCGTGGCGATCACGCTCTCCGGGCCGCGCGAAACCGGCCTCATCCGTGCCATCGAGCGCTTCACGGGCGACCGCCTTGCGGTGCACACCATTCCCGGCATGGAGCCGTCGCCGCGCAAGCCTGCTGGCCCGCGTCCGGCTGGCAACGGTGGTCGCCGCTTCGGCAGCGGCGGTGGCTTCGGCCGTCCGGGTGGTGACGCACGCCGCAGCGGTGGCGGCTTTAGCCGCGACGGCCACCCCTCGCGCAGCGAGCGCAGCCACGGCGACCGCCGCTCGCGCGGCTGAGCGTAAGGACGCTCAGTCGGGAATCGCCGAACTGTCCGCCACCACAACGGCGAACAGGTCGGCGAGCGCGGCGAGCGCAGCGGACTGCAGGCTTGCCGCCTCGACCACGCTGCCGTCGGCTGCGGGTAGCGCCCGGGTTGCAGTGGCTGCGGCGGGTACGGTCACTGCATAGCCGAGGTTGAAGGCACCGCGCGCGGTGGAGTTGATGCACATGTGCGTCATGAAGCCCGTGATCACCAGGTTGTTGACGCCAGCGGCTTTCAGGCGCGCATCGAGGTCGGTGCCGACGAAGGCGTTCGGGTAGTTCTTGACCACCACCGCCTCGCCGGCAGCCGGCGCGACCTTATCGGCGATTGCGCCGCACTCGGCGCTCGGGTCGTAGGGCGAGCCCGGACCGGCGTCGTGCTGGATGTGCACGACCGGGATCTTCAGCGCACGCGCACGCGCCAGCAGCCGCGCGCACTCGTCCAGCGCCGGCTCTACCCCCTGGAGTTGCATCACGCCGTTGCGGTAGGTGTTCTGGGCATCGACGATGACCAGTGCCGACTCCGACAGACGGGCCGGTGTTGCCGGCAGCCCCGAAAGCGCGCGCAGGGTGGTGGAAGCGGTACTCATCGACAGTCTCCTTGTGTGGTCGAGGAACAATCCAATCAGGCTACCCGCGGCGTGACGTCTGCGTAAATGTACATTCCTGCCTTACACTGCGGCATTTTTGCAGGGGGTGTCGGGCATGAACTGGGACGATCTGCGCTTTCTCGTCACCCTCGGCAGGGAGGGTACGCTGGCCGCCACGGCGCGCCAGCTCGGCGTGGATCAGACCACCGTTGCCCGCCGCCTGCGCGCGCTCGAGCAGAGCCTGGGGACGCCGCTGTTCGAGCGTGACGAAGGCCTGTGGCGGCCTACCGCAGTCGGTAACCGGGTGCTCGAGAGAGCGGGCCGGATCGAGGAGGATGTGGCGGGAATCGGCCGCCTGGCCGAGGCCGATGCGGGCAAGGTCGGCGGCGTGCTTCGCGTCACCGCAGTGAGTGCGCTGATCGCCGACTGGCTGGTGCCGCGGCTGGCGGATTTCTATGCCCGCCACGGCGAGGTCCGGGTCGATCTGGTGGCCAGCAACGACAACCTCAACGTTGCGCGGCGCGAGGCCGACATTGCCATCCGCCTGGCTCGTCCGGCGAGCGGTGACTTTCTCATGCGCAAGCTGGCGGACATGGGCTTCGCGCTCTACGGTGCAGCGCGCGGCGATCTGGCAGTCAGTGCCGGCGATTGGGTGGCCTACGGCGAGGATCTCGATCACACGCCTGAGATGCGGCGCCTGCAGGCCATGCTCGGCAGCGGTCGCATCCGGCTGCGTACCAATGACGTGCGCGCCTTGCTGCAGGCCGTCGCTGACGGTATCGGCCATGGTCTGCTGCCGTGCTTCGTGGCTGACCGCCACCCCGGCCTGGTGCGCCTGTCCGGTCCGGCGCCGATCCTGAGCCGGGAGCTGTGGATGCTGATTCATCCCGATGCGCGTCCGCTGGCGCGTGTCGCCGTGATGGCCGACTGGCTGGTGGAGCGCTTCGCCGCCGATGCGGATGGTCTGCAGGGACGGCTGGGCGCCGGTCGGCCCAATGCACGATGACGCCGATCGCGGTGGCGGCCGACGGTATCAGCAGATCCGCGGCAGTGGTTCGCCCGCCAGCCAGTCCAGCATGCGCCGTCCGCCCAGGCAGGTACGCAGCTGCACGAAACCTTGTGGATCGATGCACACCTCGCCGATGCAGGCTGCCTCACCACCGAGGGGATGGGCGCGCATCGCCGCCAGCAGCGAGGCAGTGGCGTGGGGTGCGCAGATCAGCACCAGCTTGCCCTCGTTGGCAAGATTGAGCGGGTCGAGCCCGAGCAGCTCGCAGGCGGACTGCACCGCCGGCGACACGGGGATGCTCGCCTCGTCGACCAGCATGCCGACACCCGACTGCGCGGCAATCTCGTTGAGCGTGCTCGCCAGCCCGCCGCGGGTGGGGTCGCGCAGCACGTGGATGGCGCTTGCGTCGGTCGCAGCGTAAAGCGTTTCGACCAAGTCATGCAGTGCGGCGCTGTCCGAGCGGATTTCGGACTCGAAGGCCAGCGCTTCGCGCTGCGCCATGATTGCCATGCCATGATCGCCAAGGGTGCCTGACACCAGGATTGCATCGCCGGGCTGCGCCCGCGCGCCGCCCGGATCGCGCCCTGCGGGCAGTGCTCCGACCCCGGTGGTGGTGATGAAGATGCCGTCGCCCTTGCCGCGCTCGACGACCTTGGTATCGCCGGTTACCACCGCCACGCCTGCAGCTCGCGCCGCCGTCGCCATCGAGTCGACAATGCGTGCGAGCTCGGCGAGCGCGAAGCCCTCTTCTAGGATGAAGCTCGCCGCCAGGTAGAGCGGCCGCGCACCCATCACCGCGAGGTCGTTGATCGTGCCGTGTACCGACAGGCTGCCGATGTCGCCGCCGGGGAAGAACAGCGGGCTGACCACATGGGCGTCGGTCGCCAGTACCAGGCGCTCGCCCGCGGTGAGGGCAGGCAGTACTGCAGCGTCGTCACCGCGTGCAAGGTAGTCGTTGGCGAAGGCGCGTGCGAACAGTTCGGCTATGAGCTGGGCCATGGCCTGGCCGCCCGCGCCGAAGGCGAGGTCGACGCGGCCGTGCTTGAGGTCGATGGGCCGGCGATAGGCCGGATCGGGTGTGCTCATGGCTGTGTTCCAGTCGTGGCGGCTCGCTCCCGGTCGCGGAAGCGGCCATAGCTGAAGTGCGCGGCGCAGGCGCCCTCGGCAGAGACCATGCAGGCGCCGAGCGGGGTTTGCGGCGTGCAGACGGTGGCGAACAGAGCGCAGTCGCTCGGGCGCTTAGCGCCACGCAGGATAGCTGCGCACTCACAGGCCTTGTGGTCGGGTACCGGGCGGTCCTCGAGGGCGAACTTGAGCTCCGCGTCCCAGCGCGCGAAGGCGGGGCGGATGCGCAGCGCCGAATGCGGCAGGCTGCCGAGTCCGCGCCAGGCAAAGGCTTCGCGGCTTTCGAACACACCCTCGACCAGCGCTTGCGCCTTGCGGTTGCCCGTAAGGCTGACCGCGCGGGTGAATTCGTTCTCGACCGCCACGCGCCCTTCATTGACCTGGCGTAGCAGCATCAGGATGGCCTGCATGACGTCGAGTGGCTCGAAGCCGGCGATCACGACCGGCGTGTGATGGTGCTCTGCGACAAAGTCGTAGGGCGCACGGCCGATCACGGTGGATACATGCGCGGGACCGAGGATGCCGTCCAGGTGCGGGGCGTCGTCCCGGCCTGTCGCGGCCGCGCTCAGCAGGGCGTCTATTGCTGGCGGCGTCAGCACGTGGTTGCAGATGACGCTGAAGTTGTCGACCCCAAGGGCGCGGGCCTGTTCGATCACCACTGCGGTCGGGGGCGTGGTGGTCTCGAAGCCGATGGCGAAGAACACCACTTCGCGCCGCGGTTCGCGCTGCGCCAGGGAGAGTGCATCCGCGGCCGAGTACACCATGCGCACGTCCGCGCCCCGTGCCCGTGCCTTGTGCAGCGACAGTCCGGCCGAGGCCGGCACGCGCAGGCAGTCGCCGTAACTGCACAGGATCACGTCGGGGCGTGCCAGCGCCAGTCCGATCGCCATGTCGATACGGCCGATCGGCAGCACGCACACGGGGCAGCCAGGACCGTGGATCATGTGCACATTGGCCGGCAGCAGGTCGGTGATGCCATAGCGCGAGATTGCATGGGTGTGGCCGCCGCAGAATTCCATGAAAGCGTAGTTGCGCCCGGGGCGGGCGGCGTGCGCGATCGCACGCGCCAGTCCGGCCGCCAGCTGCGGGTTGCGAAACTCGTCGACGTATCTCATGCCGGTAGTGCTCATGGCTGACCGCCCTGCGGCGTGCGGTGCGTGCTCCTTGCGGTCTCCGGCTCCTTGTCTGCCTCGGGTAGCTGTCCGGCAGCGGCGAGCAGCGCGAGTGTTTGCGCGGCTTCCTCCGGGTCGAGGCGGTTGAGCGCGTAGCCGACGTGCACGATCACGTAGTCGCCGACCGCCACGTCATCCACCAATGCCAGCGAGATTTCCTTGCGGATGCCGCCGAGTTCGACGCGGCAGTTGCCGCCGGCGACCAGTTCGACGACCCGCGCGGGGATGGCGAGGCACATGTTCAGGTTTCCTTGTGGGTGAGTCGATGCCGGGCCACCCAGGCTTGTCCGAGCGCGATGCCGGCATCGCCGGGCGACAGTCGGCGCGCACCGAGCACAGTAAGTCCGCGTGTGCTCAGAGCGGTGTCGAGCATGGCCGACAGCAAGCGATTGTGCATGCAACCGCCGCCCAGCACGACGGTGTCGCAGTGCTCCAGTGCGAGCGCGTGCTCGATCCAGTCGGTCAGCGCCGCGGCCAGGGTGACGTGGAAGCGAGCGGCGCCGCGCGCGGCATCGGCCTCGTCGGCCAGCTGCAGCAGCAGCGGGTGGAGGTCCAGCTCCAGGTCGGGTGAGATGCGCCAGCCGTCAGCCAGTGCGGGCAGCTCGCCGTACGCGCGGGCAAGGCTCTCGAGCGCGACTGCGGCCTCTGCATCGGTGTGCATGACTTCGCACACGCCCAGCAGCCCGGCGGCGGCGTCGAAATGGCGGCCAAGGCTAGTGGTGGGCGGACTCAGCGTCGGGCGTGACAGCACTTGGGCCAGCAACGCCGCTGCCGGCTGGTGCGAGAAGCGGTGGGCGATCTCGCTGCCACGGCCGCAGGCATAGAGCAGCGCCGAGGCCATGCGCCAGGGTTCGCGTGCGGCACGGTCGCCGCCGGGCAGGCGCAGTGGACGCAGGTGGCCGATGCGCTCGCAACGTGCTCCGCGCACACGCAGCAGTTCGCCGCCCCAGGCCTCGCCGTCGCTGCCCAGGCCGACGCCGTCGACAGCCAGGCCCAGTACGGGGCGCGTGTCGAAGCGGCCATGCTCGGCGAGCACGGCGCCGATGTGGGCGTGGTGGTGCTGCACGGCGAGCGCCGGCACGCCCAGGCGGTGGGCGGTGGCGAGCGCGACGCGGGTGGAGTGGAAGTCGGGGTGCAGATCGTGGGCCACGACGAGCGGCGGCACGGGCGTGGCGGCGAGCAGGGCGGCGACCGCGGGCTCGACGCGGCGGCAGGCATCGGGCGTGTCCAGATCGCCGAGGTTGGGGCTGAACAACGCGCGCTCGCGCTCGAGCAGGCAGGGCGTGTTGTTGAACCAGGCACCCAATGCCAGGATCGGGCCTGCGAGCGCGGCGCCGTCGCCAGTGCAGCGCAGCGATTGCAGCGTGGCGTCGCCCGTGTGCGCGAGCGCCGTCCGGCCCTGCCGATGCGCCTCGTCTGGTCGCTGCGCGCGCCGGGGCGGCCTCATGCCGAGGCCCGCTCACGCTCGATCCACGCCAGCCAGGCGTCGATGCCGTCGCCCCGGGTGGCGGAAGTCAGGATCACCTCGAGCTGCGGATTGACACGACGGGCGTATTCGATCGCGCGCTCGACGTCGAAGCTCAGGTAGGGCAGCAGGTCGGCCTTGTTGAGCAGCATGAGGTCG
The DNA here is from genome assembly GCF_029588855.1 of Thauera mechernichensis. Taxonomy (NCBI): domain Bacteria; kingdom Pseudomonadati; phylum Pseudomonadota; class Betaproteobacteria; order Rhodocyclales; family Zoogloeaceae; genus Thauera; species Thauera mechernichensis. The sequence continues at coordinate 89,190 of NZ_JARQZE010000009.1, read as the reverse complement.
GCCGCGGCGAACATGTCCGGGTACTTGAGCGGCTTGTCCTCGCCTTCGGTCACCGACAGGATCACCACCTTGTGCGCCTCGCCGAGGTCGAAGGCTGCCGGGCAAACGAGGTTGCCGACGTTCTCGATCAGCAGCAGCCCGCGCTCGGCGAGCGGCAGGCGGGGCAGGGCGCGTGCCACCATGTCGGCGTCGAGGTGGCAGCCCTTGCCGGTGTTGATCTGCAGTGCGGGTACGCCGGTGGCACGGATGCGCTCGGCGTCGAACTCGGTCTGCTGGTCGCCTTCGATCACCGCTGCCGGCAGGCGCCCGCCAAGCGTCTCGAGCGCACGCACCAGCAGGGAGGTCTTGCCCGAGCCCGGGCTGGACATCAGGTTGAGGGCAAGGATGCGGCGTTCGGCCAACCAGCTGCGGTTGGCCGCTGCAATGCGCGCGTTCTTGCCCAGGATGTCGCGCTCGACGCGCTGCAGCCTGGCGACCGAGGCGCGATCGGTGCTTTCGTGGTCGAGGCCCGCCGGCGAGGCGGCCGGCCGCCGAGTATCGATCGCTCGCCAGGCCTGCGTAGTCCCGGTGTCCGCCCGTTGCACGCGCTTGTTGCGGTCACCGCCGAATACCGACCCGATACGCGCCTCGCTGCCACCGCATCCGCAGACGCCACACATGATCTGCCTCCCGCTGTTCGTTCCGTCTCTTGCGCCGTCCTACTCGAGCTCGACCGCCTGCACCCGCATGCGGTCCCCTTCTAGCACCTCAAGCCCGTACGCGCCGCAGCTGGGGCAGGGCGTGTGGCGCTCGTCGATCGGCGCCAGCGTGCCGCACTGCCGGCAGCGGCCCCGGCCGGGAATATCGATGACATCGACCTCGGCGCCCTCGGCAATCGAGTCGCTCAGCACCTCATCGAGGCAGAAGCGAAGGGCGTCGGCGTCTACCGCCGCCAGTGCGCCGATCTCGAGCACGATGCGACGCACCCGTGTCGCAGCTTCCATGGTGGCCGTCTCTTCGACGATGTCACGAATGCCTTCGGCGAGCGAGAGTTCATGCATGGTGGTGGCGATGCCCGGTCATGCTAAAGTCGGCGGGTTTCACGGCAAGCGACGCGCTGGCGCGTGCGAGCCGTTGCGGTTGGTGATCCTGTGGCCGTGAGCGGTTTCGAGCCTGCGCGCGCCTCATAGACCGGAGTTTATCCCATGGTCCGAACTTATCTTCAGCTTGCGCTGACGGCATCCCTGCTTGGTGGTTGTGCGCTGTTCGGCGGGACGCCCGCGGGCAATGGTGCGCCGGATGAAGGGCGTGCCGCGGCCGTCCTCGAACTCGACCCCCAGCCGCCCCTGCACTACCGCTGTGGCGAACTGGCGGTGAGCGTGCGCAGTTTCGGCGAACTGAGCACGCTCAGTACCGGTCAGCGCAACTTCACCCTGCGTCCGGTGCGTACTGCTTCGGGCGCCAAGCTGGTCGCGGTCGATGACGAAACCACCAGCTTCTGGAGCAAGGGCGATGCGGCGATGCTCGAACTCGCGGGCGTGGCTCAGCCCGAATGCCGGCTCATTGCCGACAAGCCCTTGTTCCGTGCTGTCGGCAATGAACCGGGCTGGCGGCTGGATGTGATCGAGGCAGGCCTTGACTTGCGCATGGATCATGGCGCGACCCACGTGTTCGCTCCCGGCCCGCTGGTCATCGATGCCGCCGGTGCGCGCAGCTACCAGGCGATGTCGGCGGGCGGCGAACTGGGGGTGCTGGTGTTCGACCGCGTCTGCGTTGACAGCATGAGTGCGATGCCGCACCCCAACACCGTCGAGGTGCGCTGGCAGGACCGTGTGCTGCGCGGCTGCGGTGGCGAGCCGGCAAGCCTGCTGGTGGGTGGCACCTGGCGTGTGCTCGATATCGACGGCCGCAGCACCGGCGACCCGCAGCGTGTCACCCTGGACTTTGCCGAGGATGGCCGCGTTGCCGGGCTGGCGGCCTGCAACCGCTACACTGGCGCCTACGTGCTGTCGGGCGAGGGCCTGCGCCTGGGGCCGTTTGCCGGCACCAGGATGGCCTGCCCGCCTGCCGTCATGGACGAGGAGACGCGCTTCCATGCAGCGATCGGACGCGTCACCCGTTTCGGTGTGGATGAGCAGGGCTGGCTGCTGCTGTATGCCGGTGACGACGTCGTGATGCGCGCCTCGCGCGATTGACTGCCTGCAGTGCGCGTCAGCCAAGTTGGCGCGTCTTGACCCGAGAACCCGAGCTGGAGCAACGATGCCCTTGCGCAACACCGTGCCGCAACCCTTTCCGCTGTCCCGTCTTGCCTTGTGCGTGCTTGCCGCTGGCATGCTCGGCGGCTGCGAATTCAAGCCGCCTGCAAGCGAGGCGCCGCCTGCCGCGGTGCTGAGCCCCGAGCAGGAGGCCGCGCGCCAGGCGGCGCTGGAGGCGCAGCAGGTGCGCGAGCAGGCCTTGCTGGCACGCTATCAGATCGCCGGCGATGGCACCGTGACCGATACCGAAACGGGCCTCACCTGGATGCAGTGCAGCCTGGGCCAGAGCTGGAGCGAGGGGCGCTGTCTGGGCGAGGCCAAGCTCTTCAGCTGGACGCATGCGCTGCGTGCGGCCGAGGGCTTCGAGTTTGCCGGCCACGCCGACTGGCGTCTGCCGACCCAGCCCGAGCTGCTCACCCTGGTGTATTGCAGCACCGGCAGGCGCAACGCGGTGAACGCAGAAGGCTATGGTGGCAGCTGTGCGGGCGACTACAGCAAGCCCACCTTGCTCACCGCAGCCTTCCCAGACACGCCCGCGGGCAACTTCTGGACATCGACGCCGCACGACCGCTATGGCTACGCGTCCTGGGGCGTGGCCTTCGGCAGCGGCGCGACCGGTGTGGGTACGCACACCGACTATACCCACGCCCGCCTGGTACGCGGCACCTTGCGCACCAGCCAATAGGCGAGCGCAACGCGCCCGTGCAAAAAAAGCGCCGCACCTGTTGCCAGGGCGGCGCCTCGATCTTGTACGCATCCGCGTGGATGCGGCGTCCCGGCCTTGTCTCAGCGCTTGGCGGCGCGTGCGGCCTCGACCTCTTCCGGGCGCAGGCGTGCGGCGAGCTTGTCCATCACGCCGTTGACGAACTTGTGGCCGTCCGTGCCGCCGTAGCCCTTGGCGAGCTCGATCGATTCGTTGATCGCCACCCGATAAGGGGTGTCGATGTTGTGGCGCAACTCGTAGGTGCCGAGCAGCAGGATGGCGTGCTCGATCGGCGACAGTTCGGCGAGCGGGCGCGACAGCAACGGCTCGAAGCAGCCGCGCAGCTCATCGGCGTCACCGATTGCGCCGCGCAACAGCGTGACGAAGAGTTCGCGATCGGTGCGGTCCAGGCTTTCGCTCTCGGATTCGAGGTGGCGCTGCACGGTGGCGCTGGAGTTGCCCGACAGCAGCCACTGGTACACGCCCTGCAGGGCCATCTCGCGCGCGCGGCGGCGCGCCATCTTGCTCGTCGGGTTGCCTGCGCCTGCGCCCGTACCCTCTGCGGCGGGGCCGCCGTTGTCGATCTCGCTCATCGCACCACCTTCAGCAGATTGGCCATTTCGACCGCCGCGCGGGCGCAGTCCGCACCCTTCTCGCGCATGCGCGCGATGGCCTGGTCGTCGTCTTCGGTCGTCAGCACGCCATTGGCGATCGGCAGGCCGGTGTCCAGGCCGACGCGGGTCACGCCCGCGCCCATTTCGTTCGACACCAGCTCGAAGTGGTAGGTCTCGCCGCGGATCACCGCGCCGAGCGCCACCAGGGAGTCGTACTTGCCACTCCTGGCCATGGTCTGCAGCACCAGCGGGATCTCGAGTGCGCCGGGCACGGTGACGATGCGGACGTCGCCCTTGGCGACGCCGAGGCGCAGCAGCTCGTCGGTGCACGCCGACAGCAGGCCCTCGCAGATGTCGAGGTTGAAGCGCGCCATGACGATGCCGACGCGCACGCCCGTGCCGTCGAAATTGGGGTCGATCTCGTCGATGCCGTCGTAGCGGGTGCCCTGGCGGGCGTTTTCGGGTTGGTTGCGTTGCATGCTGTTCCCTGTAATTCGATCAGTTCTTGTCGACGAAGCCGGTGATCTCCAGCCCGAAGCCGGTCATGCTGGGGATCTTGCGCGGGCTGGCGAGCAGGCGCATCTTGCCGACGTTGAGCGCGCGCAGGATCTGGGCGCCGACGCCGAACAGGCGTGCGTCCCACTTCACCGGCGCGCGGTCCTGGGCGTTGTCCAGGCTGGCGAGCAACTCGCGGCCCGACTGCGGGCGGTAGAGCATGACGATGACGCCGGCCTCCGCCGCCGCCAGGCTTGCGAGCGCGTCATTGACCGGGAAGCTGTGGCGGCCGCTTGCGGGGTCGAGAAAATCGACCACCGAGATCGGCTCGTGCACCCGCACCAGGGTCTCGCGTTCGGGCGTGATGTCGCCGCGCGACAGCGCGAAGTGCACGTCGCCCGAGGTCTTGTCCTCGAAGGCGGACAGGCGGAAGCGGCCGTGCGGCGTGTCCACTTCCTTGTCGATCACCTTTTCCACCAGGTGCTCGGTGGCGGCGCGGTACTCGATGAGGTCGCGGATGGCGCCGATCTTGAGCCCGTGCGCCTTGCCGAACTCGATGAGGTCGGGCAGGCGCGCCATGGTGCCGTCGTCCTTGAGGATCTCGCAGATTACCGAGGCGGGCTCCAGGCCGGCGAGTTGAGCGAGGTCGCAGCCGGCCTCGGTGTGGCCGGCGCGGATCAGCACGCCGCCCTTCTGCGCGGTGAGCGGGAAGATGTGGCCGGGGGTGACGATGTCTTCCGGCCTGGCGTGGCGGCCCACCGCCACCTGCACGGTGCGGGCACGGTCGTGAGCCGAGATGCCGGTGGTGACGCCGGTGGCGGCCTCGATCGACACGGTAAACGCAGTGCCGTGCGGGGTGCGGTTGTCGCGCACCATCTGCTGCAGGCCGAGCTGGCGGCAGCGCTCGTCGGTGAGCGTCAGGCAGATCAGGCCACGGCCGAACTTGGCCATGAAGTTGATCGCCTCGGGGGTGACGAACTCGGCCGCCATCACGAGGTCGCCCTCGTTCTCGCGGTCTTCTTCGTCCACCAGGATGACCATCTTGCCGGCCTTGATGTCGGCGATGATCTCGGTAATCGGCGCGAGTGCGCTCATGCTGTGTCCTTTGTGTGCGTTCTTGCGGGCCTTGCCGTGTGGCATGGGGCGGGGCGGGAGGGCTTTCAGCCCTGCGCCGCTTCTTCCCGCTTCCACTCGAGCATGCGCTCGACGTAGCGGGCGATGAGGTCGATCTCGAGGTTCACGCGGCTGCCCGGCGCGAGGTGCTTGAGGTTGGTCATCGCCACCGTGTGCGGGATCAGGTTGATCCAGAAGTCGCGGCCTTCGACACGATTGACGGTGAGGCTGACGCCATTGACCGTGATCGAGCCCTTCCTGGCGATGTAGCCGGCGATCGCCGCCGGGGCGCGGATCACCAGTTCGTGGCTCTCGCCGATGGGGGCGAACTTCACCACCTCGCCCACGCCGTCCACATGGCCGGTGACCAGGTGGCCGCCGAGGCGGTCGGCCAGGCGCAGCGCCTTTTCCAGATTGACCTCGTTGCCGACGGCGTCCAGGCCCACCGTGCAGTTCAGCGTCTCGCGCGAGACGTCGTACTTGCACAGGGCGCCGTTCATCTCGACTACGGTCAGGCACACCCCGCTGTGGGCGATGCTGTCGCCGACGATGACGTCAGCCAGGTCCAGGCCGTTGGTGTCGACGCTGAGGCGAATGCCGTCCGCGAGCGGCTCGATGTGTTCGATGCGGCCGACGGCCGCGACGATGCCGGAGAACATGAAAGGTTTGAACCGAAAGGGGAAAGGCGGGATTGTAGGGGAAAAATCCCGCCCTCGCTCAGAGCGCCCGATCCAGCACGGTCGCGAACGGCTCGGCCTTCATGAAGCCCACCACGCGCATGCCCTCGCGCTCCTGGCCGGCGGCGTCGAAGAAGATGATGCCCGGCGGGCCGAAGAGGCCGAAGCGCTTGAGCAGCGCCTTGTGTTCGTCGGTATTGGCGGTGACGTCGGCCTTGAGCAGCAGCATGCGGCCCATGCGTTCGGCGACGCCCGCGTCGCTGAAGGTGAAGCGCTCCATCTCCTTGCACGACACGCACCAGTCGGCATAGAAGTCGAGCATCACCGGGCGGTCGGCGGCGGCCAGGCGGGCGTCGAGTTCGGCGATGGAGTTCACCTTCTCGAACTGCGGCACATTGACCGGTGCCGCAGCCTGCGCGCGCAGCACCGACAGCGGCTGCAGCGGGTCGCGCGAGCCGGCGAGCGCACCCACCAGGATCGCCGCGCCGGACAGCAGCAGCACCACGCCCACGCCCTTCCAGAAGCGCTGCCAGCCCTTTGCGTTGTGCGGCAGCGGGTCGATGGCGTGCAGGAAGATGCCTGAGAACAGCAGCAGCGCCGCCCAGCCCAGCATCATCGCCAGCGCGGGGATCACCGGCGTGATCATCCACAGCGCCACTGCCAGCAGCATCACGCCGAAAGCCTTCTTGACGCCTTCCATCCACGGTCCGACCTTGGGCAGCAGGCTGCGCGAGGCCACCCCCACCGCCAGCAGCGGCGCGCCCATGCCGAGTGCCATCACGAACAGTGCCCAGCCGCCCAGCACGGCGTCGCCAGTTTGCGCGATGTAGAGCAGGGCGCCGGCCAGCGGCGCGGCCACGCACGGGCCGACGATGAGCGCCGACAGCACGCCCATCACCGTCACCCCGCCCAGGCTGCCGCCCTTGTTGTGGCTGGCGGTGTCGGCGAGCTTGCTCTGCAGCGCCGAGGGCAGTTGCAGCTCGTAGAAGCCGAACATCGACAGCGACAGCAGCACGAAGACGAGCGCGAACACCGACAGCACCCACACGTTCTGCAGCGCGGCGCTCAGCATGGTGCCCGACAGGCCCGCGGCGACGCCCGCCAGCGCATAGGTGACCGCCATGCCCAGCACGTAGGCCAGCGACAGCACGAAGGCGCGCATGTGCGACACCGTGTGGCCCTGGCCGACGATGATGCCCGACAGGATGGGGATCATCGGAAAGGTGCACGGGGTGAAGGCGAGCAGCAGGCCGAAGCCGAAGAAGCTGAGCAGGATCAGCGGCACGCTGGCGCCCGACAGCATGCGTGCGATGTCGCCGGTCTCGTCGCTGGAGACGGCACCGCTGGCGGCGGCTTCGGCACCCGGCTGTGCGGTCTGGTTGCCGAAGCCGCCGCTGCGCAGCTTGTCCAGGAAGCCGCCGCTGGGCTGGATCGGGGGCGCATCGAGGTCGATCGACACCTGCTGCGTGGTCGGCGGGTAGCAGATGCCGCCATCCCAGCAGCCCTGGCTGGTGGCGAAGAGCTCGAAGCGGCGCACGCCCTCCGGCACCTGCACCGGCAACAGCAGGCGGAGCTCGCCGCGATGGGTCTCGACGTTGCCGAAGAAGTCGTCCTTCTTCCACTTGCCTGCAGGCTTGTCCACCGGGCCGAAGCTGATGCCTTCGGGCTCGGCCTCGAAGCGGAACTTGTCGCCGTAGAGGTAGTAGTCCTTGGCGATGGTGAACACCACTTCCACCGTCTGCCCGTCGAGCGCCTGTGCCCGCGGCACAAAGGCCTTCTCGGGAGCGATCGGGTTGGCCTGGGCGGCGGGGGCGAGCGCGAACAGGCTCGCGACCAGGGTCAGGAGCCAGAGCAGGCGGCGCAGGCTGAGCGATGAGCGTGTGGTGGAAGGCATGAGTGGGGCGTCAGGGAATAATCTCGGGGCAGGCTGTGATCGAGTTCGTGCTCGAGGCAGGCGGTGGGCAGCAGCGCCCGACGGTGGTGCTTGAGCTCGGGCCCGGGACACGATTCACCACGATTCGCCCGTCACGTATCCGGAAGGGCGGTTTCGGTGGCGACCCAGCCGAGGTAGGCGTCCAGGCCTTGCTCCACAGGGACCGCCACGATCTCGGGAAGTTCGTAGGGGTGACGGGCGCGGATGGCTGCCTCCAGCGCTGCGTAGCGTGCGGCTGTGGTCTTGAGCAGCACCGGCACCTCGTTCGCGGTCTCGAGTGCGCCCTGCCAGCGATACACCGAGGTGCAGGGCGCGAGAATGTTCGCGCACGCGGCCAGGCGGGCTTCGACCAGTTCCGCAGCCAGCGCGGCTGCCGCGCCATGGTCGGGCAGGTTGGTGAGGACGAGCAGTACGCGCGCATCGTCACCCGGCGGCAGGGGTGGGCTTGCAGTCATCGACGTTGGTCAGCAAGGAGAACGCCGGCATTGTTCCAGAAAATGTGCGCGGGCGACCTGCGCAGGATCAAGCCTGCAGGGCGAATCGCCCGGCCCCTTCCTAATACGCCGCCGATCATGCCCTGGCGTTGCGTTCCCGCAGGGCGCGCCGCCAGCCGCGAGCTCTTGAGGGCGACCGGGCGGGTTGCAATCGCCTTGTCTCAAGGCGCTGTCCGGATTCGCCCGGCCAGGCTCAGCGCATCCCCTTCCACCCGCATCACGATGATTTCGCCCGAGGCCGGGAACACCCCCGACAGCGTGGTGATGTTTACCTGATGCGTCACCAGCACCAGCGGCTTGTCTGCGCTCGCCTGTGCGGCGATGAGCGCGCGGGCGGCACGGGTGTGCGCAGCCTCCTCGCCGCGGTCGGCAAAGAAGGAGTTGAGCGCGGCGTCTGGCGTGACCTCGCCCAGCGCCAGCCCACGCGCCGTATCCAGGGCCCTGCACCATTGGCTCGAGAACACGGTCGCCGCTGCGATGCCGTTGGCGCGGAAGCGCTCGCCGATCGCCCGCGCCTGGGTGTGGCCCGCCGCCGACAGGTTGCGCTGCGTGCTGCAGTCATTCACACGGAAGCCCGCCGGGTCGCCAGTGCCGGGGGCCAGCGCATGGCGCATCAGCGCGACGTGCCCGCCCGTACGCAGCGCCGCCCACAGTGCGTCTTCGTCCGTGGCGGCATCGGCATGAGCAGTCGTCGGCAGCAGAGGGGCGAACAGCGCCAGGATCAGCAGGAGTGGTCTCATGGGTGGTCAGCGTAGACGGGTGAGTGCGGGTGAGTGCCGGGGAGTGGCAACGCTCGATGGACCATGGCAAGGGGGCGAAAGTGCCCCTCGATACTTGATCTTCAGCAAAGACGCTGGTCATGCATTTGTATTACGTTGCGTCCGCCTCAGGGCGATCGGAATCGGATGCTTGTTGCGGAGATGCTCATGTTTTTTCTCGATTGGCTGTTTGGCAAGCGTCAGGCGCGGTCGGCAGCGGCCGCGCCGGCAGGGCGTGAGGATCTGTCGGCGGCGGCACAGGCCGGAGGGTGCGCGCCAGGGACGTCGATCCGCTACAGCCCGGAACTGATCGACCGCCTCGTACGCGACCACCGCAGCCTGTTCGATCGCTTTGGCGCGATCCGCAGCGCCGCGCGCGCAGGGCGGTTGAAAGAGGCGGAGGCCTTGCTGGACCGGTTCCGGGCCGATCTGCACGATCACCTGCTGGTGGAGAACGTCCGGCTCTACGTCTATCTCGAACATGCGCTCGCCAATGACCCGGTCAGCCATGCCCTGATTCGCGAGTTCCGTCACGACATGGATGAGATCGGCCGAAGCGTGGTCGCATTCCTTGCGCGATACGCGCAGATCGGCAGCAGCCCGGCGCTCGCCGAAGCCTTCGTGGCCGAGTTCGACGTCGTCGGCAAAGTGCTGGCCGACCGCATCAAGCGCGAGGAGGAGGTTCTCTACCCGCTGTACGCGCCGGTGGGCTGAGCGGCGGGTTTGTCCGCCTCAGTCTTGGGCCTGTCCGCCTGGTGCGGGGCACAGCGCATTCTGCGGCTGATGCTTTTCGGACCTGCTGAAGGAAGGTGGGCTGGATCTGGAGTTGTCACCGCTCGACGCCACGACGAACTCGCGGTACGCACGGATTCGCGCTGGAAGTGGTGCGCAGCGCTGGATCATGACCGCAGCGTGCCGTCCGTGCAGGCGATGCAGGTTACGCTGCAGCATCTGATGCACGAAGGAGTAAATGAAGGGTCCGAGCTCTTTCGCCCGACTACTCGCCAACGCTCTCGGAGCGTTCAATCGCCGCGAATATCATGCCGAAGCCTGCCATCATGAAGGCCATTGGTGTGCCATGGTAGAAGACGCCATCCACGATTGAAAGCGCCCATAGACCCATTGTCAGCGCAACGCCAAGTACGAGTTCAGCCGGCATCTTGCCATGTCCGAGCTGAGCGCAATACATGCGCAGCCCCTTGGTAGTGAGCCATCCGAGAGACAACAGAACCAACAGTGCGCCGATTGCTCCCCACTCAATCAATAGTTGCAGGAGGCCGTTGTGCGCCTGCACGGCTCCTCCCTTGGTCCAGACGGCGAGGAAGCCTTCGCCACCCCAGCCCAAGAGTGGGCGCTCGGCAATATAAGGCAGCAAATGAGACCAGATCGTGAGTCGACTGGTACTGAGCTGATCAAGGGACGCCGCTGTCGCAGAGCGCTCGAAAGCTCCCAGCCAGCCCATCGACCGCTGGCCGATGTCAAAGTGCGCGGATAGTGCCAGCGCGAGCACTGTGCCGACGAGCAGCGTGCCCCACCCTCTTGCGTGCCGTCTCGGAGAAAAGTGCAGAGACAGCGCAAAAAGTCCCACAAGCGCGGCAAGGAAGGCACCGCGACCGCCACTCCAAAGGAGTATCGAAAGCGCGACTACGTATGCAGCTAAAGCCAATCTTCCTTGCACGCCTCGATACTGGAGCGCCCCCCAGCTTGAGACGATGACGCCGACGCAGAGGAAATACCCGGCATGGCGTATGTGATTGAACAACGGGGGAGCATGAAACCATGGGTACGCATACGGATCCTCGGTCGATATCCAGCGCACGGCCAGGGCCACGAGGTAGAAGATTGTCGCTGCAAGAATCGCGTTTACAAAACAGTTGATTGCCCATCTTCTCGACATGAACCAGGCCGCACAGAACGCGCCAAATGCCATGTGGGCGCATGCACCGATCACGCGGCTCCAGTCCGACGTCTCTATCGCGTCGTATTGCGCGAGCCCGTTCGAGATGATCAACGACAGTGCTGTGAGTGCGGCCACCGATGCATAGGAGGCAAGTCTGGATAGGCTGCCGCGAAGATAGTAGATTGATGCTGTCGAGAAGGTGATCTGCAGGGTTGCAATAGTGATGTTGTTTTCCTGGATCGTACTGGAGTTGAACAGTCCAAGGCCAAAAAAGCATGCGAACAATAGTAGAAGCTCTGTCGTGCGCATATCTCCAGGCGCTTGACTGCGTTGGTCGAATAGCTTCATCGTGACCGTATCCATGCCTCTAAATGGACCGAGGTCCTGGTCTTGCCTGGAATCACTGTGCCGGCGTCTTGAAGCGTACCCACGGAACTGAGCCCGAGCGGAAATTCTCCTCGCGCTCCTTCAGATTGAGCATGTTGGGTGCGTGGTCACCAACGATGATTACATCAACGTCCCTTAGCGACTCATGCCTCAGTTGTTCTGCGAGCCCGGCGAAAAAGTCAGCCTGCAGGCGTATCAGCCTGCAAGTTTCCGTTTCTTCCGGGAGGTTCAGTGCAGTGCAGTCGGCGGCGGGGCCGCGGAGATCCCGAAGGTCATAAGGGGCATGCGTGTTCAAGGTGAGCCAGTACATGAAGCGCTTGCCAGGTTTACTGAAGAAATCCTCCAGGACGGGCAGCATGTCAAGGTCGCATGCGCCGGGGAACGAGTAGCAGCGACGCGGCCAGATCCGGTCTTCGAAAAACGTCGTTTCCTGAAAGCCAACTCGAGGGTACCAATGCCGCCTGTCGTACATGAGGCTGGTTGCACCGTGCATTGCACCCGTGGTGTAGCCTGCGTCTTGAAGCTTGTTTGGTAGGCAGTTCTCAAAGCCGACCTGTGTCTTACGAAGATCAAAGTGCAGAAGGGTAAGTTTGCACAGTTCTCGCAACTCGCCCGCGATAGTGAACCCATGGAAAAGCATTTCCCCGCTTTGATACTTCCCCTCTGATAGCGAGATTAGCGGCGCTAATAGAGCCTCGTTGACTCTGGGGCTATTCGTCGAGCCCCAGGATTCAACAACGATAAGCAGCAGTCGGTCCTCGTTGCCCAGTTGATTGAACCACGGCTGTGATGCTCCATCGGGCCCTGGGTTCAGCGCACTGCCGTCGCCGTTCAGTTGATCCAGGAAGGCGGACGATCGCATTGAGATGAGGGTGGATGTTTGACTCGCAATCGCCGGGGCTTCCAGTTTCCTATAGGTCGCCATGCGGTCGCCATCGCCGCTAGTGCTCATTAACAGCCACGCTGATGCTGCAAGAATGTTCAGCGTAATCAGAGCGGTCAACGGTGTGATGCGTTTTCCTGCGATGGAGAGAGTCACCAGCTTGCCGGCGAATATCACCATGACTGCCATCATGAGCAGAAGGTGATCTGTTGATGCCAGCGCCGTGAATTTCAGTAGATAGAGAAGATCGGAGAGCCTAGGAAACGGGTAAAGCTGGCCGAGCAGAACCAATGCGTCAGTCAAGAGAAACAGCGCGGCCAGAGTCAAGCCAAGGCTTGGCAAACCAAAGGCGATGAGGACGACTGCGATCGCATAATCTAGGTTGATCCATGCGCGATCCGTGCCGGTCAAGTTTGCAGCTATCAGAAATCCGGCATTGAGCGCCAGTGCGAGAGCGATCGACAATGCTGAATTCTCGATCGTCACGGCGCTATTTAATTTAGATGATCCAATGTGCATTTATGCTTTCGTCGCTTGGTCGATTTCTCTGGATCTTCAATTGCCGTTTTTTCAAGTAAAGCACATGCTTGAAGGTGGGTTGAATCTAGAAAAAAGCCGCCGAGTTTGCATCTCGGCGGCTTTCTTTCACTGCGCTTAATCAGGCGCGTGATGTTACGCATCCACAGCCTTGGGCTTAGCTACCAAGTGCGCAGGAGGTGGTTGTCCAGTCACACGTGATGGTGACGTCGGTGTTACCTTTCGCGCCTTTGGCGGTCAAGTTGCCAGTCAGGTCTGCGACCGTCGCCGGTGTTAGTGTGCCACCGGGGCTCTCGCATGCTTTCCACACAGGAGCATTGAGGGTCATGCCGGCAGTCACTGCCGCAGCGCGTGACTTGACGTAGGCGTTTGCCTCTGCAAGGCACGAATTGTCAGACGACTTCTTCACGTAATCCTGATACGCCGGCAGCGCCACTGCGGCCAAAATACCAATGATCGCCACCACGATCATCAGTTCGATCAGGGTGAAACCTTGTTGTGCCTTTTTCATGTCAGTGCTCCTTGAGAGGGAAACCACGGTAAGTCCGCTTGCGTACTCTTTAGCAACCCCCGTGCCAGCCCAGAAAACCCTGGTTTTCGTGACGCACTGCCGCCGATGTGACACGAATACAGGGCGGAATGTGACAAACACCCCGAGGCGGGCTGTCAACATGTGACAAAGGGGCGTGCGGCTCGGCGCGTCTGGCATGGGTGCCCGAACCCTGAAAGCCTGTGTGAAAACTGGGGATCAGGTCTTTCATCTGCTCACCCCGCCCGCTGCACGGCCAAGCCGACCTTGTCTGCCGCCCGCGCCAGCGTGTCGTCCGCTGCCGTACGGGCTTGCGGAGTCTGGGCGAGTACGAAGGTGCGCGACTCGCCGGCCAAGGTCGGGCCTGGTTTGCAGCCGTCGCCAGGCGTCGTTGTCGAACTGCCGGTACAGCGTATCCGCCGTGCTCACGATGCGATCGCGCTGCTGCCCACGATGGAAGCCCTGACCTACAGCTACACCCGCACGCCCCCTGTCCCCGGTTGCGCCCTCTGTCCGTGCCTGCCTGCGTCACCCCGCCGGCGGCTGGGTGTTGGCGAAGCTGGGCCGCGCAAACAGGCGGTCGGCGAAGGGGACCAGCCCGGGGTGGCGGCTGCGCCAGTCGAGGTCGGGAAAGCGTAGGTCGAGGTAGGCGAGGGCGACACCCACGGCGATGTCGCCGAGCTGCATGGCGCTGCCGTTGAACCAGTGGCGGTCGTCGAGGCGGCGCTCGAGCTCGGCCAGGCCGCGGTCGATCTTGTCTTTCTGGCGTTCGATCTCGCGTGCGCTGCGCTCGCCGTCGGGGCGGCGCGATTCGAGCAAGGCGGCGACCGCGGCGTCGGTTACGCCGTCGGCGAGGGCCTCGGTCTGGCGCACGCGCACGGCGTCGAGCGCGTCGGCCGGCAGCAGGGCAGGCGGCGCGGCGAGGGTTTCCAGGTAGCCGGCGATGACCGGGGAGTCGAAGAAGGTTTCTCCGGTGGCGGTGATCAGCACCGGCACCTTGCCCAGCGGGTTGAGCGTGGGGATGCGGGTGTTGACCTCCCAGGGCGAATCCACCACCAGCTCGAAAGGCAGTGCCTTTTCGGCGAGGATGATGCGGATCTTGCGGGCGTAGGGGCTGGTGAGCGAGGCGAGCAGTTTCATGGCGGCGTGTCTCCCTAGGGGTGAAGAGCACGATACGCCACGCTGCAGGCCGCCGACATTAGGGAAACCGGAGAGCTTGTGGGCGAACGCCCGGCGGCAGGGCGCGCGCCCTGCCTGGCGGTGCGCCGCTCAGGCGGGATCGACGTTGCGTGCGATCAGCTCGCGGATGAGATGCAGCTTGCCGTGGAAGAAGTGGTCCGCCCCCGGGACGACCACGATGGGCTGCTCCTGCGGTCGCGCCCAGTCGAGCACGTTGGCCAGCGCCACGGTTTCGTCGTGCTCGCCGTGGATGACCAGGGCGGGGATATTCTTGGGCAGCGCGGGGGTGTCGTAGCTGCGTCCGCTGCCGGTGGTGTCGCCCGCGGCCATGCCGACGAGGACGAGCTGGCGCGGCGGTGCGATGCCGTCGGCCAGGCGCTTGGCGACGCGTACCTGCACGTAGCCGCCAAAAGAGAAGCCGCCCAGCGCCAGCGGCTTCGCCCCCCAGCGCGACTCGGCCCAGCTGATCACCGCCAGCATGTCCTCGGTCTCGCCCTCGCCATGGTCGTGCGTGCCCTCGCTCTTGCCCACACCGCGGAAGTTGGGGCGGATCACGGCGTAGCCGAGGTCGCGGTAGGCGCGCGCCAGGGTGTGCGCCACCTTGTTGGTGTTGGCGCCGCCAAAGAGCGGGTGCGGGTGGCATACCAGGGCGATGCCCTTGACCGCCTCGGGGGCGTCGATGAGTGCTTCGATGTGGCCGGCGGGGCCGCGCAGCAGGGCGGGCTCGGTGGGCAGCGGCCGGCTCATGCCGCGCCCTCGGGCAGGCGCAGGTGGTCGACGATGCGGCCTTCGCGCAGGTGGCTGTCGATGATCTCGTCGATGTCTTCCTTGTCGACGTAGGTGTACCAGACGTTGTCCGGGTACACGACGATCACCGGGCCGTCGTCGCAGCGTCCCAGGCAACCCGCCTTGTTGACGCGCACGCTGCCCTGGCCCTTGAGGCCGAGCGCTGCGGTGCGTTCCTTGGCGTAGGTCTGCAACTCGCTGGCGCGATGGTCGTTGCAACAGGACTCACCTGCCGGACGCTGGTTGCAGCAGAAGAAAACGTGGTGTTTGAAGTAGCTCATGCCATCTCTCTTGGGCGGGGCAGCGGCGGGGGCGCTGCGCTGGCGGCCATTATAGGTGGCGCCGGCGCGGGTGTGCCGGGCTGGCGAGGCGTTCGCCGCGCCACAGCCCGAGCGCGGACAGATAGGCCAGTGCCAGGTAGGGCCACAGGCTGTCGACCAGCTGGGTGAGGCCGTGGAAGTTGAGGAAGTTGCTGTAGCTGGTGAGCTGCTGGTTGTAGGGCAGGTAAGGGTTCTCCGGGATCAGGTTGACCAGCGCGGTGGCCAGCAACAGGCCGGCGCCGGCCAGCGCGTGCTGTGCATAGCGCGGCAGCAGCAGGCAGGGCAGCAGCAGGGCAGCGCCGATCATCATGCCGCGTTCGGCGCCGGGGGTGAGCCAGGCCAGCGGCGCGGCGGGTTCGAAGAAGGTCCACGTGGCTAGCGTCTTGGCGAGCACGCCCAGGCCGAGCACCAGCAGCACGGGGGCCGGGTTGGCGCTGCGTGTCATGCAGCGCGCGAACAGGCCCACGGCGAGCAGTGCGCTGGCGGTGAGCGCGGTGTCGAAGGCGATGAAGCGTTCCGGACTGAAGGGCAGGGGGGCAGGGATGCCGAGCAGGCTGCGCAGGTCTCCACTGGAGAACAGCAAGTCGTTGGCGGTGAGTTGGCCGAGCAGCCACAGGCCCAGCAGCACCAGCCCGGCCTCGCCGCTGCGTCCGCCGATGACGTATTGCGCCCGCCAGCGTTGCAGCCGGCCTTGCGGGCCGAACAAGGCGCCGCCCCAGCGTGCGCCAAGCATTGCGCCCACCAGGGCGCCCGCGATGTTGCCGCCCAGGTCGAGGTTGCTGGCGACGCGGGTGGGCAGGTAGTTCTGCGCCGCCTCCAGGCCGAAGCTGAGCAGGCCTGCGAGTACCGTTGCCACCGCCAGCGTGCGCGCCATGCCCCAGCCTTGCGGCAGCGCGGCGGCGAACAGGAAGCCGAGCGGCAGGTAGCCGAGGATGTTGAACAGGAAGTCCTCGACGATGAAGTAGCGCGGCCATGGCGCCCACAACCAGTCGAACGCCGGCAGCCCGCTGTCGCGCCATCCGGTCAGCGGATGCAGGCAGGCATAGGCGACGAGCAGGGCGTAGGCGAGCGCCAGGGCGCGCGGCAGGGATGATGATGTGCTGGCGGGCATCGTTAGAGGGCAGACGAGCCCACGAGTGTAACGGCAACGGAGGGTGGACAAGGCAGGGTAGGTGAGGGTTGCCGGGCAATGACACGACTTGCTGCATCGGCGCAGGGCGCTCGGACGATGCAAGGCTCGCCGTTGGCGCCGCGCGATGGTGCCAGGCACCAAGCTGGTGCGCGTGCGGGCGGGCGTGGTGCGCCAGTCCGCGAAAAACCGCCCCCTGCTGCTGGCGATGCCTTGTGCTGCGGCTGGTTTGTCGGTTGCACGAATCTTGCTGTCGAGCTTGTATCGACCACCTGCACGCCGCGAGGGCTCCGTGTCCATCCACGTCAAACTGAACCACGTCACCCACTACCGCTACGACCGTCCCGTGGCCCTGTCGCCACAGGTCGTGCGCCTGCGCCCGGCGCCGCATTGCCGGACGCCGATCCATGCCTACTCGCTCAAGGTCGAGCCGGCCGAGCACTTCATCAACTGGCAGCAGGACCCGCAGTCGAACTACCTGGCGCGACTGGTGTTCCCGGAGAAGACGACCGAGTTGCGCATCGAGGTGGACCTGGTGGCCGAGATGTCGGTCATCAACCCCTTCGACTTCTTTCTCGAGCCTGAAGCGGAAAAGATCCCATTCGCCTACGACGAGGGGCTTGGCGTGGAGCTGGCGCCCTACCGCCTGCATGCGCCGGCGGATGCGCTGGGCCCGAGGTTCGACGACTATCTGGCCGCGATACCGCGCACGCCCCGGGCCAGCGTCGACTTCCTGGTCGCTCTCAACCAGCGCCTGCAGCAGGACATCCGCTACCTGGTGCGCCTCGAGCCCGGCGTGCAGACGCCGGAAGAGACGCTCACCCTGGCCAGCGGCTCGTGCCGTGACTCGGCCTGGCTGCTGGTGCAGCTGCTGCGCCACCTCGGGCTGGCGGCGCGCTTCGTGTCCGGCTACCTGATCCAGCTCACGCCCGATGTGAAATCGCTCGACGGTCCTTCGGGCACCGAGGTCGATTTCACCGACCTGCACGCCTGGTGCGAGGTGTACCTGCCCGGTGCGGGCTGGGTCGGGCTCGACCCGACATCGGGGCTGTTTGCCGGCGAGGGCCACATCCCGGTGGCGTGCACCCCAGAGCCTTCGTCCGCTGCGCCGATCACGGGCTTCACCGACGAGTGCGAGTGCGAGTTCGAACACCACATGCGGGTCGAGCGCGTGTGGGAGGCGCCACGCGTCACCAAGCCCTACACCGACGAACAGTGGGCGGCAATCGAGGTCCTGGGACAGCGCATCGACGGCGACCTGAACGTCAACGACGTGCGCCTCACCCAGGGCGGCGAGCCCACCTTCGTGTCGCTCGACGACCGCGACGGCGCGGCCTGGAACAGTGATGCGCTCGATCCGCAGCAGCGCGACACGAGCAAGCCGAGCAAGCGCACGCTGGCCGAGAACCTGATGTTCCGCCTCAAGGACCACTACGCGCCGCAAGGCCTGCTGCATTTCGGCCAGGGCAAGTGGTACCCCGGCGAGCAGCTGCCGCGCTGGTCGCTGAACTGCTACTGGCGCCGTGACGGCGAACCGATCTGGCGCAACCCGGCGCTGTTTGCGCGCGAACTCTCCGGCACCGCGGTGGACGAGGCCATGGCGGCGCGCTTCCTCGCTCGCGTCGGCGAGCGCCTGGGCGTGGATGCGCAATGGATGATGCCGGCCTTCGAGGACGCCTGGTACTACCTGTGGCGCGAGCGCCGGCTGCCGGCCAATGTCGATCCGCACGACGCGCGCATGGATGATCCGCTCGAGCGCGCGCGCCTGGCCAAGGTCTTCGACCAGGGGCTCAAGCAGGTCATCGGCCATGTGCTGCCGATCGTGCGCCAGCACATCGGCATCGCGGGGCGCAGTCCGCGCTGGCAGAGCGGGCCGTGGTTCCTGCGTGCCGAGCGTCTGTACCTGGTTCCCGGCGACTCGCCGATCGGCTACCGCCTGCCGCTGGATTCGCAGCCGTGGGCGGCCAAGGGCGACTACCCGTGGGTTCACGCCGCCGACCCCAACCAGGCCTTCCCGGTGCTGCCCGCCCATGCCGAACTGCGCCAGCAGTTGCGCCCGTCCGGCGGTGCGGCCAGCGCCACCATCGGCGCCGACAGCGGCCTTGGCTTCACTGCCCACGGTGGCGGCTGGACGCCCGGCCGCGTCGAGCATGCCGGCTTTCATGAGGCCGAGGGCGCGCACGGCGGGGCTGCCATGCCGCTGCCCGGCGCAGCCGAGGCCGAGCTGGCGACGCGTGACGAACGCATCGATCCCGCCCGTCGCCCGAACCCGCACGAATCCGCCGCCTGGATCACACGCAGCGCGCTGTGTGCCGAACCGCGTGGCGGCCTGCTCTACCTGTTCATGCCGCCTACGGTGGCGCTGGAGGACTACCTCGAGATCGTCACCGCCATTGAGGACACCGCGGCCGAGTTCGAGCTGCCGGTGGTGCTCGAGGGCTACGAGCCGCCCGCAGACCCGCGCCTGGCGAACTTCCGCATCACCCCCGACCCGGGCGTGATCGAGGTCAACATCCACCCCGCGGCGAGCTGGGACGAGCTCGTGGAGCGCACCACCACGCTCTACGAGGAGGCCCACCAGTCGCGCCTGTCGACCGAGAAGTTCATGCTCGACGGCCGCCACACCGGCACCGGCGGTGGAAACCACTTCGTGCTCGGCGGCGCCACGCCGGCCGATTCGCCTTTCCTGCGCCGGCCCGACCTGCTGCGCAGCCTGGTGAGCTACTGGCACAACCACCCCAGTCTGTCTTACCTGTTCTCCGGCTTGTTCATCGGCCCCACCTCGCAAGCGCCGCGGGTGGACGAGGCTCGCCACGACTCGGTGCACGAGCTGGAGGTGGCTTTCCAGCAGTTCCCCGCACCCGGCGCGGCGGTACCGCCCTGGCTCATCGACCGTCTGCTGCGCAACCTGCTGATCGATGCCAGCGGCAACACCCATCGCGCCGAGTTCTGCATCGACAAGCTCTACAGCCCGGACACTGCCACCGGCCGCCTCGGCCTGCTGGAATTGCGCGCCTTCGAGATGCCGCCGCACGCGCGCATGAGCCTCGCCCAGCAGTTGCTGCTGCGCGCGCTGATCGCACGCTTCTGGCAGCAGCCCTATGCGCCCGGCCGGCTGCGGCGCTGGGGCACCGAACTGCACGACCGCTTCCTGCTGCCGCACTGGGTGGCGGAGGACTTCCGTGACGTCGTCACCGAGCTGCGCGAGTTCGGCTACCCGATCGAGTTCGACTGGTTCGCGCCGCACTTCGAGTTCCGCTTCCCCAAGTACGGCGAGTTCGCCGCGCGTGGTGTGCATGTCGAGTTGCGCATGGCGCTCGAGCCCTGGCATGTGATGGGCGAGGAGGGCGCGCCCGGTGGTACCGTGCGCTATGTCGATTCTTCGGTGGAGCGTGTGCAGGTGAAGGTGTCCGGCCTCAATGACGATCGCCATGTGCTCACCTGCAACGGCCGCGCCGTGCCGCTGAAGCCCACCGGTGTGGTCGGCGAGTTCGTCGCCGGCGTGCGCTACCGGGCGTGGCAGCCGCCGTCCTGCCTGCACCCGACCATCGGCGTGCATGCGCCGCTGGTGTTCGACCTGGTCGATGGCTGGATGCGGCGCTCGATGGGGGGCTGCGTCTATCACGTCGCGCACCCGGGCGGGCGCAACCACGAGACCTACCCGGTCAACCCCTACGAGGCCGAAGGCCGGCGGCTGGCGCGCTTCACCACCACGGGGCACACCCCGGGGGCGATCGAGCCCGTGCCTGCGCAGAGCAACGCCGACTTCCCCTTCACCCTTGATCTGCGCCGCAGGGGCGGCTGAGCGCGTCCATGCAGGTCCAGCTACAGCGCCCGCCCGAACTGCTCGCCGGCTACACGGCACGGCCCGACCGCTACGACGAGTTGTGCCAGCGCATCGGCAGCGTGGTGGTGGTGCGGCCGCATTGGCGCGACTTCTTCCACGGCGTGGCGGCGATGCCGCCCGAGGAGCTGTCGGCGCGCCGTGCCGCCTTGCGCCGCCAGGTCCATGAGAACGGCATCACCTACAACGTCTATGCCGATCCGCGTGGCTTCCAGCGCCCGTGGGAGCTGGATCTGCTGCCCTTCATGCTGCCGGCCTCGGAGTGGGCGCAGATCGAGGCTGCCGTCATCCAGCGTGCCACCTTGTTCAACCACATTCTCGCCGACCTCTACGGCGAGCAGCGCCTGCTGCAGGAAGGGCTGATCCCGCCGGCGCTGATCTACGGCCACAGTGGCTTTCTGCGTCCGCTGGTGGGGGCGAAGCAGCCGGGCGACCTGTTCCTGCACCTGTACGCCGCCGACCTTGCGCGCTCGCCTGACGGGCGTTGGTGGGTGGTGGCCGACCGCACCCAGGCGCCGTCCGGGGCCGGCTACGCGCTGGAGAACCGCAGCGTGCTGGCGCGTGCCCTGCCCGAGCTCTACCGCGCGACCGGGGTGCAGCCGCTGGTGCCCTTCTTCGAGCGCTTCCGCGACAACCTGGCGGCGCTGGCGCCGGCTGGTGCTCTGGGAGATGACGAGGATCCCCTCATCGTCGTGTTGACGCCCGGCCCCTACAACGAGACCTACTTCGAGCACGCCTTCCTGGCGCGCGAGATGGGTTTCCCGCTCGTCGAGGGCCAGGACCTGACCGTGCGCGACGAGGCCGTCTTCCTGCGCACGCTCGACGGCCTGCAGCGGGTGCACGTGATCCTGCGCCGGGTGGACGACATCTGGTGCGATCCGCTCGAGCTGCGCGAAGATTCGGCACTGGGGGTTGCCGGGCTGGTGGCCGCGGTGCGTGCGGGCAAGGTGACGGTGGCCAATGCGCTCGGCAGCGGCATCCTCGAGACCGGCGCCCTGCTCGGCTATCTGCCGCACCTGTGCGAGGCGATGCTGGGGCAGAAGCTGCGCATGCCTTCGGTGGCGACCTGGTGGTGCGGCGAGCCCGCAGCACGCGACTACGCCCTGCAGCATCTGCGTGAGCTGGTGGTGAAGCCGGCCTACCCGAAGCTGGGCGCGGGACCGGTGTTCTGCCGCGACTTGCCGGAAGCCGAGCTGGCGGCGCTGGCCGCCCGCATTGCCGCCCGCCCCTTCGACTTCGTCGCCCAGGAGATGGTGAACATCTCGCAGGCCCCGGTGCTTGCGGTCGATGGCGAGGCGCCCGGCGAGCGCAGCGCCGACGGACGGCGTTCGGCGGACTTCCCGGGCTGCAGCATGGTGGCCCGCAACGTGGCCTTGCGCGTCTTCGTGGCGGCCGGGGCCGACGGCTTCCGGGTGCTGCCCGGCGGGCTGACGCGCGTGGCTTCGGGCTCCGACATGCGTATCGTGTCCATGCAGCAGGGCGGCAGCAGCAAGGACGCCTGGGTGCTGAGCCCGACCGCGGTGGAGCGGCCACCGCAGCACATCGTGCCCGGCCAGCTTGCGCCCCCTCCGGGCGGGCTGCGCAGGCTGGGGCTGTCGAGCCGGGTGGCGGAGAACTTCTTCTGGCTCGGGCGCTACAGCGAGCGGGCCGATGCCGCTGCGCGCCTCGGCCGCGAGACCCTGGCCCGCCTGGGCGGACTCGCGGGCGGCGCGGCTGCGGCGCCTGTGCTGCAGGGTGGTCGGCCGGAGCGCGTCTCGCAGGCCGCGGCGGCGGCCGACCCGGCGCTGGCCGCGCTGCTGGGGCTGTGCCGCCGGCTGGCGATCCTGCCTGCCGAGGCGCCGGTCGAGGCCGGTGCGGCGCGCGCACCCGTGCCGATTGCTGCGGGGACGCTCGCAGGCGCGCTCTTCGACCCGGACTGCAGCGGCAGCGTGGTGGCCAACCTGCGCGTTGTGCTGGGACTGGCGGCGCAGGTGCGCGACCGGCTCTCGCCCGACAGCTGGCGCATCTACAACCGTCTGTCGGACTTTGCTGCCGCGCCCGTGCAGGCGCTCGCCCTGGGTGACGCGCTGCATCGCCTGGATGAGTCGCTGCTGTCGCTGGTGACGCTGTCGGGCTTCGTCATCGAGAGCATGCCGCGCGACGCCGGCTGGCGCTTCCTGTCGATCGGCCGGCGTATCGAGCGCCTGCAGTTTCTGGCCGCCGCCTTGTCGGCGCTGCTGACGGCACCCAGTGCCGAGGCCCTGCAGGCGCTGCTCGCGGTGACCGACGGCGACTTGCGCTACCGCAGCCGCCATGCGCGCGGGCTGGCGCCGCTGCCGGTGGCCGAACTGGTGATGCTCGATGCGGACAACCCGCGTGCGTTGCGCTACCAGCTCGAGTCGCTGGTCGAGCACCTGCGCCTGCTGCCCGAGGGCGATGTGCTGGCCGAGCCGCTGACGCAGCAGCTGGAAACGCTGCAGGCCTTGTCGCTGTGCGATTGCCTGATCGTCGACGCGGCCGGGCGTGCCGCGGGCGGCGCTGCCGAACACGCGCGCTGTGCCGACCTGCACGACTTCCTCTCCCAGACCTGGGCATGTGGCAATCGTCTGGCGGATGCGCTGTCGCACCGCTATTTCACCCATCTCGACGCCCGTAGCCGGGCGACGGCCTCGTCCTGAAGCGGTGGCCTGCGATGCCCGAGTTCGAGATCCGCCACGACACCATCTACCGCTACGACAGTCTGGTCACGCTGTCGCAGCACATTGCCCACCTGCATCCACGCGAGCTCACCTACCAGCGCTGCCTGGCGCACACGCTGGAGCTGTCTCCCGCCCCCGCCCAGCGCAGCGCTGCCGTCGATTTCTTCGGCAATCCGGTAACGCGTTTCGCGCTCGACACGCCGCACGACCGGCTGCTTGTGCGGGCTCACAGCCGCGTCCGCGTCGGCGTTCGCGACTGGCCGGCCGCGGGCAGCGGACCGAGCTGGGAGGACGCACGCGACCACCTTCGCGATGGGCTGTCCGGCCATGCACCCCTCCAGCCCGAGGCGCGCGACGCCGGGCAGTATCGCTTCGCTTCGCCCTATGTGGCGCTGGGCGACGAGGCTGCTGCCTATGCAGGCTATGCGACGCGCTGCTTCACGCCGGGGCGCGCGCTGGTGGACGCGCTGCTGGCCTTGTGCGCGCGCATCCATGCCGATTTCCGCTTCGACGCCTCTGCCACCAGCGTGGCCACGCCGGTGGCAGAGGTCTTCGCCAAGCGGCGCGGGGTATGCCAGGACTTCTCCCATCTGATGATCGCCTGCCTGCGGGCGCTCGGCCTGGCGGCGCGCTATGTCTCGGGCTACCTGCTGACCCAGCCGCCGCCGGGGCAGCCGCGACTGGTGGGCGCCGACGCCTCGCATGCCTGGGTGGCCGTGTGGTGTCCCGGCCTGGGCTGGATCGAGGTCGACCCGACCAATGACCTGCAGCCGGGTGCGGATCACATCACCCTGGCCTGGGGGCGCGACTATGGCGACGTGGCGCCGCTGCGGGGGGTGATCCTGGGCGGGGGGGGGCACAGTGTCGAGGTTGCGGTGACGGTGACACCGACCGATGAGGGTGTGTGCGCACCAAATTGATGCACGCTCAGCGCATCCTGGTGCGCACCAAGCCGGTGCACTCCCGCTCGTGAGCCCGCAGAGCGCGCAACTGCGCGCCTGGAGTGCATGGCACGCTTCATGCTGAATGCTCGCTCAAGGGAGTCCAATCATGAGCGCAGACAGCACAATGACAGCCGCCAGACCTTTTGACGAAATGCATGCTGCCGACGGTACGGTGCGGGCGCATTACGGCCCGTACGCCGATTGGCTGGAGCAGATGCCACGCGAGAACATTGCGCGCAAGCGCAAGGAAGCCGACATCGCCTTTCACCGTGTCGGCATCACCTTCAACGTCTATGGCGAGGGCGGTGGCAAGGAGCGGCTGATCCCCTTCGATCTGTTGCCGCGCATCATCCCCGGCGACGAGTGGAGCGCCCTCGAGACCGGCCTGCGCCAGCGCGTGCGCGCACTCAATGCCTTCCTCGCCGACATCTACCATAGCCAGGAAATCCTGCGCGCGGGCCGCTTGCCGGCCGAGCAGGTGCTCAACAATGCCCAGTTCCGCCCCGAGATGAAGGGGGTGGAAGTGCCCGGAGGGCTGTACGCGATGATCGCCGGCATCGACCTGGTGCGTGCAGCGGGGGCGGACGGCAAGGGCGAGTACTACGTGCTCGAGGACAACCTGCGCGTGCCCTCGGGGGTGAGCTACCTGCTCGAGAACCGCAAGATGATGATGCGGCTCTTCCCCGACCTGTTCTCGCGCTACAACGTGCAGCCGGTCGAGCACTACCCCGATCTGTTGCTCGAGACCCTGCGCGCGGTGGCGCCCGCGGGTGTGCTCGACCCCACGGCCGTGCTGCTGACGCCGGGTGCCTTCAACAGCGCTTATTTCGAGCACAGCTTCCTCGCCCAGCAAATGGGGGTGGAACTGGTCGAGGGCCAGGACCTGTTCGTCAAGGACGACACCGTATTCATGCGTACCACCCAGGGGCCGCGGCGGGTGGATGTGATCTACCGCCGGCTCGACGACGACTTCCTCGACCCCGAGGTGTTCCGCCCCGATTCCATGCTCGGCGTGCCCGGCCTGATGTCGGCCTACCGCGCCGGGCGAGTGACCCTTGCCAATGCCGTCGGCACCGGCGTGGCCGACGACAAGTCGATCTACCCGTATGTGCCGGAGATGGTGCGCTTCTACCTCGGTGAGGAGCCCATCCTCAACAACGTGCCGACCTACATGCTGCGCGAGCCCGAGGACCTGGCCTACACGCTTGCCCACCTGTCCGAGCTGGTGGTCAAGGAGGTCCATGGCGCCGGCGGCTACGGCATGCTGGTCGGGCCGGCGGCAACGCGCGCGGAGATCGAGGAGTTCCGCGCCCGCATTCTGGCCGCGCCCGAGAAGTACATCGCCCAGCCCACCCTGTCGCTATCGACCTGTCCCACCTTCGTCGATGCGGGCATCGCCCCTCGCCACATCGACCTGCGCCCCTTCGTGCTGTCGGGCGGAAAGGAGATCCGCATGGTCCCCGGCGGGCTGACCCGCGTGGCCCTCAAGGCGGGCTCGCTGGTGGTCAATTCCTCGCAGGGCGGGGGTACCAAGGACACCTGGGTCGTCAATTGAAGCCTTCACGCCGCGCGCATCACGGAGAACGATCATGCTGAGCAGAACCGCCGACCACCTCTACTGGATGGCCCGCTATACCGAGCGTGCCGAGAACACGGTGCGCATGCTGGACGTGTCCTACCGCATGTCGCTGCTGCCGGGCACCAATGGCTGCGACACCGATGGCTGGTCGGCCATCCTGGCCATCAGCGAGTTGTCGGACGCCTTCGCCCGCACCGGCCGGCCGCTGACGCCGCGCGACGTGATCGAGTTCGTCGTGCTCGACCGCGACAACCCGTCGAGCGTATGGAACTGCCTGCGTGCGGCGCGCGAGAATGCCCACGCCGTGCGCGGCACGCTGACGGCGGAGATGTGGGAGACCACCAACGCCACCTGGCTCGAGATCCGCGACATGACGCCGGAGAAGCTGCAGGCCACCGATCTGGGCGAGTTCTTCGAGTGGGTGAAGTTTCGCTCCCACCTGCTGCGCGGGGTGACCTTCGGCACCATGCTGCACGATGACGCCTTCAAGTTCGTGCGCCTGGGCACCTTCCTCGAGCGCGCCGACAACACCGCCCGCCTGCTCGACGTGAAGTACCACAGCCTGTTGCCCAGGGCCGAAGGGCTGGGCAGCTCAACCGACTTCTACCAGTGGGGCGCGCTGCTGCGTTCGGTGTCCGCGTTCGAGACCTACCGCCACGTGTACCGCGACGTCATCACGCCGCACAAGGTCGCCGAGCTGCTGATCCTCAACGCCGCCATGCCGCGCTCGCTGCATGCCTGTCTCGACGAGATCAACGACATCCTCGGCGAGATCGCCAACCTGCACTCGGCCGAGGCCGCCCGGCAGGCCGGCGAGCTTCATGCCACACTGCACTACGGGCGCATGGACGATATCTTCGCCACCGGGCTGCATGCCTGGCTGGAGCGCTTCCTGGTGCGCATCAACCGCCTCGGCGACAGCATCGGCGATAACTTTCTCGTTCCTGTCGCCGCCTGAGCGCAGCCGCCCGCGCGGCGGCTCCTTCGATCAATGACCCAATCGGGATGAACCGATGACCTACTGTGTCGCCATGTGCCTCGACGAAGGCCTGGTCTGCCTGTCCGATTCGCGTACCAACGCGGGTGTGGACCACATCAATACCTTCCGCAAGATGACCGTGTTCGAACGCGCCGGCGATCGCGTGCTGGTGCTGATGAGCGCGGGCAATCTCGCCATCACTCAGGCGGTGATCAACATCCTGCGCGAACATGCCGCGGTGCAGGACCGCGACAGCCTGTGGAACGCGCCCACCCTGTTCGAGTGCGCCCGCCTGGTCGGCGAGACCATCCGCGGCGTCTATCGCCAGGACGCCGAGGCGCTCAAGCAGTTCGGCGTGGACTTCAATGCCAGCTTCATCCTGTGCGGCCAGATCGGCGACGAGCCGCCGCGCCTGTTCAACATCTATGCCGCGGGTAACTTCATCGAGGCCTCGGTCGATACGCCCTATTTCCAGATCGGCGAGTCGAAGTACGGCAAGCCGATCATCGATCGCGTGGTGAGCGCCCGGACCTCGCTCGACGAGGCCGCCAAGTGCGCGCTGATCTCGATGGATTCGACGATCCGCTCCAACCTGTCGGTGGGCCTGCCGCTCGACCTCCTCATCTATCGCCGCGACGAGTTGCGCGTCGCCCGTCATCTGAACGTGGATTGGGACAATCCCTATTTCGACATGATCCACAAGGAGTGGGGTGCGAACCTGCGCAAGGTGTTCGAGGCCCTGCCCGACCCCGATTGGTCGCGCTGGCCCGGCGAGGATGCGGCAGCGTCCCGCATCGAGGTGGTGACGGCCAGCGTTGCCCGCAGCAGCGAGGCCTGAGCGCCAGCGCAGAGGGCGTCAGGGCGCGCAAGCCGTGCAAGAAAACACTTGCGATTTATTATGTTGCAGTGCAACATAAAGCCACACCGATTCAACCCACGGTGTCACCTATCCGTCAGGAGAACACCATGAACGCTTCGCCCGAGAAAATGCTCGCCTCCGCCCGTGCCGTCGCCGAGGGGCGTGTCAACGATGTCGCCCTGGCCAGCGGCAGCCTGCTGTCGATGGTCGAACACCTGACCGCGCTCAATCTCAACACCGCGCGCGCGGCGCTCGACGACACCATCGTGCTCCAGCAGTCGATCTGTGCCGCGCGCGAGCCGCGCGACCTGCTCGCCATCCAGGTCGGCAGCATCACCCCCGCGCTCAAGCGCGGCTTTGACTACGGCAAAAGCGCCAGTGGCATTGCCAGCCTGGCACAGGTCGAGCTCTTCAAGCTCGTCGAGGCCGGCATGTCGCAATGGCTGCAGGGCGTCATCGTCACGCTCGAAACGCTCAATCGCGCAGCGCCCGGTTCCGAGTTGGCGGTCAAGGTCCTCAAGACTGCAGTCGCCAACGCCTCGTCGGCCTACGAGGGCGCGAGCGAGGTGGTCAAGCAGGTCTCCGAGGTCGCCCAGGCCAATGCCGACCAGGCTGCCGCTGTTGCGGTCGATGCCGTGAGCAAGACCACCAGTGCTACGGTGTCCTTGTTCAAGAGCGCGGCGTAAGCAGCGCAGGGTCTGCATGGACGGGCCCGGATGTGGGCCCAATGAAGAAAAAGCCAGTTCCTCTTGGACTGGCTTTTTTGCTTTCGGGGAGCCCAGGCGGGAGCCTGTGGTGGGCCTTCAGTTTCCTGGGCAAGGTATCGAAGAGCTGTCTATATTGAGTCTGATGTGTATTAGCGACACTGTGCGCGAATTGCACTGTGGATGAATGAAGTTGCCTTCATGCATCCGCCTGGGGGAGGTTTTCAAGGGGCTGGGTAAGTTCACGGACTGACCGGTTTGGTGCGACGTGCGTCGATCAGCAGGAGACCAGAAGTGACTGCCATATCCGTGAGCTACATGATGCGCCCCCGGACCGGGCATGTTCGCAGGATGCTGGGGGTGGCTGCCGTGCTTGTCGGTGCAATGGGGATGGCCGCAAGTGCCCAGGCTCAGGTCGCGAGGCCGGACTGCGAGGCCGTTGCGCCTTGGGCTGCCGGCTTCGATCGCAATGACGAATGGCAGCCGAATGCCTTGGGCAGTCGTCACCGCCTGCCCAGGCTCTTCGTATCGCAGGAGACGGAGGCGCTGTTCGGCAAGCCGATGCTGTCCTGGACCGAAGCGGATGCCATGAGCGTTCGGGAGGTGGTGCTGGCCTGTCGCCAGGCAACCAAGGATCGCGAGTTGTCCGGCGCCTACAACGCGATGCAGAGCGCCTTGGTCAGTCGCGTCGCCAACTTCTCCAAGGCCTTGGCCGATGCTCGGGGCAGGGCCGGCACAGCGATGAACGCGCTGCAGAGTGCGCCGCCTTCCTTGCCCTTGCTGAGCTTTCACTCCGCGCTCGAGCAGGCCGCAACGGCGCAAGGGTATGCACGCCTGCCGGCGGCCGCCAACGGCTTGGCGCCCGCGGCGTCGAATGCTGCGCGTGAATTGATTGCCGCGCTGCGGGACCTGCCGGAAGCCGAGATCGCGACGCGGGTGGCAGAGCCTGCAGCGCGGACGGCGCTTGCCATGCGTGATGGGGTGGTCGAGGCCCTGCTTACGGAAGTGCGAGCGGTGCCGGTCAGCCTGCCAGGCCTGGGGTTACTGGACCGCATGGCGCAGGCGCTGCCGCGTGACTACGCGCCGGCGCTGGGGAAGGAGGCAACGGAGAGCCTGCTGCGCGCCGTGACCGAACGGCGGGCGCACATCGCGACCGAGATCGCGGATGTGCTGGTGGCGCAGATCGGTGAATCGTCCCGGGACTTCGATGCCTTTGCGCAGATCGATCAGGCTGCGGACGGCAACCTGCTGCGACAGCTGCCCCAGGCGCAGGCCGCGCGTGTCCATGATGCGGCTCAGGCGCGCCGCCAGGTGGTTGCCGATGCGCTGTTCAGTGACATGACGACGAAACTGGGCGCCTTGCCCGCGACCGATGCCGCGCTCGATTCGGTCGACGCCGCCTTGAGATCGATTGCGGCTTGGCCAGCGAGCGCAGCGCCGTTCAAGCCTCGGTTCGAGGAAGGGGCCAGGAAACGTCGGGCAGAGATCCTTGCGGCGGTCGATAAGGCCGAGGCAGGGGCGATGCGAGGCCGGGTCTATGAAACAGGTGACAAGGCGCACCGTTTCGAGTTTGTTGATCGCACCCGGGTGTTCGTGCATGAACCCGGACATACCGCCGCCGGTACCTACACCGAGGAAAAGGACGGCCGCATCGTGGTCACGGTCAATGGCGAGTCGACCGTCCTGACGCGGGAGGGGCGGCGTCTGAACGGTTGGCACACCCAGGTCAGTCGCACGAAATAGGGCTTTGACCAGTCAGGAGTTGGGTCTTGATCTGCAAGACCAAAAGCAAAAAGGCCAGCTCGCGAGAACTGGCCTTTTTGCTTGAATTTGTTGGTGGGGGCACTAGGACTCGAACCTAGGACCAATTGATTAAGAGTCAACTGCTCTACCAACTGAGCTATACCCCCGGTGCCTTGCGGCAGATCGGCGTTTCCGTCGATCAAGAGACCGCGATTATACGCAAGATTCGGCGTACTGCAACAGCTGCCGCAAGGTATTTGACGCTGCCTGCGGCGCTGCGCTCAATTGCGCGGCACCTTGTCGAGGGCGAGGAATAGCTGTTCGGCACTGAAGGGCTTGGCGATGAAGTCGTTCATACCGGCTTCGAGGCAGCGTTTGCGGTCGGCGTCGTAGGCGTTGGCGGTCATCGCGACGATGTGAGGCTGGCGTCTGAGGGGTAGCGTGCGGATGGCCCGTGTCGCGTCCACGCCGTCGAGTTCGGGCATCTGCATGTCCATCAGGATCAGGTCGAAGTCGCCCTGCTGCGCCTTGTCGACGGCAATGCGGCCGTTTTCGGCCGTCTCCAGGGTATGGCCGCCCTGCTGTAGCAGGCGGATGGCGAGCAAGCGGTTGATCGCATTGTCCTCGGCGATCAGGACCTTCAGCTTCGACTGGGTGCTGCGCTCCAATGCCAGCCGGGCTGCCGAGGGTTTGCCCGAAACTTGGGGGCTGGCGGGTGTATCAGATACCCGCAGCTCGAGCGCGAAGTCGAAGCACGCACCCTTGCCGGGTTCGCTTTCGAGCTTGATCGCACCCCCCATCGCTTCGACCAGGCTGGCGCTGATTGCCAGGCCAAGGCCGGTCCCCCCGTACTGTCGGGTTGTCGAGCTGTCGGCCTGGGAGAAGGCCTTGAACAGGTGCTGGCTCTGCTCGGGCGAGATGCCGATGCCTGTATCGCGGACCACGAAATGCACCTGTGTGCACTGTGCGTCGCACGACAGTTGGCGCACCTCGAGTGCGACCTGGCCGTGAGCGGTGAACTTGATTGCATTGCCGAGCAGGTTCCAGAGCACCTGGCGCAGACGGGTGCTGTCGCCGATGACGTTCGGCGGCAGCTGGTTGTCATAGTGCAGCGTCAGCGCCAGGCCTTTGCCTTGGGCGAGGGGTCGTATCAGGCCGAGCAGGGCGTCGATCTCGTCGCGCAGTGCGAAGTGGCGCGCCTCGAGTTCGAGCCGGCCAGCCTCGATCTTGGCGAAATCGAGGATGTCGTTGATCAGGCTCAGCAAGGTTGTGCCACTTTGCTGGATGGTGCTCACGCACTCGCGCTGGCCCGCGGCGAGCGGGCTCAGTTCGAGCAGCTGCGCCATCCCGAGGATGCCGTTGAGCGGGGTGCGAATCTCGTGGCTCATGACCGCGAGGAACTCGCTCTTGGCCCGGTTGGCCGCCTCGGCGGCGAGGCGTGCCTCCTCGGCGTGCGCGCGCAACTGCTCTGTACGCTCGAACTCCAGGCAGGCCCGACAAGCTGTGTCCAGGCGCGCGAGAATGGGCGCGAGTGCCGTCAGCAGCCTGCTCTCGAGCGGAGTCCCTATGCGCACCAGAATGACGAATCCGCTCCCCGCCATGGGCAGCAGGTACAACTGCCTGCCTTGCTCGCGAGTCAGAGCGTGGGCGGCGTCGGGGCGGTGTTGATGTGCCTCGATGAGTTGGGCGAGCTGAGTGTCTTCCGACAGGATCGCCTTCTCTCTCGCCGGAAACGAAAAGCAATGCGCCGCCGTGCCCGTCCCGGTGTCGAGCCAGACATGGCCGGCCCGGCAGTCGAGCAGCTTCAGTGCGCTGGGCATGAAGCTGCGCAGCATCGCGCTCAGGCGCGGAGACTGGCCGATCAGCAATGCCAGCTCATACTGCAGGGAAAGCAGGCTGAGGCGGCTGGGGTCGAGCGGGTTCATGGGCGTTGGGCCTGAATGGGGGCTAGCTGCCTGCCAGCACCATGGTCTTGTTGAAGAACTCCAGGCAACCGTCTCCGCGGTTGGCAATCTCGCCCAGGGTCAGGGCGCCGAACAGCGCCCTACCGTCCAGCTGGGCAGCGACCGCCGCAAGCTCCTCCTCGAAGCGAGCCTCCAGGAACAGGACTCGACTGATGCAGTCGATCATGATGACTGGAGCGTCTCCTGCGTCCTTGACGGCGAGTGCGGCCGATTCGGCAGCGGCGATGAGCGCCTCTGGCTGGCCCTTGAGCAGGAACACGATGCTGTTCGGGCCGACCTCGCCGACGCACACCAAGGTTCCGTCAATAACCGTGATCGGATCGCGAACCACCACTTCGCCGCCGGCTCTTTCCATTCCGAACGGATAGCCCTTGGCGATTTCGAAAAAGTTCTCGCTGTTGATACTGTCCCCGCAGTCTGCATCGACCAGTGTCCGATAGAGCTCGAAGGCGGGTTGGTAGTCGAGGCTGATGATGCGGTTGCGCTCAGCCTGGGTAACGACGAATGGGCCGGCGTGCTTCTGCCAGCCATGCCTGACGCCGACACGCGTGGGTCGATCGATCAGCACCATCTGGGCGTGGTCGACGAGCAGGCCCTTGTTGCTGAAGATGCAGGGGCGCTGCTGAAAGTCCAGACTGCCAGCGCCACCGCCAAAATACACCGGGTCGCTGCCCAGCATGTCGTAGACGCCGTCCAGGAAGGCTGCGATGCGCTGTGCAAGTCCGTCTACGACGATGAACACGGTTTGCGGCGATGGCAGGTCCTGCAGTGCGGATTCGAGTTCGGCGGAGTAGTCTGCTTGGGAGGACGACAAACCGCTGGTTTCGATAATGCGCACCTGTCCCTTGAGGCCGTGGACGATGCAGCCGGTCTCGTGATGCATGCGACCGAACACGATCTGCGGGAAGATGCCACCGCACACGGGCACTGGCAGTGCCTGCAGCCAGGATGAAAGCTCGACTGGGTCATAGCGGTTGCCATCGGCCGCGAGAATCATCAAGGCTTGCGCACCGTCCGCCAGCGCCTGCTCGGCAAGTCGGAACAAGGCTTTGCTGGTGGGCTCCGGTGAGAAAAGCAGGGTTTCATCCATGATGGCGCCTTGATTGAATCGTTTATGGCGTTTATGGCATAAAGTTGCGATTAAGGGAAGCCTGCGGTTAGCCGCCTTTGTGAAGAATTACCCGAGAATGCGACCTGCGCGACGGCGCGTTCCGATGCCGTCCATGCTGCCCAGGCCCTGGGTGCCGTGTGCGTGGCAGATGGCGCAGGCGAGCGCGTCGGCGGCATCGGAGCTTGGGCTGGCGTCCAGCGTCAGCAGCCGTTGCACCATGTGCTGGACTTGTTCCTTGTGCGCCTTGCCGTACCCTACGACCGACTGCTTGACCTGAAGTGCCGTGTATTCGGCCACCGGCAGGTCGCAGGAAACCGCGCCGCAGATCACCGCGCCGCGCGCCTGGCCGAGCAGCAGGGTCGATTGCGGGTTGACGTTGACGAAGACCTTTTCGACCACGACCACATCGGGCTGGTAAGTGGCAATCACCTCACGCACGCCGTCGAGCAGGGTCTTGAGGCGTCCGGGCAGTTCGCCGTCCCGGGTCTTGATGCAGCCACTGGCGACATAGCGCAGCTGGCTGCCGAGCTGGTCGATGAGACCGAAGCCGGTGATGCGCAGCCCGGGGTCGAGGCCCAGGATGCGGGTGACGACGGCGCGGGTGGCGTTGCTCATGGACGGCCTCCAGGGCGCGGGCCGGTCGATTCTAGCCCTTGCGCGCCAGCCATACACCCGATACCGCAATCGCCATGCCGGCGAGCGCGAGCGGGCTGAGGGTCTCGCCGAACATCGCCCAGGCGATGAGCGCGGTGGTCGGCGGCGTGAGGTAGAACAGGCTGGCCACATTGACCGCGCTGCCGCTGCGGATCAGCAGGTTGAGCAGGCTGATCGCACCCAGCGACAGCACCAGCACCAGCCACAGCAAGGCGAAGACGAACTCGCCACTCCAGTCGATCTGCATGGTCTCGACCTGGCTCGCCACCAGGGCGGTCAGCGCGAGGCTGGGCAGGAACTGCAGAACCGAGCCGGTGCGCAGGTCGAAGCGCGGGCAGAAGCGCTTCTGGTACAAGGTGCCCGCGGTGATGCCGACCAGCGCGGCCAGCGCCGGCAGCAGCATGCGGCCGAGCGCGTCGGTGGCGACGCCATCCACCGAGACCTTGCTTCCCACCACCAGGGCCACGCCGGCGAAGCCCAACGCCAGCCCCGCCCACTGCCGCGACGACACGCGCTCGCCCAGCAGCGCGCCTGCCAGTGCGCCGGTGAGCAGCGGTTGCATGCCCACCACCAGTGCGGAGATGCCCGCCGGCAGGCCATGGTGGATGGACATGAACACCCCGCCCAGATACACCGCATGCACCAGCAGCCCGGTGACGGCGATGTGCATCGCATCGCGCGGGCTTGCCGGCCAGGGGGCACGCATGGCCAGCGCCAGCAGGGTCATCAGGCCGATGACGAGCACGTAGCGCACGGCCAGGAAGGTGAGCGGTTCGGCGTAGGGCAGGCCGTACTTCGCGCCGATGAAGCCGGTGCTCCACAGCACGACGAACAACAGGGGCATCAGGCGGGTGAGCTGGGTGGGAACTGGCATCGCGTGCCTCGCGTGAGGCCTGCGCCTCCCATGGGGGAGTGAGGCTGGGGTGGCAGGGTGTCGAATGAAAAAAGCTCGCGGCTTGCGCCGCTCCCACTGTGATGCCGGTCACTCCGTGGGAGCGGCGCAAGCCGCGAGCCTTCAGGGCAGGGCGCAGCCCCCGCGCTTACTCGGCGAACTCGGCGGAGGTATACACCTCCTGCACGTCGTCCAGGCCTTCGAGTGCGTCGAGGAGCTTCTGCATGCGCGCAGCCTCGTCGCCGGCGAGTTCGATCACGTTTTCGGGCTTCATCGTCACCTCGCCGAACTCGGCGGTAAAGCCGGCCTTCTCCAGAGCCTCCTTGACGCTGGTGAACTCCCAGGGGCCGGTGATCACCTCGATCGAGCCGTCGTCGTTGGTCTGCACGTCCTCTGCACCGGCCTCGAGCGCGGCTTCCATCAGCGCGTCCTCGCTGGTGCCGGGGGCGAACAGCAGCTGGCCGCAATGTTTGAACTGGAAGGCCACGCAGCCGTCGGTACCCATGTTGCCACCGTACTTGGAGAAGGCGTGGCGCACGTCGGCGACGGTGCGGGTCTTGTTGTCGGTAAGGCAATCGACCATCACCGCCGAGCCACCGATGCCGTAGCCCTCGTAGCGGATCTCCTCGTAGCTCACGCCCTCGAGTTCGCCGGTGCCCTTCTTGATCGCGTTGTCGATCTTGTCCTTGGGCATGTTCACGCCCTTGGCCTTGTCCACCGCCAGGCGCAGGCGCGGGTTGAAGCCTGGGTCACCCCCGCCCATCTTGGCGGCAACGGTGATCTCCTTGGCCAGCTTGGAGAACGCCGCACCGCGCTTCTCGTCCTGACGACCCTTGCGGTGCTGGATGTTGGCCCACTTGGAATGACCCGCCATAGAAAACCTCTGTGCTGCATCTGCGATTGAAGAGGGGCGCATTATACCGCCGGGCCACGCGGGCGGGCCGTGGCCACGCTGGCGCTGCTACACTTTTGCGATCGACCGATTCCGACCCGAGGAGCATGCCATGGCCGAACCAATGCTGATTGCCCGATCGCCCCAGGACGCCGCATTCAAGGACATCCTGCTGCTGCCGCGGCTGGCCAACCGCCATGGCCTGATCACCGGCGCCACCGGCACCGGCAAGACAGTGACGCTGCAGAAGCTCGCCGAAGCCTTCGCCGGCATCGGCGTGCCGGTATTCATGGCCGACGTGAAGGGCGACCTTTCGGGTATCGGCGCGGCCGGCACTGCGGCGCCCAAGCTGCTGCAACGCCTGGAGGCGATCGGCATCACCGAATATGCGCCACGTGCGAACACCGCGGTGTTCTGGGACGTGTTCGGCGAGCAGGGCCACCCGGTGCGCGCCACCATCTCCGACATGGGCCCGCTGCTCATCGCCCGCCTGCTCAATCTCAACGATATCCAGACCGGCGTCCTGACGCTGGTGTTCAAGATCGCCGACGACAACGGCATGCTGCTGCTCGACCTCAAGGACCTGCGCGCGATGGTGCAGTTCGTGGGCGAGAATGCGAAGAGCTTCACCACCGAATACGGCAACATCTCCCCGGCCTCGATCGGCGCCATCCAGCGCAATCTGCTCGCGCTCGAGCAGCAGGGCGGCGACGTATTCTTCGGTGAGCCGATGCTCGACATCCACGACCTGATGCAGACAGATGCCGAGGGCCGTGGCGTGATCAACGTGCTGGCCGCCGACCGGCTCTACAACTCGCCCAAGCTCTACTCGACCTTCCTGCTGTGGATGCTCTCCGAGCTCTTCGAGCAGTTGCCGGAGATCGGCGACCCCGACAAGCCCAAGCTGGTGTTTTTCTTCGACGAGGCCCATCTGCTGTTCAACGATGCGCCCAAGGCGCTGGTCGAGAAGATCGAGCAGGTGGTGCGCCTGATCCGCTCGAAGGGCGTGGGCGTGTATTTCGTCACCCAGAACCCGCTCGACGTGCCGGAGACCGTGCTCGGCCAACTCGGCAACCGCGTGCAGCACGCCCTGCGCGCGTTCACTCCGCGCGACCAGAAGGCGGTCAGGACCGCTGCCGACACCATGCGGCCGAACCCTGCCTTCAACGCGGCGCAGGCGATCACCGAGCTCGGCGTGGGCGAGGCACTGGTGTCTTTCCTCGACGACAAGGGTCGCCCCGAGGTCACCGAGCGCTGCTTCGTGATCGCGCCCGACTCGCGCCTGGGGCCGCTGACCGAGGCCGAGCGGCGCGCGGCGATCACCGGCTCGGTGGTTCATGGCCACTACGAGCAGGTGGTGGACCGCGAGTCCGCCTACGAGATGCTGCGCGCGCAGGCGGCGGCGTCGGCAGCAGCGGCCGAGCAGCAGGCTGCAGCGCGCCAGCAGGCGGCGTCCGGGTCGGGGGGAGGCATGAATGAGATCCTGTTCGGCTCTACCGGACCGCGCGGTGGGCAGCGCGACGGCCTGGTGCAGATCGCCGCGAAGACGGTCACCCGCACCATCGGCAGTTCGATTGGCCGCCAGATCGTGCGCGGGCTGCTGGGTTCGCTGCTGGGCGGCGGCAAGCGCTGAACTGGCCCAAGTGGCCGGGTCCTACCAGGGGCCGCAGCGCTGCTTGCCGTTGACCCAGACGCAGCTCAGGTTGCGCCCCGAGTGCTTGGCCGTGTAGAGGGCGCGGTCCGCTGCGTTGACCAGGCTGTCGGTGTCGGTCATCTTCGGCTCGCGCGCGGCCACGCCGATGCTGACGGTGACACTGATCATGCTCTTTCCCGTGTCGACGCGCAGGTTCTCGATGACGCGGCGAAGGCGCTCGGCAGCGAGCAGGCCTGCCTTGATGTCGGTGTTGGGGCAGATGACCAGGAATTCTTCGCCGCCCATGCGGCAGACGCTGTCGTTCTTGCGCGCCGAGCGCTCGATCGCCTGGGCTACCTGACGCAGGGTCGTGTCACCGATGGCGTGGCCATAGGTGTCGTTGATCGTCTTGAAGTGGTCGATGTCCAGCACCAGCACGGCCAGTGCTTCACCCGAGCGGTCGGTTGCCGCCCATGCCTTGGACAGGCTGTTCATGCCCGCGCGTCGGTTCGGCAGGCCGGTCAGCAGGTCGGTCATTGCCGCATGGGCGAGCCTGCGGTTGCTGATCGCGAGTTCGGCGGCGAACTGCTTCAGCTTGGCGCGGTCCCGGTCCCAGTCTTCCAGTAGCTGGTTGTGGTGGCGGGCGGCGAACAGGCGCGCGCGCAGCATGAGCATGTCTACCGGCTTGGCGAGGAAGTCGTCGACGCCGCCCTCGAAGGCCTCCATGACCTCCTGCTCGTTGTTGCTGGCCGTGAGCATCACGATGTACATCGTCCGCCCCCACTCCGATGCGCGAAGTGCCCGGCACAGCTCCAGCCCGTTCAGCCCCGGCATCTGCCAGTCGGTCAGGACAACCTGAGGCATGGTCTCGAGTGCGAGCGCGAGCGCTTCGCGACCATTCGACGCGCAGGTGACCTGATGCCCCAGGTTCTTCTCCAGTGCTGCGTGCAGGGCTGTCCGTGTGGTGGCGTCATCCTCGACCAGCAGCACGCGCATTGCATATTCGTTGGTTCCGCGCTTTGCCTGGGCGTCCGTCATCAGCGCGAAGGCGGGCGGCGCAGCGGTCGATACCTTGAGCAGCTCGCCCCATTCGCGCCAGCGTTGCATCAGGCTGTCGATGGTGCGCCCCATCTCGTCGGCATCGAGGCCGAACTTGCTGCCCAGCAGCAGCAAACCGGGGATCTGCTCGCCCCGCTCGTGTTCCGAGGCGGTTCCAAGGTTGGCGACACAGCGTGCGAGATGGAACAGGTGCACCAGTTGATGCGGCCTGGAGCCGGGGGCGAAGCCCGAGTCGTCGGGTGATTCGTGGTAGTAGATCGGCTCGACCAGGGCCATCGGCAGGCCCCAGTCGGCGAGCATTGCAGCGGAGAGCTCGGTGTGGTCGGTGTGCAGGTGCTCGCGCTCCAGTTCCACGAGCCGGCTTGCAGCGTCCGGGTGGGCAAGCAGTGCACCGTATTCCTGTGGGTGGGCCGTCGCCAGGGCGAGCCTGCCGATTTGTGCCAGCAGGCCGCAGGCGAACAGTTCGTCTGCGGCGCCGCCGCTGGACACGCTCGCGAAGGCCTGCATCGCAACGCCCATCAGCAGGGAGTGGGACCAGAAGCCTGCGTAGTCGAATCCGGGGCAGGGGCCGTCCTGATGTTGATCGACGAGTGAGAAGCCCAGCGCAAGGTTGCGCACGGTGCCCAGGCCCAGGCGGGCGATCGCATCGGTAACCGAAGCAACGGAACGTCCGCCACTGGCCGCCGAGTTTGCCTGGCGCAGGAGACGGCCGCTCAGGGCGGGGTCGGTCTGGGCGACGCGGGCGATGTCCTTGAAGTCGGCATCACTGCTGCGGCACAGGTCGAGAATTGCGAGCGCTACGCCCTTCGGGCTGGGGAGTTTGCCGTTCAGCGGAATGCGCTCGAGCTTTCTCATCTTGAGGTTGACGCGATGCGATGTTCGTGGAGACCGCGCAGCATAACCGATCCGCCGATAGGCGCGCAGCGCGGATCCGGCAGCAGCAGCGATGGGCAGGACTTGGAGTAGGATTGCAGCACAGGCCTGACGGCCGCGGGTTGTGGGGCTGGAGGGGCTGATGACGGTTCGGGGAGGCAGCGTCTTCGTTGGATGGGTCGCCGTGATGGCTGCGCTCGTCGTTGCCGCACGGCTGGCACCGTCGGCCATGTGGGCGAGCATCTTCGACAACCTGCAGTGGACGTTTGCCTTTGGTGGATCTGCATGGCTCGCCTGGCGGGGGCTGGCGGGCGCAAGGGTCATCGACCGACCCTTGCGGATAGGTCTGTTTGCCGGTGCCTTGATGATCTTCGCGGGGCAGTTGGTCTGGATGGTGCAGGTGGCGTCGGGGTGGAATCCATTCCCGGCGCCGGCGGATGCAGTGTTTCTGCTTGCGCCGGTGGCGTGGGCGGCAGGCTGGTTGGCCGCGCTCGTCAGGGGCTTGCCACGCGAGCGCTTGTTGCCGTCGCTGCTCGACATCGGGGGGGCCATGAGTGCCCTCATGGCGGCCGTACTCACCCTTTACTTCCCTTCCGGGGCCGACCTGGCCTTCGGCAGCCTGATCGTGCTGGCGCTCTATCCTGTCCTGTTCCTGCTGGCTGCAGGACTCGCGGTGCTGGTGGTGCCCGCCTTGCAGTTGAGGCCTGATCGCTTCCATCTGCTCGTGCTTGTGGGAACGACAACCTACGGTCTGAGCTGGATGCACTGGAACCTTCTGGCACTGGAGGACGCGTTGGTGCCTGGCAGCCTTTTCAATGCCGCATTCACCCTGTCCGCGGTGCTTTTCGGTTTGGGTGCTTGTCGCTTCCGGATCGAGGCCGACTTACGCGGCGACGAATGCTGGCGCGAGCGTACGATGGCCTACCTGCCCTTGGCGGCCATGGCACTTGCGCTGTTGAGCCTGGTGCTGCTGTTCTTGCGCAGCGGGGACGATGCCGGCGTGGCCCAGCGCGTCATCTTTGCCTGCTGTCTGTTGGCGCTCACGCTGACGACCGTGCGCCAGACCCTGGTGGTCGGTGTTCTCGAACGCCTGCGCAATGCTGAGAACGCCATCCTGCGCAACGAGGCGCAGATGTACCGACTCGCCAATTTCGACACTCTGACCGAACTGCCCAATCGCCGCCTGTTCGAGGATCGTCTCGAACACAGCCTGCGCGAGGCGGCGCTGAGTGGGGGGCAGGTGGCGGTGCTGCTCATCGATCTCGACCACTTCAAGCAGGTCAACGACACCTTCGGCCATCGTTTCGGCGACCGCCTGCTGCGTGAGACCGCGATGCGCCTGCAGTCCTGCCTGCGCAGCGATGCAACGCTGGCGCGCATGGGCGGCGACGAATTCATGGTGATGGTCGAGCGGATGCACTCGCGCACCGATGTCGCGGCCCTTGCTCAAGCCTTGCTCGATAGGGTCGACTGTCCGTGGGCAGATGCAGCCATGGCGCAACAGATCGTCGGCGCGAGCATCGGCATCAGCCTGTATCCCGACGATGCCGCCAATGCGGTCGAGCTCATCCGTAACGCCGACTCGGCACTCAACGAAGCCAAGTCCGCCGGGCGTGGCACCTATCGCTTCTATATCGAGGCCTATACCGAGGTCACCCGGCGCAAGCTCGAGCTGCGCAACAGGCTGCGCCTTGCGCGACCGGACCTCGAGTTTCATGTTGTCTATCAACCGCAGTACGACGCCTTGCGCAATCTGGTTGGGTTGGAGGCGCTGCTGCGCTGGACGGTGGACGGAGCGCCGGTGCCGCCGGACGAGTTCATTCCCATCGCCGAGGAAAGTGGCCTGATCGTCGCGATCGGGGAGTGGGTGCTGGAGACGACCTGCAGGCAGATCCTTGCCTGGCGTGCGCAGGGGCGCTGGGTACCGCCGGTATCGGTGAACGTATCGGCACGCCAGCTCATCGAAGCGGAGATTGCGCAGCGTTACGCCCAGATTGTGCATGCAGCCGGCGTCGCTGCCGCGGATCTCGTCCTCGAGGTGACCGAGACCCAGCTCCTGGAGGATCGCATGCTGCCGTCCGTCGAGGCCTTGTCCCGCGCCGGCTTCAAGTTGTCGATGGACGATTTCGGTACGGGGCAGTCATCCCTGGTCAAACTCAAGTTGTTGCCGATCACGGAACTGAAGATCGACAAGGCCTTCGTCAGGGACATTGCGACCGACGCCGGAGACCGTGAGATCTGCGCGACCATCCATGCCCTGGCGATCACGCTTGGGCTGGAGGTCGTCGCCGAGGGTGTGGAAACCGAGGATCAGTTCGAACTGCTCGTTGGCATGGGGTGCCAACGCTTCCAGGGCTGGC
Organism: Thauera mechernichensis; assembly: GCF_029588855.1. NCBI lineage: Bacteria > Pseudomonadati > Pseudomonadota > Betaproteobacteria > Rhodocyclales > Zoogloeaceae > Thauera > Thauera mechernichensis. The sequence goes on along the minus strand of NZ_JARQZE010000009.1, from coordinate 47,751 downwards.
TGTTCGCGCCGGCCATGCTGCCGTCGGCGGTGTCGCTGCCGTCTGAGGCTGCACAACTCACGGCAGGCAGCGCAACTGCCCCTGCACGATGATGCACGAGCGGTTTCGCCCCGACTCCTTGGCGCGGTAGAGCGCGCGATCGGCGGCGTTGACCAGGCTGTCGGCATCGATCATCGACGCTTCGCGGCTGGCCACGCCGATGCTGATCGAGGTGCGAATTGGGCTCCCTCCCGCGTCGATCTTCATCGACTCGACCGTGCGCCGCAGCCGGTCCGCTGCGAGCAGTGCGGCCTTGAGGTCGGTGTTCTCGCAGATCATCAGGAACTCCTCTCCGCCCCAGCGGCATACGGCATCGTTCTTGCGTGCCGCGCGCTGGAGCTCCTGGGCGACCGCGACCAGAACCTTGTCGCCGACTGCATGGCCGTGGGTGTCGTTGATGCGCTTGAAATAGTCGATGTCGAGCACCAGCACCGAGAGCGGCTGTTGGGAGCGGCTGGCCGCCGGCCAGGCCTTGGCGAGCGCGTCCGTGCCGGCACGCCGGTTGGGCAGGCCGGTGAGCAGGTCGGTCATGGCCGTGTGCTCGAGACGACGATTGCTGATCGCGAGCTCGGCGGCAAACTGCTTGAGCTGTGCGCGGTCGCGCTCCCAGGCCTCGAGCAGCTGCACGTAGTGGCCCGCGGCCCGCAGCCGGGCGCGCAGGGTGCGCACATTGACCGGCTTGGTCAGGAAGTCGTCCACGCCGGCTTCGAAGGCCTCGGCGATCTCGTCTTCGGCGTCCAGTCCGGTGAGCATGATGAGGTACATCGTCTGCCCCCACTCGGTGGCGCGCAGCGCGTGCGTGAGCTCGAGGCCGCTCATGCCTGGCATCATCCAGTCGGTGATGACGATGTGGGGCTGCGCGTCTACCGCGACTGCGAGTGCCTCCGCACCTGTTCCGGCACTGATGACCGTATGCCCAAGCACGTCGCGGAGCACGCTCTCGACGATGCAGCGCGAGGTGGCATCGTCATCCACCAGCAGCACGCGCAGGGCAGTGGGGGTGCCGGACAGTTCGGGGCGGCGCGCGTCTGCGGCGGACATCTGGGCGAAGGTGGGCAGCGCTGCCGCCGGGACCTTGAGCAGGTTGCCCCACTCGCGCCAGCGCGGCATCAGCTCGTTGATCGCGTGGTCCAGCGCATCGGCATCCAGGCCCAGCTTGCCGCCGAGCAGCAGCAGTGCGGCGCTGCGGTTGCCGTATTCGCTTTCCGGCGCGAGGCCGAGGTCGGCGATGCAGCGGGCGAAGTGGAAGACGCTGGCCAGTTGCTGCGGTCTCGAGCCGGCCAGGAAGCCGGAGGCCTCGGGGGCTTCGTGGTGGTAGATCGGTTCCACCAGTGCGCTGGGGATGCCCCATGCGGTCAGCAGGGCTGCGGTCAGTTCGTTGTGGTCGGTGTGCAGGTGCTCGCGTTCACGCTCGACGAGCGGGCTGTGTGCGTCGGTATCCTGCAGCAGGCGGCCATAGGCGGCCGGGTATACCGTGGCCAGCCCCAGGCGGCCGACCTGTGCAAGCAGCCCGCAGGCGAACAGTTCTTCGCCCGACCCGAGGTTCATCGTCGTTCCGAATTGCTGGACGGCGATTGCCATCAACAAGGAGTGTGACCAGAACGACTGGTAGTCGAAACCCTGGCAGGGGCCATTCTGATGCTGGTCGACGAGTGAAAAGCCCAGTGCCAGGTTGCGTACGGTGCCCAGGCCGAGGCGGCGGATCGCCTCGAGTACCGACGCCACCGGGCGCCCGCCGCCCATTGCCGCGGAGTTGGCCTGGCGCAGCAGCCTGCCTGCGAGCGCGGGGTCGGTCTGGGCAAGCTGCGCCAGGTCGGTGAAGGTCGCGTCTTCCCGGCGGCACAGGTCGAGAATGGCCAGCGCTACGCCTTTCGGGCTGGGCAGATCACCATCCAGCGGAATTTGTTCGAGCTTCTTCATCGTCAGCGAGCTTGGGCCCTTGCAGAGGCTGATAAAATACCTGATTCAAAGGGTGTGCATTATGCAAATTCGAAGAGAGGAGCCGCTGCGACCGTGATCTTCCGCCGTCTGAAGGTCTGTTTGGCCGGATTCGGCATCCTGTTCGCGGCATCCGGGGGGGCTGCGGCAGCGCAAGACCTGACCGCGCTGCCGCTCGAGGCGCTGTTGCAGCGCGACTTCATCTCCGCCTCGCGGCTTGCACGCCAGGTGAGCGATGCGCCGTCCGCGGTGGCGATCGTCACCGCAGATGACATCCGCGCCTACGGCTATCGTACGCTGGCCGAGGTCATTGCCAGCATGCGCGGCCTTTATGTTACCGATGAGCGTCGCTATCAGTACATGGGTGGCCGGGGCTTCGGCGATGCCGAGGACTACGCGGGGCGCGTGATGCTGCTCGTCGATGGCTATGCGGTCCAGGACAATCTCTTCGACCAGGCCTTCATCGATGAGTCAGGCCTGATCGACCTCGAACTGGTCGAGCGCGTGGAGTATGTGCCGGGGACCGGATCGGTCACCTACGGCAACAACGCACTGCTTGGCATCATCAATGTGGTGACGCGCAAGGGGCGTGACTTTGACGGCGCGCGGGTGTCCGCCCAGTTCTCCAGCCAGGGCGCCAGCGGTCAGCGCGCCACCTGGGGCAAGCGGCTCGAGAGCGGTGCGGAGGTCCTGCTCTCGGCGTCGATGCTCGACATCGACGGCCGCAATCTCTACTTCCCCGCCTACGATACCCCCGCCACCAACCGCGGCGTCGCCGAGGGCCGCGACGGCGAGCGCAACCAAAGGGTGTTCGGCAAGCTGTCGTGGTCCGGGTGGACGGTGCACGGGGCATGGGTCGAGCGCAGCAAGGGCGTGCCGACGAACCCCTCGCAGTACACCGCGTTCAACACCCCCTTCCCGATCCGGGACGAGAGCGCGTTCATAGGCGTGCGCCACGAGACGGATCTGGGCCTGCGGCTGCATTCGTCGTCCAGTCTGATGCTGGGCCGCTACGCGTACTGGAACGAACGCGAGTATGCGAGGGAAGAGTGTGCAGAGGACGAGCCGCGGATCGTGTCGTGCGAGAACGATGCTGCCGGTGTGCCCTATGGCTACTTCGACGGCGAGAAATTCGGTGTCCGCGACTACAAGGGCGCTTGGTGGCGCTTCGACCAGAAGTTCGTCGGGCGCTGGTTCGCCGGGCACACCCTGGTTTTCGGGGCGGAACTGCGCAAGGACCACCGTCAGGCCTTCAGCGTGCGCTACCTGTCACCGGGCCGCGAGGTGCTGAGCCAGAACGAGGGCGCGCTGTCGCGCCGGACGGCGAGTGTCTACTTCGCGGACGACTATCGCTGGAGTGAGCACTGGACCTTGAACATCGGCGCACGCTATGACGACGCCGACGATCTCGACGGCAATCTCAGTCCGCGTGTGGCGCTGATCTGGTCCCCCGACGCGCGCACGTCGGTGAAGGTTTCCTACAGCGAGGCCTTCAAGATGCCCAATGCGAACGATCGCTGGACATCCGGTGACACCGCCGTGCCCGAGTATGTCGCCGCCACCGAGTGGGTGCTGCAGCACCAGCTGTCGCCGCAAACCCGCGTGACCGGCTCCCTGTACCACTATCGGCGGAGCGATCTGCCGGTGTATAGCGCAGCGGTCGAGGACTACGTTGCTGAAGGCAGCAGCTGGGCGCGCGGCGCCGAAGTCGAGATCGAGCACCTGTGGGCGCGAGCGGCCCGCCTGCGCGCCAGCCTTGCCCGACAGCATGTGCGCGACGTCGATGGGCGCGATGCGGTCAATTCGCCCGACCTGCTCGGCAAGCTCAATTTCACCTTTCTGCTGCCGGGCGAAGCGCTGCGCACCGGTTTCGAGATGCAGTATCTCGGTCCACGCCTGACGCGCGAGCGGCGCATGCTCGGTGGCGTCACGCTCGCGAACCTGACGCTTTCCACCGAACAGGCCTGGCATGGCGTATTCGCGTCCCTGACCGTACGCAACCTGTTTGACCGCCGCTATGAGACGGTTTCCGGCCTCGGCTGGCGGCCCGACAGCGGCGTGGCGCAGGACAGTCTGCGCATGGATGGCCGCAGCCTGTGGCTGGAACTCGGCTACGCGCTATGAGGTTGCGCGCGCTCGCCTGCCTGCTGCTGGTCGTCTCCGCCGTGTCGGGGGCGCGGGGCCAGGCCGTTCCCGAGCATGAGCTCAAGGCGACCTACGCCTACAATTTTGCTGCGCTTACGCAGTGGCCCGCGTCGGCGCGGACAAGCTTCAATCTCTGTGTTCTTGGCGACGATGAGCTTGCGCTTGCGATGCGGCGACTCGAGGGCAAGGTCCTGCATGGACGCGTGGTATCGGCGGTGCCTCTCGCGGCGCTGTCGGCGATCCGCGATTGCGATGTGCTCTTCGTTGGCGCCGGCGAACAGGCCAACCTGTCTCGCATCGTCGACGCGCTGGGCGACGCGCCGGTGCTGACGGTCAGCGATGCGCCGTCGCTGCAGGACGTCGCGATCCGCATCGTTCCCGAAGGCAGCCGGCTGGCCTTCGAGGTCGATGTCGAGCGCTGCCGGCGCGCCGGTCTCAAACCGGGTGCCGCCTTGCTCGATCTGGCTCGTAAGGTGCGCCTTCCTACCGATTGAACAGGGCAGGCGTCAGGCTCAATGGCCAAGCGTCTGCTGCAGCCTGCGGATTCCGTCGAGCGTGCGGGCGTACTCGTGGCGTAGTTCGTCGAGCCTTGCGTGCGCCTCCTCCGCGCGCCCGTTCTTGCCCATCATCTCGAACTCCTTGAACAGCGCGGCAAGGGATCTTGCTCCGATATTCCCCGAACTCGACTTGAGGCTGTGTGCGGCTTGGCGCAGCCCCGCGCCATCGCCTGCTTCAACGGCTTGCTCGAGCGCCGCGAGCAGCGGGTCGCTGCTTTCGAGGAAGACACCGAGGATGCGCTGGACCAGCGTCATGCCACCGTTCGGATCGAGGGCGCGGAACTGCTCGATGAAGGCAGGATCGATCACCGCCTGCGCGCTTTCAGGAGCGCTCGGAGCTGCAACGGGCGGGGCTGTGGGGAGCGTGCCGGCCGATGGCGCGGCCAGCCAGCGCTTGAGCATGGCCCGCAGTTGCTCCTGCGCGTAGGGCTTGGCCAGGAAGTCGTCCATGCCGGCGGCAATGCAGCGCTCGCGGTTACCTTCCATCACGTTCGCCGTCAGGGCCACGATCGGTACGCGCGGCTGGCGGTGTTGCGCGCGAATCGCCGCGCTGGCCTCGTAGCCATCCATCACCGGCATGTGGCAATCCATCAGGATGAGATCGAAGTCTTCCCTCGATGCAAGGCGCAAGGCCTCCTCGCCGTTCTCGGCGAAGCACACCGACAGGCCGAGGCGTTCGAGCATGGCCTGCCCGACATGGCGGTTGACCGGGTTGTCCTCCGCCAGCAGCACGCGCCCGGTAAGTGACGCCGCCGCGGCGTCGGCCTGTGCCCTGGTGGCGGCCTGCTGGCCGGGTGCGCGCAGTGCGCTCGACAGTACCTCGTGCAGCTCGGCCTGGCGGATCGGCTTGTGCACGCAGCGCAGGATGCCCGCGCGCTCACGTTCGCGCACGCTTGCGCTGGAGTAGCTCGAGGTCAGCACCACCAGGCGGATGGCGGCAAGCGCCGGCGTGTTGCGGATCTCGGTCGCAAGCCTCAGGCCATCCATGCGTGGCATGTGCATGTCCAGTACCGCGATGTCGACCTGTTCGCCCGCCGCCGCCGTGCGTGCGAGCAACTCGAGCGCAGCATCGCCATCCGCCGCGCAGTCGACCTGCATGCCCCAGGCCCGCAGCTGGCGCAGCAGGATCTCGCGGTTGGTGGCGTTGTCGTCCACCACCAGTGCGCGGATTCCGGCGAGCTCGACGTTGCTGCGCAGTGACGCCGGGCTGCTGAGGCCCTTGGGCAGGACAAGGTCGACGTGGAAGCGTGCGCCCTCGTGCGGCGCGCTGTCGAGACTGATCTCGCCGTGCATCAATCCGAGCAGGCGGCGGCAGATCGCCAGGCCCAGCCCGGTGCCGCCAAACTGGCGCGTGGTGGAGCCGTCGAGCTGTGAGAACTGGTCGAAGATGCGCTGCTGGGCATCGACCGGGATGCCGATCCCCGTGTCCTCGACGCTGATGCGCAAGTGGCAGTCATGCTCGCTCTCGTCGAGCAGGCGGGCACGCACGACGACCTCGCCGCGGGCGGTGAACTTGACCGCGTTGCTGATCAGATTGCCGATGACCTGGCGCAAGCGGAAGGGGTCGCCGCGCAGGCTGCGGCGGACCTCGGCTGGCAGGTCGGCGACCAGCTCCAGGCCCTTCTTCTCGGCGGGCTGGGCAAACATCGCCAGCGTGCCCTCGAGCAGATCTCCGAGCTCGAACTCCACCGCCTCGAGCTCGAGATGGCCAGCTTCGATCTTGGAGAAATCGAGGATGTCGTTGATGATGCCAAGGAGGTGGCGGCCGGAGTGCTCCACCGCCTCCGCGAAATGACGCTGCTCCTGGTTCAGTCCGCTGTCGAGCAGCAGTTCGGTCATGCCCAGCACACCGTTCATCGGCGTACGGATTTCGTGGCTCATCGTCGCCAGGAAGTCGCTCTTGGCCTGGCTGGCCGCTTCTGCCGCCTCCTTGGCCCGGCGCAGTTCTTCGGTGCGGCTGGCGACCTCGTCCTCGAGTTGCTCCCGGTGGGCGGCCAGGCGCGCATCGCGCTCGGCGATCTGGCCGAGCATGCGATTGAAGCCGGCGGCCAGCGAGTCGAGTTCGATGACGCTGCTTGGGGCTGCGCGTGCGCTGTAGTCCTCGTCGTGTGCGACCTTGTCCATCAGTGACGACAGTGACGACAGCGGTTGCAGCACCGCATGGTTCAGCCGCCTGAGGGTGCGGGTGGCGAGCAGCAGCGCAAGCGCGGCGGCCAGCGCGGCGATCGACCCATGGGCGAAGACCTGGATGTAGAGCGGGCGCAGGTCGAGGTCGAGGTCGAGCACGCCCAGGACGTTGCCGTTCTCGATGATCGGCTGGGTCATGCGCAGCGTGCCGAGATCGAAACGCGCCTGCTCGGCGGCCAGGCTGTACGCCTTGCGGCCCTGGGCGGTGAACTCGCCGAAGCGGGCGAACTCTGCGCCGTCGACGTCGAAGATGGCCGCGCCGCGCACGTCGGGCAGGTGCTCCAGCGCGGTAAGAATGCGGCCAGCCGAGGCGTTGTCGAGGAACATCAGGCTTGCGGCGGCGTTGTCGGCGAGCACGCGTGCCATCACGCGGGTGTTGCTCTCGAGTGCGAGTGCGCTGATCACCAGGCCGCCGAGCGTGATCAGCACGGCCAGCAGGGCCACGGCAGCGCCCAGCGCGCGCTGGCTGACGCGGCGCAGTTTCTCGCCGAGCGTCATGCGCTGCTCATGGTCAGGGGAGGGAGACTGCAGGTTCATTGCTGGATCTCGGATGCGAGCTTGAGCAGTCGGGCGCTCAGCCCCACGCCGTGGTTGCGCGCTGCGGCAAGGTTGACGGAAAAACCAATGCGGTTGCCCAGGGTTTCGATGTTGAGCATGACGCCCTTCTGCATCGCGCCCGGGCTGTCGGCGATCGTGAGCACGGGAAGGCCATCGATCCGGTCCTGCACGCGATTCAGGTTGCCGATCATCGAGCGGGTGATGAACACCATGTCGCAGCCGCCCAGGCCGTCGACCCGCAAGGTGCGCCGGATCTGCAGTGGGCGGGTGCCGACGGTGCGCTGTTCGAGCGCATCGAGGTGTGCGCCGAACGGGTCCTCGCCGTAGATGCAAAGATGGAGTGCCGGACGATGGCTGTCCGGCCAGGTAGCGAAGCTGGCGAAGTTGATCAGGAAGGCGGCTTTGAGGCTGTACTCGTCGTCTCCTTCCGGCGCCTGGGCGAAGCCTGCGGCTGCGGGCAGCACCGCCAGCGAGATCCCGCACAGCAGGCCCGCGAGTGCGCGACTCGCACCGGCACGGAGGGTCTTGAAGGCGTGGTGTCGTGAGCCCATGTGCGCGGGTCAGAAGCGGTAGTCGAGACGCAGCCTGATGCTGCGGCCGTCCTGGCCGATGGCATGCATCTGATGAGTGCGCTCACCTGCACCGGGGTGGGCATAGTCCTTGTCGAAGAGGTTGAGCACGCTCAGCGACAACTCGGCACCAGGAATCCAGCGCTCGGCGACGACATGCAGGTTGGCCAGCCAGTGTGCCGGGACCGTTTCGCCGTTGGCGGTGCGGCGCATGCCGTCATAGGCGAGTTCCACGCCAGTGCGCAGGCGGGTGCGGGGCAAGGGGCTGGAGAGGTTGACGCGGCCGAGAACGCGTGGCGAGTTCTGCACCCAGGCGCCGTCGGTGTCGACGGTGTTCTGCGCCGAGACGCTGCCGCGCAGGCGGGCGCCGTTGTGCCACGCCTGCTCGGCGGAGAGCTCGAGGCCGCGGCTGCTGAGCTTGCCTGCACTCCGGTACTGGACGATGCCGTCCTGGCCCTCGCTCAGTGCGATGAGGTCATCGACCTGCCATTGGTAGAGCGAGGCGCGCAGATGCAGTGCGCGACCGATGCGGTGGTCGATCGACAACTCGACGGTGTCGACCGTTTCGCCGCCGAGGTCCGGATTTGCTTCCATGTAGTCGCCGTCAGCGTAGTAGCTCTGGTAGGCGTTCGGTGCGCGGTGGGCACGGCCGTAGAGCAGCTTCAGCGTGGTCCGCGGCGCAGTGTGCCAGATCAGGCCGGCGCGCGGGCTCAGGCGAGTGCCGATGTGGTCGTTGCGATCCATGCGCAGACCGAGGGTCAGCGTCACGTCCTCGCCGATCTGCCAGTCGTCCTGGGCGTAGAGCCCAAGCCTGTAGCTGTTGCGACGGTCACGCCAGTTGCTTGTGGAGGATGTGTCGGAGAAATCGACGACGTGCTGTTCGATACGGCTGTTGCGCTGGTAGTCCAGCCCCAGCATCAGCGTGTGTGCGGCGAACGCGGTCGACAGCAGCTGGACTTCGGTGCCTTGCCAGTCGGCCAGGCCCGGATAGCCATAGGGCTGACCGGAATAGATCAGGGTGCTGTCGTAGCGGTGGCTGCCGGCGAACAGGCGCGCCGAGATCGACAGGGTGGCCGACAAGGTGTCGCGATAGTCGAGATTGGCAAACGTTGTCCGGTCGCGCTGGAAGCTGCCGGGTGAGAAGCGGTCGGTGCCGTAGGTGGCGACCGCGTCGTCCTTGAGGCGGTCGCCATGCATGAGGGTGAACGACCACGGGCCGCGGCTGGCCTTGAACAGGAACTCGTCGTCGCGCTCGCCGTCCAGTCCGCGCGCGATGCCCCGTTCGCCGTCGCCGAAGGCGAGGGTCAGGTCTTCGCCGTCCGAGCGCAGGGCCGAGGCCGAGATCAGCAGGTCGACGCCGTTGTCCAGGCGCTTGCCCCAACTCACGCGGCCCTCGCGAGTGGCTCGAGGAGACTGCAGCGAGAGCGCCAGTTCGCCGCCGTCGAGCCCCGCCCCCTTGCGGGTGACGACGTTGATGACGCCGAACATCGCATTCTGTCCGTAGAGGGCGCCACCGGGCCCGGGGATGAATTCGATGCGCTCGACCAGGTCGAGGTCGAGCGGAAAGGTCCTGCCCAGGGGGGCGCTGTCATACAGCGGCTCGTTGGCGCGCACACCGTCGATGGTGAGCAGCACCCGCGTCATGTAGTCGCCGGGCAGGCCGAAGCCGCGCACGCCGAGGTAGCTGTACTGGCGGTCGTAGGTCTTGAATACACCAGGCAGGGTCGCGAGCGCCTCGTCCAGGGTGCGCCAGCCGAAGCTGCGGATCTCTTCGCGGCTGATCACCGTTGCCGCTGCGGCAACCTCGCTCTGGCGCTGCTCGTACTTCGCTGCGCCGACCACAGGTTCGGCCTTGATCACCTCGAACGGGCTCGGGCGTGGCACCGGCGTCGTGAGCAGTTCCTCGAGATCACGCGCATCGAGACGGGCTGCGGCCGACGCCAATACCGCAAGCAGCAGCGCGCGGCGCAGCCGGCCGCCCGGCGCGGGCACCCCAGCGCACCCGCGCTGGGTTGTCGCGCTGGCGCGCTGGGGCGGGGCGGTCGATGGCGGTGTGGTGTCGTTCATTGCCAGGCTGTCTCGGGGCGGTCGCGGCAGTCGGCGCCCCTGGACATCAATTTACGCCATCCGTGCCGGGTTCCTTAAGCAAGAAACTCACGCAGCACATCATTTCGCGCCGGCGCCGGGTCAGTCCTGCCGCAGGCTGCGCCCCAGCCGGGTGCAGATCTCGATGGTCGGCCCGGCCATGTTCATGCTGTAGAAGTGCAGCCCGGGCACCCCTTCGGCGATCAGCCGTTCGCACAGGCGTGTGACCACATCGAGGCCGAGGGCGCGGATCGATTCGCTGTCGTCGCCGTAGCTCTCGAAGCTCTTGCGCATCCAGCGCGGGATCTCGGCACCGCAGGCATCGGCGAAGCGGGCGAGCTTGCTGAAGCTGACGATCGGCATGATGCCCGGCACGATCGGGATGGTGATGCCCATCTTGCGCGCCGCCTCTACAAAGTTGAGGTAGGCGTCCGGGTTGTAGAAGAACTGCGTGATTGCCGAGTTGGCGCCGGCGTCGACCTTGCGCTTGAAAGCGGCAAGATCGTCTTTCGGGCTCTTGGCCTGGGGGTGCCACTCGGGATAGGCGGCAACCTCGATGCTGAAGCGGTCGCCGGTTTCGGCGCGGATGAACTCGACCAGTTCATTGGCGTAGCGGAACTCGCCCGCAGCGCCTGCGCCCGAGGGCAGGTCGCCGCGCAGCGCCACGATGCGGCGGATACCGGCGTCTGCGTACTCCTGCAGGATGTCGCGGATGCTGTCGCGGGTGGAGCCGATGCACGACAGGTGTGGGGCTGCCTCATGGCCAGCGGCGGCGATCTCCTTGACCGCGGAGAAGGTACGCTCGCGCGTGGAGCCGCCGGCGCCGTAGGTGACGGAGAAGAAGGCGGGTTCGAGGGCGGCGAGCTGTGCGCAGGTGGCACGCAGCTTGTGGGCGCCCTCGGCGGTTTGCGGGGGGAAGAATTCGATCGAGAGTTCGGTGTTCATGGCGTGTCAGGTGTCGTGGACATCCGGTGTGCGGATGGCATGGAAGAAGAACTCGCGGTTGCCATCGCCACCCGTGATGGGTGAATCGAACCAGTCGAGGATGATCAGTCCGGCCTCGTGTGCGGCCTTACGCAGGCGCTGCTCGACGCCGGCATAGAGTGTCGTGTCGCGCACGATGCCGCCCTTGCCCAGCCCCTGAGGGCCGACCTCGAACTGCGGCTTGACCAGGGCGAGTACATGGCCGGCAGGAGACAGCAGCGCGGGCCACTGCGGTAGCAGCAGCGCGAGCGAGATGAAGCTGGCGTCGCACACCAGTAGGTCGAAGCCGTGTGCCGGGCGATGATCGCCGAGCTCGGCCACGCCGAGCTGGCGCGCGTTCAGGCCTTCCAGCGTGACGCAGCGCTTGTCCTTGCGCAGGCGGGGGTGGAGTTGGTCGTGGCCGACCTCGACGCCGACCACGCTTGCGGCACCGGCCTGCAGCAGGCAATCGGTGAAGCCGCCGGTGGACTGGCCGATGTCCAGGCAGTGTGCACCGCGCACGTCCAGCCCGCTGCGCGCGAGCGCGCCCTCGAGTTTGAGTGCGCCACGGGAAACGAAGCGGTCGCTGTCGTCCGCAACCACCTTGAGCCGGGCGTCGGGCGGCAGCTCCAGCGCCGGCTTGGTGACCGGCTTGCCGTCATGGCTGACGCGTCCGGCGTCGATCAGCGCACGCGCTGCCGTGCGTGAGGCCGCCAGCCCTTGCGCCACCAGCAGCTGGTCGACGCGCAGCAGGCCGTGCCGGTCGGCAGGGTGTTTGCCCTGCGCGGCCGGTTTCGGCTTGCCCTGGCGGGCGTGGAAGGAGTTCATGCTCATCGCGGAGGGCTCGTCATGGGCTGTGGGGCGCCGCGGGAAACCCGCGTGCGCCGCCCCACAGCCGTTGCGTCGAGGGCGCTCAGTAGCGGTACTGGTCGGTCTTGTACGGGCCTTCCTTGGGCACGCCGATATAGGCCGCCTGTGCGTCGGTGAGCTCGGTCAGTTGAACGTTGAGCTTCTTCAGCTGCAGGCGGGCGACCTTTTCGTCGAGGTGCTTGGGCAAGGTATACACGCCCACCGGGTAGTCGGCCGTGCGGGTGAACAGCTCGATCTGCGCGATGGTCTGGTTGGCGAAGGAACTCGACATGACATAGCTCGGGTGGCCGGTGGCGCAGCCGAGGTTAACCAGGCGACCCTTGGCGAGCAGGATGATGCGCTTGCCGTCGGGAAAGATGATGTGATCGACCTGCGGCTTGATCTCTTCCCACGGGTACTGCTCGACGCTGGCGACGTCGATTTCGTTGTCGAAGTGGCCGATGTTGCAGACGATGGCCTGGTCCTTCATCTTCGCCATGTGACCGTGGGTGATCACGTGGTAGTTGCCGGTGGCGGTGACGAAGATGTCGGCCTTGTCGGCAGCGTACTCCATGGTCACCACGCGGTAGCCTTCCATCGCCGCCTGCAGCGCGCAGATCGGGTCGATCTCGGTCACCCACACCTGCGCGGACAGCGCGCGCAGGGCCTGGGCCGAGCCCTTGCCCACGTCGCCGTAGCCGGCCACCACGGCGATCTTGCCGGCGATCATCACGTCGGTGGCGCGCTTGATGCCGTCCACCAGCGATTCACGGCAGCCGTAAAGGTTGTCGAACTTGGACTTGGTCACCGAATCATTGACGTTGATCGCCGGGAACTTGAGCTCGCCGCGCGCGTGCATCTGGTACAGGCGATGCACGCCGGTGGTGGTCTCCTCGGTCACGCCCTTGATCTGCGCCAGGCGGGTCGAATACCAGTTGGGGGCGGTGGCAAGCTTGGCCTTGATCGCGGCGAAGAGGATGGTTTCCTCTTCCGAGCCCGGATTGGCCAGCACGGAGATGTCCTGCTCGGCACGCGCGCCCAGGTGCAGCAGCAGCGTGGCGTCGCCGCCGTCGTCGAGGATCATGTTGGAGTAACCGCCGTCCGACCACTCGAAGATGCGGTGGGTGTAGTCCCAGTAGTCGGTCAGCGACTCGCCCTTGACCGCGAACACCGGGATGCCGTCGGCGGCGATGGCGGCGGCGGCGTGGTCCTGAGTCGAGAAGATGTTGCACGAGGCCCAGCGCACCTGGGCGCCGAGCGCGGTCAGCGTCTCGATCAGCACCGCGGTCTGGATGGTCATGTGCAGCGAGCCGGTGATGCGTGCGCCCTTGAGCGGCTGGCTGGCGGCGTATTCCTCGCGGATTGCCATCAGACCGGGCATTTCGGTCTCGGCGATGCGGATTTCCTTGCGCCCCCAGTCGGCGAGCGAGAGGTCGGCAACGACGTAGTCGGTGAAGTTGGTGTCAGCCACAGCGTTCATGTGAAGCTCCATGCTATGGCCGGGCTGCGATGCGGGCGGGCAGCGACACTGGCTGCGAGGGCTCACCCGGCATCCCGAACCCGGCAGGGTTGAAGACGATTAGCAGGGTGAGCGCCGTTGTACTGCAACCCGCCGGGCGGCGGGGTCCGAGCCTGGGGGCCGCGGCCGGCAGTGCCGGCGGGCGCCTCGCAGCGCTCCTCGGAAAGCACAGATTATATACGCGTCAACGGCTTGTGCGGCCGTTGTCGCGCACGATGCTGACGATGAGCGTGACCACGGTCAGCGGCAACACATAGCCCAGCATCACGTTCGAGAACGCCGGCAGGCTGGCGTGCTGCTGCGCTTGCAGGACCAGCCAGGCAGTGTAGGCGGCATAGTAGGCGAGGAACACGCCGCCCTCCCAGCGCGCGATCTCGCGCCCGGTGATCATGATGGGCAGGCAGGCGAAGGCCACCGCCAGCATGACCCACAGGTCGAAGTTGCGCGCGGCTTCCGACACCGGGAGCCCAGCGCCCGAGACGATGCCGGTGACGCCGAGCACGGCGAGGATGTTGAACACGTTGCTGCCCACCACGTTGCCGACCGCGATGTCGCGCTGGCCGCGCATGGCGGCGACGATCGAGGTGGCGATCTCGGGCATCGAGGTGCCCACCGCGACCACGGTCAGTCCGATCACCAGGTCGCTGACACCGAAGGCGCGCGCAAAGGCGACGGCGGAATCCACCAGCCAGTCTGCGCCCACCACCAGCATCGCCAGGCCGACCCCCACCAGCGCGATCTGTACGGCCCAGTGGCGGTCCCAGTTCGAGGTCGGAATCTCGGAGGCGAATTCGTCTTCCACCGCTTTGGAGGCGCGCCGGGACTGAACGACCAGGAAGAGGGTGTAAGCGATCACCAGGCCGAACATCACGATCGACTCCAGCAGCCCGATACGGCCGTCGAGCGCCACCACCACCAGCAGCACCGAGGCGCCGATCATGATCGGGATCTCCTGGCGGATGATCTGCTCATCGACCAGCAGCGGCGTGATCAGGGCCGAAATGCCCAGGATCAGCAGGATGTTGGCGATGTTGCTGCCCACCACGTTGCCGATCGCGAGGTCGGGGCTGCCCGACAGGGCTGAACCCACCGATACCGCCATCTCCGGCGCACTGGTGCCGAAGGCGACCACGGTGAGGCCGACCACCAGTGGCGACACGCCGAAGGACACTGCCAGCCGCGAGGCGCCGCGCACCATCACGTCGGCGCCGATGACGAGGACGGTGAGACCGAGGACGAACATCAGGGTTTGTTCGAGCATGGGGAAGGATCTTGCGTTGTGATGTGAGGTGCAGGGGAGCGGGGAAGACCGTTACCGTGGAAGGACGTTCGCGGTCGAGTGTGGCGGTGTTTCGATGGTCGTGGGTCGGTGATCAAAAAAGACGCCTCCCTCCGTCGCCGGAGAGAGGCGTGCGGTTCGTGGCGCTATTTTAGAGCCCGGCGTCGGCGCGCAGTGCAGCGGCCTTGTCGGTCTGCTCCCAGGAGAACCCGGGTTCGTCGCGGCCGAAGTGGCCATAGGCGGCGGTCCGCGAGTAGATCGGGCGCAGCAGGTCGAGCGTCTGGATGATTGCCTTCGGGCGCAGGTCGAAGTGCTTGCCTACCAGTGCCACGATCTGCTCGTCGGCAATCCTGCCCGTACCGAAGGTATTGACCATCAGCGACACCGGACGTGCCACGCCGATCGCGTAGGCGACCTGCACCTCGCACTTGTCGGCCAGCCCAGCGGCGACGATGTTCTTGGCCACGTAGCGCCCGGCGTATGCGGCCGAGCGGTCGACCTTGGAGGGGTCCTTGCCCGAGAACGCGCCACCGCCGTGGTGGGCTGCGCCGCCGTAGGTGTCGACGATGATCTTGCGCCCGGTCAGGCCGCAGTCGCCGTGCGGGCCGCCGACCACGAAGCGGCCGGTGGGGTTGACCAGGTAGCGTACGTTGCCCTGCATCAGTTCGGGCGGCAGCACCGGCTTGATGATCAGCTCGATCACCGCCTCACGGATCTGCTCCTGCGTGACGTCCGGGTCGTGCTGGGTCGACACCACCACGGTGTCGATCGCAGTCGGCTTGCCGTCGACGTACTTCACCGTGATCTGGCTCTTGGCGTCCGGGCGCAGCCAGGGCAGGCGGCCGTCCTTGCGCACCTCGGCCTGGCGCTGCATCACGCGGTGCGCGTAATGGATCGGCAGCGGCATCAGGCTGGCAGTCTCGTTGGTGGCGTAGCCGAACATCAGGCCCTGGTCGCCGGCGCCCTGGTCGAGCGGGTCGTCGTTGGCGTTATTCACGCCCTGGGCGATGTCGGGCGACTGGCGGTTGATCGCCGCCAGCACCGCGCAGCTCTTGTAGTCGAAGCCGATGTCGGAGTTGTCGTAGCCGATGCGGCGGATGACGTCCTGCGCGATCTCGCGATAGTTGGGGTGTGCGGTGGTGGTGATCTCGCCCGAGATCACGACGAGGCCGGTGGACACCAGCGTCTCGCAGGCGACGCGCGCCTTGGGGTCCTCGGCCAGGATGGCGTCGAGCACGCCGTCGGAGACCTGGTCGGCGACCTTGTCCGGGTGGCCTTCGGAGACCGACTCGGAGGTGAAGAGGAACTCTGCCATGCTGCTACTCCTTGAAAAGCAAAAATCCCCGTTTTTCTGGCCTTGCGTCTGCGGCCAGCTCCGGGGATTTCGTCGAGCAGCCGACGCTTTAGCAGTATTTGTACGGCAGCCGCGCTGCCATGCCGCCCTGCAAGTTGTCGAGTTAACTCGGCGGTAGGGCACGGATTATAGACCGGGACGGCGGGGTGTGTAAGCATTCGGGGCTGGTGAACCGTGCCGGCATTCTCAATGCGCCCCTGCCGGCCCCCGCTTGGACCCTGCCCGTGCTGTTTCAATCCCTCTTTCGTCTGCTCTCGCGCCTGCCGCTGGCCTGCCTCCACCGCCTGGGCGGCTGGGCGGGCTGGCTGACCTACAAGGCCTCGCCGTCCTATGCCCGCCGTCTGCGCGAGAACCTGTTCAACGCCCTCGGTCGCGAGGACGAGACGGTGCTGCGCGCAGCCATCGTCGAGGCCGGTCGCCAGGCGCTCGAGCTGCCCTTCATCTGGGGGCGGCCGGCGGCCGAGGTGGTGGCGAGCGCAGTGCGCACCGAGGGCTGGGATCTGGTCGAGGCGGCGCGCGCCGAGGGCGCCGGTATCCTCTTCATCACCCCGCACCTGGGCTGCTTCGAGATCACCGCGCAGTGCATTGCGGCACAGATCCCGATCACGGTGCTCTACCGTCCGCCGCGCAAGGACGTGCTGCAGCCGCTGATGGAGGCAGGCCGCGCGCGCGGCCAGATGCGCACCGCGCCGGCGGACCTGTCGGGCGTGCGCAAGCTGGTCAAGACCCTGCGCAGCCACGAGGCGGTGGGCATGCTGCCCGACCAGGTGCCGGGCGCGGGCGAGGGCGTGTGGGCGCCCTTCTTCGGCAAGCCGGCGTGGACGATGACGCTGGCCGCGCGCCTGGCTGCGGTCAAGGGCGTGCGTGTGATCTACACCTGGGCCGAGCGCCTGCCGCGCGGCGAGGGCTACGTGTTCCGCCTGCAGGCGCCCACCGAGGCGCTCACCGGGGAGCTGGAGGCCGATGTTGCGATCATCAACCGCGAGGTCGAGCGCATGATCCTGCAGTGCCCGCAGCAGTACCTGTGGGGCTATAACCGCTACAAGGGGCCGCGTCGCGAACGCGAGGACATCGTCCCTGTTGCCGGCGCGCCTGCTGATGCGGCGGCACCCGATTCACCAACGCCGCCCCGCGGCGATGCGGAGGGCAGGTCGTGAGCCGCGTGGTCATTGCCCTCATCTGGCTGCTGCACTGGCTGCCGCTGTCGTTGTTGTCCCGTATCGGAAGCGGTTTCGGGTGGCTGCTGTACTGGCTGGTGGTGCCGCGGCGCAAGGTGGTGCTGATCAATCTGCGCTTGTGCTTCCCCGATCTGTCCGAGTCCGAGCGACGCGCGCTCGCCCGCCGCCATTTCGCGGTCACCGGGCGCAGCATGCTCGAGCGCGGCCTGGCCTGGTGGGCGAGCGCAGAGCGCCTGCGCGCCACCGTGCGCATCGACGGCCTCGAGCGCCTGCAGGCGCTGCGCGCCGCCGGCCGGCCGGTGCTGCTGCTGGCGCCGCACTTCGTCGGCCTCGACATGGCGGGCACGAGGCTGTCGCTGGAGGGTGACTTCGTCAGTGTTTACTCGCCGCAGAAGGACAAGGTGATCGACCGCTGGCTCTACCACGGCCGCAGCCGCTTCAACGATCAGCTGTTGCTGTCGCGCCATGACGGCGTGCGCGCTACCGTCAAGGCGATGAAGTCCGGCCGCCCCTTCTACTACCTGCCCGACCTGGATTACGGCCGCAAGGAGTCGATCTTCGTACCCTTCTTCGGCGTGCCGGCGGCCACCATCACCGGCCTGCCTCGGCTGGCGCGCCTGGCGGGGGCGGCGGTGGTGCCCTGCGTGGTGCGCATGCTGCCCGGTGGCGGGGGCTACGTGCTCGAGCTCGGCGAGCCGTGGGCGGACTATCCATCGGACGACGTCGAGGCCGATACCCGGCGCATGAACGCCTGGCTCGAAGGCGTGGTTCGGACCATGCCCGAGCAGTACTACTGGGTGCATCGCCGCTTCAAGACGCGCCCCGAAGGCGAGCCGCGCATCTACTGATGTCGTGCGAAAAGCTCGCGGCTGGCGCCGCTCCTACAGCAGGCCGCCGCGGCCGATCGACCCCCGTGGGAGCGGCGCGAGCTGCGAGGGGTTGAAGGCGATGCGGCTTGGGGGGCGATGAAAAGCTCGCGGCTGGCGCCGCTCCTACAGCAGGCCGCCGCGGCCGATCGACCCCCGTGGGAGCGGCGCGAGCCGCGAGGGGTTGAAGGCGATGCGGCTTGGGTGGGCCGACTAAGAGCTTGCCGCTTACGCTGCGCTGGAGGTGGACGCTGGTCGTCGCGGTGGAGGACAATCGCGGCTTGCGCTGCGTACGCATGAGCGCATCTTTCCAATAGTATCCGTCAGGCTTCCGATGAAACTGCGCTTCACCAAGATGCATGGCCTCGGCAACGACTTCGTCGTCATCGACGCCACCCGTGAGCCGGTCGAGCTTACGCCGGCACGCGTGCGCGCGATCGCCGACCGCCATTTTGGCGTCGGCTGCGACCAGTTGCTGGTGGTCGAGCCCGCTACCCGGCCCGATGTCGATTTCCGCTACCGCATCTTCAACGCCGACGGCGGCGAGGTCGAGCAGTGCGGTAACGGCGCGCGCTGCTTCGTGCGCTTCGTCCATGACAAGGGGCTCACCAGCAAGCGCGAGATCCGCGTCGAGACGCGATCGGGCGTCATTGCGCCACGCCTGCGTGACGACGGCCTGGTGACGGTCGATATGGGCGTGCCGCAATTCGCGCCCGACAAGATTCCCTTCGTGTCCGAGTCGGATGCCTTCGTGCAGCCGCTCGAGGTCGGCGACAGAACGGTGGCGATCACCGCGGTGTCGATGGGCAATCCGCATGCAGTGCAGGTGGTGGCTGACGTCGATACCGCCCCGGTCGCCGAGCTGGGGGCGCTCATCGAACGCCATGAGCGCTTCCCGGCCCGCGTCAATGCCGGTTTCCTGGAGGTTGTCGACCCCGGCCACGCGCGCTTGCGAGTGTTCGAGCGTGGTGCGGGCGAGACGCTGGCCTGCGGCACGGGCGCTTGCGCGGCCGTGGTTGCGGGCATCGGGCGCGGCCTGCTGGTCTCGCCGGTGAAGGTCGAGACCCGTGGCGGCGAACTCGAGATCGCCTGGGCTGGCCCGGGCTCGCCGGTGCTGATGACCGGGCCGGCGGTGAGCGTTTTCGAAGCAGAGATGGTGCTGGACTGAACGCTGGGCTGCGGGCTGGACCACGTAGCGCGCACCGCGTGCGCGCATGAACAAAGCGGGTCGCCGAGCGGCCCGACAGGGAGTACACGAGCGATGAATGCCGACGATGTGGCGCGCTACCTGCGCGAGCACCCCGATTTCCTGAACCAGCACCATGAGCTGTTCACCCAGCTCACCGTGCCGCACCCACAGCACGGCGGGCAGGCGATCTCGCTGGCCGAGCGCCAGCTGCATGCCCTGCGTGACAAGATCCGCCAGCTCGAGGTCAAGCTCTCCGAGCTCATTCGCTTTGGCGCCGAGAACGACGACATCAGCACCAAGGTGCATCGGCTGTCGGTGATGCTGCTTGCAGCCGGTAGCGCGGTGTCGGTGCGCCAGGCGCTGGTGTCCAGCCTGCAGGACGACTTTGCGGTGCCGCACGTCAGTCTCAGGCTGTGGGGCAGCGTCGCCGAGGCGGACGCAGACGAGGTCAGCGCGGCTGCGCGCAGGCATGTGGAAGCCCTGCGCCACCCCTATTGCGGGCCACCCGAGAGTATCGAGGCAACGGGCTGGTTTGGCGAGGCTGCGCCCCATGTGCGTTCGCTTGCGCTGATGCCGCTGCGTGCCAGCGGTGTGTGTTTCGGTTTGCTGGCGCTGGGCAGCGCCGAGCCGGAGCGCTTCTATCCCGAGATGGGCACGCTTTACCTGAGCCGCATCGCCGATCTCGCAGCGGCGGCGCTCGTCAGTCGCGGCGGCTGATCGCAGCGCGCGGGAGCATGCAATGAGCAGGCGGTCGCAGGCGGGGCGAGGCGATCAGGCCGCCCGGGCAATGGTGTCCCCGGCAGCGGGGCCGTTGCCGGCGGATGGCGAAGCCTGGCTCGACTGGCTGGCGAGCCAGCGCAGGGCCGCCGAACTCACGCTCAAGGCTTACCGCGAAGGTCTGCATGCGTTGCTGCGCCTGGCTGCCGAGCGCCAGCCCGCCGAGCTCGACATGCAGGACATCCGGCGCTTCGTCGCCCGCCTTCATGGCGAGGGCCTGAGCGGGCGTTCTATCTCGCGTCATCTGTCAGCCTGGCGCAGTTTCTATCGTTGGCTGGCGCGTCACCGCGACGTGCGTGTCAACCCCGCGCTTGGCGTGCGTCCGCCGCGCTCGCCGTCGCCTCTGCCGCGTGTGCTGTCTCCCGAGCAGGCACAGGCCTTGCTCGATCCAGAGCCGTTAAATTTGCTCGAAACTCGCGATATTGCGATGTTCGAGCTTTTCTACTCGTCCGGCCTGCGTGCGGCCGAGCTTGCTGCGCTCGATGTCGACACTGGAATCGACCTGGCGCAGGGTATGGTGACCGTCACCGGCAAGCGCCAGCGCAGCCGCAGCGTGCCTGTCGGCGGCAAGGCGCTGGCCGCGCTGGTGCGCTGGTCGGCGCTGCGACCGCAGCTTGCACGCGCGGACGAACCTGCGTTGTTCGTTACCCGCAGCGGTGGCCGGCTCAGCACGGGCGGCATCGCCAGCCGGCTCGAGCAGCGTGCGCGGGTGCTGGGCCTGGGTGTGCACGTGCACCCCCACATGCTGCGCCACAGCTTTGCAAGCCATCTGCTGCAGTCGAGCGGCGACCTGCGTGCCGTTCAGGAACTGCTTGGCCATGCCAGCATCCGCAGTACGCAGATCTACACTCACCTCGACTTTCAGCACCTTGCCCGCGTTTATGACGCGGCCCACCCGCGCGCGCGCAAGTAAGGTCCGAGGGGCGGGTTGCCCATGTTGGGTACTTCCGGGCTGAGCACGGCGTGCTGCTCCGCTATGCTGCGCGCGTTGATTACAATCATTTAATAAAAATCGGTTTTTTGTCGATACTGCATAGGTCGACACGGATCGCAGCCAGTCTCCCCAATATCAATGGTCCTCAAAGCCAAAGCACAGGACGCGCCGGCGGCAGCGTCCGACAAGGACACGCTCGAAGTCATCGAGCCTGGTTCGGCCCAGCGCATCCTCAAGTCGGTGGCGCTGATGCTCGCGCGCCACGAGATTCGCAACATCAGGCGCTGGTTCGAGGATTTCGATCGTGACATCCTGCTGCCCATCCTGCTCGGCGAGATCGCACTCCACAACATTGGTGCACTCGAAACCGGCGGCGAACGTGGCAACGGGAACCTCGGTGCCGAGGCTGCAGGCGCCGCAGTGATCGAGTTCCATAGCGACGTCGACGACGCGTACTGCGAACTCAAACCCTGCAATGCGTATTCGATCGCTGCAGCGACCGGGTTGCCGCGCGAGACCGTACGCCGCAAGATCGTGCGCCTGATCGAACTCGGCTGGATCGTGCGCAGGGACAACGGCCATCTTTTCATCTCCCGGGCCGCGGTCGATCACTTTGGTGCGCTGCTCAGTTCGCGCCAGCTGGGCGAGTTGCTGGAGACGGCCGAGCGCGTGCGCGCCCTGCTTGACGCCGACGAGCGCTGATCAGCGCGCGGTTGCCGAGGCCGGGGCGCGGTATTCGGGGTTGGGGCCGGGTTCGGCGCGATGCATGGCGGCACTGATCAGCACCAGGGTCAGCACCAGCAGCAGGAAGTAACGCAGCTGCGCGGCTGGCCCGGGGAGCCGGCGGCGCGTGCCGTAGTACATGTTGCGCATGTAGTGGCCGCCAAGCACGGCCAGCACCAGCAGGCCTGCGCCCAGCAGGCGCGAGGCGGTGGCGTCGAACTGGCGGCCACGCGATGGGTCCCAGCGGTCGGGCATGAAGAAGTCCGGCGCGTGCATGAGCAGGAAGAGCCCGCCGACCACGCACAGCGTCATCATCACCACCTGCAGCGAGCGCATGGTGCGAGCCAGCTATTGGGCGAACAGGTCGCCGCCGGGGCGTGGCGGCGCAAGCCCGAAATGCTGCCAGATCGAGTGCGTGGCCATGCGCCCGCGCGGCGTGCGTTGCAGGTAGCCCTGCTGGATCAGGTAAGGCTCGATGACGTCTTCGATGGTGTCGGTGGATTCACCGATCGCAGCGGCGATGTTGTCGAGGCCGACCGGACCGCCGCCGAATTTCTCCAGCATTGCCGACAGCAGCTTGCGGTCCATCAGATCGAGGCCAAGGTTGTCCACATCCAGCATGCGCAGGGCAGCATCGGCTACCGCGGCAGTGATGTGGCCGTTTGCCTTCACTTCGGCATAGTCGCGCACCCGGCGCAGCAGCCGGTTGGCGATGCGCGGCGTGCCGCGGGCGCGGCGGGCGATCTCGAGTGCGCCGTTGTCGTCGATCTCGACGTTGAGCAGGCGCGCCGAGCGGCTGACGATGAAGCCGAGCTCCTCCGGCGTGTAGAACTCCAGCCGCGACACGATCCCGAAGCGGTCGCGCAGCGGGTTGGTGAGCATGCCTGCGCGAGTCGTGGCGCCGACCAGCGTGAAGGGCGGCAGGTCGAGCTTGACCGAGCGCGCGGCCGGCCCTTCGCCGATCATGATGTCGATCTGGAAGTCTTCCAGCGCAGGGTAGAGGATTTCCTCGACCACCGGCGAGAGGCGGTGGATCTCGTCGATGAAGAGCACGTCGTGCGGCTCGAGGTTGGTGAGCAGTGCGGCGAGGTCGCCGGCGCGCTCCAGCACCGGGCCCGAGGTCTGGCGCAGGTTCACCCCCATCTCGGCGGCGACGATGTGCGCCAGCGTGGTCTTGCCCAGGCCGGGTGGTCCGAACAGCAGTACGTGGTCGAGCGCCTCGCTGCGCTTGCGCGCGGCCTGGATGAAGATCTCCAGCTGCTCGCGGATCTTGGCCTGGCCTACGTATTCGGCGAGACGCTTCGGGCGCAGTGCGCGCTCGATGGCGTCTTCCTGGCGGTCGGCAGGGGTGGCGGAGATGAGCCGTTCGGCGGGCGCGACTGCCTTGAGCTTGTCGGTTTCGATCATGTCTTCGGCTCAGCCTCCATTCAGCCCTTCGACAGCGCCTTCAGTGCCTGGCGGATGCCGTCCGACACGCCGACTTCTTCGGCCAGGCCCTTCATCGCCGATAGCGCCTCGCGCTCGTTGTAGCCGAGCGCCAGGAGGGCGTTGAGGATGTCGCTCCTCGCGTCCGGGGCGGTTCCGGGCGGCGCTGCCAGGCGTACGCCCGCCATGTTGGGCAAGGCCTTGCCGAGCTTGTCGCGCAGTTCGAGCAGCAGGCGCTCGGCCGTTTTCTTGCCGATGCCGGGGATCTTCACCAGCCGTCCGGCCTCCTGCAGCGCCACCGCTTGCGCGAGGTCATTCACCGATAGGCCTGACAGCACCGCCAGCGCCATGCGCGCACCGATGCCCGAGACCTTGAGCAGCTGGCGGAAGGTCGCGCGTTCCTCGTCGGTGGCGAAGCCGAACAGGAAGTGGCCGTCCTCGCGCACCACATGGTGGATGTGCAGGCTCACCGTGGTGCCGGTGGCGGGCAGGTTGTAGAAGGTGCTCATCGGCACGTCGATCTCGTAGCCGACGCCGTGCACGTCGACGAGGATCTGCGGCGGGTTTTTTTCCAGCAGGGTGCCGGTGATGCGTCCGATCATGGTGGCCGGGTCGGGAGCTTGCGAAGCCGCAAGTCTAACAGTGTCCGGCCCGGCCTCGGCGCCTCAGGTGGGTTTTCGTACAGCGGGTGGCGCCTCGGTCTCCTGACGGGTCTGCTTGTCGCTTGAGGCCGTCAGCTTGCTCTTGGCGGCACCCGGCGGTCGTGCGCGTCCTCCAGGCGCCTGCGCCTTGTCCGCAGGGGCACTCAGGGACAGGCGCCGGATCTCGGCACGTACCCTGAAGCCGTGGATGAGCGCGACACAGCTGATCACCAGCCCGATTGCCGATAGCCCAAGCAGCAGCCCCAGGATGAAGGTCGTCATTGCGTGATGCGGGCTACTGAAGCAGCTTGCTGAGCGCGCTTGAGCGCGGAGTCGCGCTTCTTCGTCTGGGTTCGCCACCAAAGCCACAGCCCGGTGAAACCGAGGAAGACCCAGACGAACCCGAGCAGGTCGATCCAGACCCATTCGGCGTTCTTGCCGAGGAAAGCCTTGCCCGTGTGCATGTCGATCATCAGCTTGCCCAGTGTGACGCGCTCGTCAGGCATGTCCGTGCTTGGCAGCCCTGCTAGCACCGCACGCAGCGAGGCGGGGGGGGACCACTCCCGGCCGTCGTTGCTGGAGACGATGCCGCGATCCTTCAGCGTGACCGAAACGCTGCCGTCGGGGTGCCGATGAGCGTTCCAGGCGTCGCCTGCGACGACACGCTGCCAACGGCCGTCCTGGCTCAGCCAGATCCCGGCCTTTGCAGCGACGACGATGCCCCAGGGCAGCTCCGCGATGTCGCGGATCTGGTCTCCGCCCAGTTCGGGGATGGCATGGGCGCTTGTGCCGACGACTTCGAACAGCCCGTTCTGGGTTCCGATCAGGACACGACCGTCGGTCAGCGTCGCCGTGGAGCGTACCTCGGGCGCCTGCGCCCGCCGTCCGCTCTCACCGTAACCGGGCAGCCAGGCAACGTAGGGTGTGAGGTCGATGTCGTTGAGGCCGAGCTCCTTCTTGTGGGCGAGGAAGATCGATGTGAAGCCCACCAGCAGCATGGGCACCACAAGCAGGACTGAGAGCCAGTTGTGCCAGTCGCGCGCCTTCAGGTTGAGTTGCACGGGGAGACTCCTTTTACGTTGAGGCTCACCAGCGCCCTTCGAGCGCCAGCATGATCGAACGGCCACCGCGCTCCGTCTCGGTGGAGGTCTTGTCGAGCCTGCCGTTCGAGTGATAGGTCGTCTTGTCCTTCACTTTCCGCATGTCGAGCAGGTTGGAGGCGGTCAGACGCAGCGAGAGATCGGGTGTGATCCGTGTGCTGACATAGGCGTCGAGCAATTCCTGACCGGCCTCGTAGTCCGCCTTGAGCGGCTCGGTCGGATTCTTGAGGTACTTGGGCGTGTAGTTGTAGTTGAGTCCCCAACTGGCGCGGAGGCGCGGCAGTTGCCAGTCGAACCCGATGTTGTAGACGTAGGGCGGCTGGTCCTTGATGCGGGTGGTCATGCCGGTGGCGCTGTCGGTGATGCGCGAATACAGGCGGGTGTAGTTGAAGCGGAGCATCAGTTCGGGCAGGCCAATGATGTCCATCTGCGGGCGTGCGTCGAGTTCCCAGCCCCAGACCTTGGCATCTCCGACGTTCTGGGGGCGTTCGACCCAGCGCGATCCCTCGAGTCCGCTGATCTTCTCGACCTTGTCCTTGATGTCACGGTGAAAGACGTTTGCGCCAAGAACGCCACCGCCATCCGGAAGAAAGTGCTCCCAGCCCAGTTCGAGGCCAACGGCACGCTCTGGCTTGAGTTCAGGGTTGCCTGATTTGTCAGGGTCTGCGGATGTGCCGCTCTTCGATTCGGTAACGGTCGAGAGGTCGTCGAACTTGGGGGGCTTGAGGGTCTGGGTCGCACTGGCTCGCAGGTTGTTACGGGGGTCGAACTTCCAGAGGTAGTGCAGCGATGGATTCAGACTATCGGTCGCGGCCGTGCTCTTGGCGCCGAACGCATCGATGGCACCTTGGCGAACATGTATCGCGCGCAGGCCAGGGGTCAGAATGTGCTTGGAATCGAGGCGGATCTCGTCCTGGACGAAGGCGGTCCAGCGCTGTTCGGAGATATCGAACCGGTCGCCTCGCCCAGGGTCCTTGGCGCTCAGCGCCGCCCAGCTTGCTCCTTCTTCCTTGGTCTTGCCGTCCTTGCGACGTGCATCGCGGTATTCGAGGCCTGCGGAGACGGTGTGACGGCCGAGCTTGCGTTCGCCGCGCGCGCCCAGGTACCAGTCGGACTCGTCCTTGTCATCACGCTCGACGGCGACCTTGGAGAGCGTGCCGTCGCTCCGGTAATCGAGCGTCGACTTGTCCTTTTTCTCCGTGCCTTGCTGGGCTGCCGCGTAGATCGATAGCTTGCCGTCCTCGATCTTGCGCTTCCATTCGCCGCGAAGCCGCCAGGTTTCGCGCAACTTGTCTTCGTCCTCTTGGGTCTGTCCATCACCGATGATGCTTGTGCCGGCGTACTTGAACTTGTCTCGGGATTTTTCCTTGGACTCGTCCGAGCGTGTGAACCAGGGTGTCAGCACGAGTTCATCAACGGCAGAGAGCCTGATGTTGATGCGCGGCGCGAAGTCGACGGTTCGCGTGCGAGCTCGCTCGTCTTCGAATTCGAGCTTGCGGTCCTTGGGGGCATTCGTGGGGTTGTTGTGATAGGAGGTTTCGTCCTTGCTCTTGCTCTTCAGGTCGCCACGGTCGCCTACCGAGGCGCTGAGCAGCCAGCGCACCGAGTCAGAGGCATCGCCGTACTGTCCGGACAGGTTCCAGGTGTTGGTATCGGTCTTCTCGCCAAAGAGGCGGCCGGTCGCGATGCGGGCGTTCGCGACGCGCTTGTCTGGTGGTTCGCGCAGAACGATGTTGATGGTGCCCATCATGCCTTCCGAAGGCATGTCGGCCGAGGGCGCGCGGATCACCTCTATGCGCTCGACCATGTCGAGCGGGATGCGGTCGACCTGGATCTGCCGCTCCTTGGTGCCCGATGCGACCGCTTCGCCGTCGATCAGGATCTGCGTGTAGCCCTTGTCCATGCCGCGCATCCGCACGTCTTTCGGATTGCCGGGAGGGCCTGTGAAGGTCACGCTCGGCAGCCGCCGAAGGTAATCGCCCACCGTCAGCTCGTTCATTCGATCCAGCTCTTCCCGGCCGTAGACCAGGCGAGTGCTCGCAGATTGCTGCCGAGCGTCGAAGTCGTCCTTCTCGGGGTGAACCACGATCTCTGCCAGCACCGGGTCTGGCTTTGTGGCAAGTGAGACAGTGGGTTGCAGGGCCAGGCCAATCGCGAGGGTCAAGGCGGCAAGGCGAGGGGATGGAGCTGTATTGAAACGGCAGGCAGGCATGAAACCACCGGGCGACGGGTTGCTGGCTGGCTGTCCGACGGCGGCATGGCTGGCTGATTGGGGAATGGTAACAATTCTTATTAATGATCGCAAATGCGCCCTGGCTGCCCTGTTTCATACGGCTGCGCCACTTGTGGAACCGTTACCTCGGCGTCTGAGCCCGCGTCGCCGCTGACTGCAGCGCCTGGCGCTGTCCTTGTCGCGGGGGGGGCGGTGTGGTGCGCGACGCGCGCGTCCGCCTGACGCGCAGGCGGCTTGCCTCGCGGACGTCGGACTCGAGCGCGCGCAGGTCCTTGGCCGGGTCGGCCAGCTCGGAAAGCCCTGCCGACAGCCCGATCAGCCACAGTGCGGTGGCGAACACGCCCATGCTCACCGTCGGGTCGCCCTTTTCGAGGCGGATCAAGGTTGGTACCGAAACGCCCAGGCGGCTGGCCCATTGCTTCTGCGACTCCTTGCGCCGCAGGCGCGCCAAGGCGCAGTGCTCGCCGAGGGTCTGCAGCGAGCGGCTCACCTCGGGAGGCAGGGTATCGAGTGCAAGTGAGGACTTCGACATCACATATAGTTCTCTTCAGGGCGACTCGAGAACAGGCATATGTAAGTGATCGGGTCGGCGCACTGAGCCCGGAGGCAGGCTGAGGGTGTCGCCCTGAGGCGGTCTCAGGAGAAGGCCAGCACGCCGGCCAGCACGACACCATGCGCGAGCGCGGCGACGATGGTGCGCTTGATCGCAGGCGTCAGCTCCGACGGGTTGGCGGCGTGCTCGAGCAGGTCGCGCCCGGCGGGGAAGGACAGGGCGACGGTGAGCGCTGCGGCGGCGGTCTTCTGCGGCAGCAGTTCGTTGGCCACCATGGCGATCAGCCAGGCGTAAGCGGCGATGGCGATCAGCAGGTAGCCCCACTTGGCGGTTTGCGGGCCCAGGCGCACGACCAGGGTGCGCTTGGCGCTGGCGGCGTCGCCGTCATGGTCCGGGAACTGGTTGATGAACAGCAGGTTGGCCACCAGCAGGGCGTAGGACAGGCCGGCGAAGACGGGCAGCAGGTCGAAGGCGCCGCGTTGCACGAAGTCGGCACCGACCACGACCAGCAGCCAGCAGGCCACGATGACGACTTCGCCGAAGCCGCGGCACACCAGCTTGAGCGGAGGCGCGGAGTAGGCCCAGCCCAGCGCCAGGCCGGCCATCCCGATCAGCAGCAGGCCCGGCCCGGCCTGCCAGGTCAGCCATAGCCCGCCCGGCACCACTGCTGCAAGCAGGCCATAGCCGAGCAGCGCCGTCTGCCTTGGCGTATGCACGCCGTTCTGGATGAAGCGGCTGCCGCCGGTGAACGGGAAGAGCCGGCCGCTGTTGATGTCGTCGGCTCCGCTCAGGGCGTCGTGGTAGTCGTTGATGACGTTGCCGCCGGCATGTGCGAGCAGGGCGAACAGCAGCGTGAGCGCGGCGCTGAGCGGGTCGATGACAAGGCCGCTGGCGTGCGCGCTGGCGATGCCGATGAGGCAGCCGACCAGGGTGACGGCGAGGAAGGCCGGGCGAGTGGCGGCGACCAGGCGCAGGAGCGGATTGCGCAGCCGTTCGGGGCGGGGTTCGGCGGGGTGCTCGATGGCAGTGCTCACAGCAGCACGATGTCGTATTGTTCCTGCGTGTAGCTGGCCTCGGCGTGGAGCGACACCTTCTTGCCGATGAAGTCGGACAGCATCGCCAGCGACTGGCTCTCCTCGTCGAGGAAGAGGTCGATGACATTGGGGGCGGCGAGCACGCGGAACTCCTTGGCGTTGAACTGGCGCGCCTCGCGCAGCAGCTCGCGCAGGATCTCGTAGGCCACGGTGCGCGCGGTCTTCACCTCGCCGCGACCGCTGCAGGTGGGGCAGGGCTCGCACAGCAGGTGGGCGAGGGACTCGCGGGTACGCTTGCGCGTCATTTCGACCAGGCCGAGCGCCGTGAAGCCGTTGATCGTCATCTTCGTGTGGTCGCGCGA
This sequence comes from Thauera mechernichensis, assembly GCF_029588855.1. Lineage (NCBI taxonomy): Bacteria > Pseudomonadati > Pseudomonadota > Betaproteobacteria > Rhodocyclales > Zoogloeaceae > Thauera > Thauera mechernichensis. Next base: position 18,694 of record NZ_JARQZE010000009.1, on the reverse strand, counting down.
CAAGGCCTTGCGGAACTCCTCGAGCACCATCTCGCGGTGTTCGGTGTTCTCCATGTCGATGAAGTCGATGATGATGATGCCGCCCAGGTTGCGCAGGCGGAGCTGGCGGGCGATCGCCTGGCTGGCTTCGAGGTTGGTCTTGAAGATGGTGTCGTCGAAATTGCGCGCACCGACGAAACCGCCGGTGTTGACGTCGACGGTGGTCATCGCCTCGGTCTGGTCGATGATCAGGTAGCCGCCGGATTTGAGATCCACCCGGCGGGCGAGCGCCTTCTGGATCTCTTCCTCGACGTTGTAGAGCTCGAACAGCGGGCGTTCGCCGCTGTAGTGCTCGAGCAGCGGCAGCACCTGGGGTGTGTATTCGGCGGCGAAGGTGGCGAGCTTCTGGTAGTTTTCCCGGGAATCGACGCGGATGCGGGTGGTTTCGTCGGTAACGAGGTCACGCAGCGTGCGCTGCCCCAGGCCGAGGTCCTCGTGCAGCAGCTTGGGCGGGAAGATGCCGGCCGTGCTGGCCGAGATCTCGCTCCACAGCTTGCGCAGGTAGGCGATGTCGGCGGCGAGCTCGGCGTCCGACGCGGATTCGGCCATCGTGCGCACGATGAAGCCGCCGCGTTCATCCTCGGGCACCAGTGCCGTCAGACGCACGCGCAGGGCTTCGCGTTCGGCCTCGTCCTCGATCCGCTGGGAGATGCCAATGTGCTTTTCCTGGGGCAGGTAGACCAGCAACCGTCCGGCGAGGCTGACCTGCGTTGACAGGCGCGCCCCCTTGGTGCCGATGGGGTCCTTGAGCACCTGCACGAGCAGGTTCTGGCCTTCGGCGAGGATCTTCTCGATCGGGCGGGCGGCTTCGCCGTTCTGGCGTTCGCTCCAGATGTCCGCCACATGCAGGAAGGCGGTGCGTTCGAGGCCGATGTCGATGAAGGCCGACTGCATGCCGGGCAGCACGCGCACCACCTTGCCCAGGTAGAGGTTGCCGACGATGCCGCGGCTGGCGGTGCGCTCGATATGCAGTTCCTGGACGACGCCCTGCTCGACGAGCGCGACGCGGGTTTCCTGCGGGGTGAAGTTGATGAGGAATTCGATGCTCACTGCCGCTCCTCGGTGGCGAAGATGTCGAGCAGCCTGGCGGTTTCGAACAGCGGCAGGCCCATGATGCCGGAGTAGCTGCCATGGATCTCGTCAATGAACACCGCGGCGCGGCCCTGGATGCCGTAGGCGCCGGCCTTGTCCATGGGCTCGCCGCTGGCGACATACTGGCGGATGTCGTTCTCGGAGAGCGTGGTGAAGCTGACCTCGCTCACCGACACCCGGCTGCGCGTGCGTTCGCCGTCGCTGACGGCCAGTGCGGTGAGGACGCGGTGGCGGCGCCCGGACAGGCGGGTGAGGATGGCCTGGGCATCGGCCGCGTCCCTCGGCTTGCCGATGATCTCGCCGTCGAGCTCGAGCGTGGTGTCGGCGGCGAGTACCGGGCGTCGCAACAGCTTGCGCCACAGCACACGGCGCATGCCGGCCTCGGCCTTGGCCAGCGCGATACGTTCGACGTAACGCTCGACCGGCTCCGCAGGCAGGGGCGTTTCGTCCACGTCGGCGTCCTCGCCGCGCTCGCCGTCACGGAAGGTGAGCACGTCGAACTGCACGCCGATCTGGCGCAGCAGGTCGCGGCGGCGGGGGCTCTTGGAGGCGAGGTAGATGCGCGGGTACATGGGCGTCATGCAGTACTCATTCGCGATGATAGGGGTGGTTGCGCAGCACCGTCCATGCGCGATACAGCGCCTCGGCCAGCAGCGGGCGCACCAGGGCGTGGGGCAGGGTGAGGCTGGACAGGCGAATGGCTTCGTGTGCGCTCGCCTTGAGGGCGGGGGACAGACCGTCGGGGCCGCCGATGATGAGCGCCACGTCCTGGCCTTCGCCCTGCCAGCTCTCCAGGCGCTGCGCCAGCGCCAGGGTGGAGAGGTCGGCGCCGCGCTCGTCGAGGATCACGCGCCGGCATCGTGGCGGCAGCACGGCTTCGATGCGGGCGGCTTCGGCAGCCATCATGGCGTCGACGGTCTTGCCGCTGGTGCGCGGCTCGGCTTTCACCTCGACAAGCTGCAGCGGCAGCTCGCGCGGCATGCGGCGGGCGAACTCGTCGAAGCCGGCCTGTACCCAGGCCGGCATGCGGTGGCCGACGGCGACGATGCAGAGCTTCACGGCCGCGCGGGCGCCTGGTCAGCGTCCGGCGGCGGCCTGGCGGCCGGCGGGCTTGGTGTTCCACAGCTCTTCGAGCTTGTAGTAGCTGCGCACGGCGGGCTGCATCACGTGCACCACGATGCTGCCAAGGTCGACCAGCACCCACTCGCCGGTGTCCTGGCCTTCCATGCTGAGTACCTCGCCGCCGGCCTCCTTGACCTTGTCCTGAACGTTCTGCGCCAGGGCGCGGGTCTGGCGGCCCGATTCGGCGCTGGCGATGACGATGCGATCGAACAGCGGCGTGTGCTTCGAAGTGTCGATGACCTCGATGTCGCGGCCCTTGATGTCCTCGAGGGCGCTGACGACGATGTTTTGCAGGGTGGGAAGGTCCATGGGCTCGGCAGGAATGAAGAGTGGGGGCGAGAAGGGCAGGAAGTGGGGGGCTTTCCCGGCAAATGGGAAGGCTCTAGTTCCCGTTGCCCTCGTAAAGATGGTGCGCGGCAATATAGTCGACAACGGAATCAGGCAGCAAATAGCGCACGCTGTGGCCGGTGCGAACCAGATCGCGGATGAGCGAGGCCGAGATGGCGAGCGGGGTCATGTCGAAGGGCACGATGCGGCCGGCGGGCGCTGTGGCGAGGTCGGCCGGGTCGCTGCTGTGGCGGCCCGCGCACGCGGCGGCGAGCTCGGGCGACAGTGTGGCAGGCCAGCGCCGGCCGTGCGGCGCGTAGCCGGGGCGATTGGCGACGGCGATGTGGGCGAAGTCGAAGAGCGCCTGCCAGCGGTGCCAGCCGGGCAAACCTTCGAAGGCGTCGGCGCCGAGAATGAGCACCAGCGGGCGGGCGGGACCGAGTTCGGCGCGCAGGCGCTCGAGGGTGAGCACGGTGTAGCTCTTGCTTGCGGCGCGTACCTCGCTGTCATCGACTTCGAATGCCGGGTTGCCGGTGCTCGCCAGCCTGGCCATGGCCAGGCGCTGATCCGCACTGCTGCGTGGCTCGCCGCGGTGGGGCGGCTGACCGGCCGGGATCAGGCGCACGGCGGCCAGCCCGAGGGCCTCGCGCGCCTCTTCGGCCAGGCGCAGGTGGCCGAGGTGGATCGGGTCGAAGGTGCCGCCGAGCAGGCCGAGCGGCCCGGCGGTTGCCGGCGGACGCGGCTCAGCCGGCATCGTCGGCGTCCTGCGGGCTGCGGTCGATCACGGGGGGCGCGTCGGGCAGGCCGAAAACGTCGCGGGTGGCGGTGTAGAAGGTGGCGAAGATCACCGGGATGACGATGAGCGGGATCGGCAGCGAGGCCAGCGTGCCAAGCGCGGGCGAGAGCAGCCCGAGCACACCGATGACGATGCCGGGAAGGATGGCGCCGAAAATCGCCACGCCAATGGCGTAGGCCAGGAAGGGGCGCCAGTTCTGCAGGCAGGCGTAAAAGCTGAAGAACAAGGCCTTGGCTGGGGACACCTTCCACCAGGCGGCCAGTACCGGCGCGAACCAGTAGGCCATGACGACCGGTGTGGACAGGGTGAGGGCGATGAGCAGCGTGAAGCCGACACCGGCATCTTCGGCCGGCTCCTCGCCGCGCATGAGTGCGAACAGGCTGCCGTCGTCGACCAGCGATACCAGCACGAGTACGAGCAGGGTGGCGATCAGGTAGATGCCGCCGATCGCGATGAGGGACTGCAGGTTGGTCTTGAAGCCGGAGAACAGCACGTCCGGGCCAACCTTGCGACCGCTGTCGATGGCGCGGCAGGCGTTGAGCACCCCGACCGACAGGGCCGGCATGAGCAGCGAGGCGGCGAGCTGGCCCAGCAGCGGGACCAGGCTGAGCACGACGATCGAGAGCAGGTAGCCGAACGTGGCGAAGGTGATGAGCGCCGGATTGCGGCGCCAGAGGACGAGGCCCTCGCGCAGCCAGAACCAGCCGCGCTGCATGGGGAGTCTGTTTGCTTGCATTGATGTTCTTCGTGGGCGTTCAGGGGGGAGGAGGGGCGTCCGGCGTTCGGTCCGCAGACTCGGGGCCATCGGCAGCGATCGGCAGGGACGCCGGGAGCTGTGGTGCGAAGGTTTCCTTCCAGGCGGCATAGAGCGCACATGCAATCACCGGGATCAGCACCAGCATGCCGAGCCCGGCGGGGAGCATCGCCACCCAAAGCAGGACATAGAGCAGCGCGGCGAGGATGAGGAAGGCGAGCAGGTTGTGGATGCAGGCGCGTGCAGACAGGCGCATGGCGTCGAGTGGGGCCATCTCGTGCAGCATCACCAGGGCGGGGGCGAACCACAGCGCCATCATGAGCAGCGCCCACAGCACGGTAAACACCACCACGCCGAGCATCATGCCGCTGCCGGCCATGCCCATGCCTGCCAGGGCACCGACTGCGGCGCCGGTCAGCGCCGCACTGCCGCCGATGGCGGCGGCGATCAAGGCGGCCAGCAGCAGGCCGAGCAGATGGAAGACGCCGACCAGTAGCAGGTTGCCCGCATGGTGGCGAACGCCGTCGAACAGGTGGTCGACGCGCAGCGACTCGCCGCGGTCCAGGGCCTGGGCCCCGGCGATCATGCCGCCTACCAGCACCGGCAGTGCGATCGGCGCCGCAGCCCAGCCGAGGAAGGGCATCAGGCCGAGCGCGGTGAGGATGACGAAGAAGATCAGCGCCTGGATGGCCCACACGCCGGGCGCCTTCATGAACAGGCGCCAGCCCTCGCTGAGCCAGTTGAGGGCGTGGCCGGGGGCGACGTCGCCAGGTGCGGGCGGTGCAGGGTGGGGGCGGCGAGCTTCGGTCATAGCGGCAGTGGCGGGGTATCCGCGATGCGCAGGCGCAGGATGTCGCGGTATTCGTTGGGGTCCTTCACCAGCACCATCTCGCCTGCGCGTGGCAGGTGGAAGTCGGCTGCGCGCGACAGCCAGAAGCGCAGTGCGGCTGCGCGCAACTGGCCGGGCCAGGCAGCGCGCTCGGCCGCGGTGAACGGACGCTCGGCATGGTAGGCCGCGAGCAGGGCCGTGCAGCGGGTGCCGTCGAGGCCGCCGTCGGGCAGGGAGCACCAGTCGTTGACCGTGACCGCGACGTCGAACAGCAGCGCGTCGTGACCGGCGAAGTAGAAATCGATGACACCGCCGATGTGCACGCTGCCGTCGGCATCCGTGTCCCATAGCACGTTGTCGCGGAAGAGGTCGGCGTGGATGGCGCCGGCGGGCAGGTTGGCGAGCGCCTGTGCGGACTGGAAGGCGATCTCGGCGTCGAGCAGGGTGCGCTCGTCAGTGGGCAGGAAGTCGCGCACCGCCTGCGCCGTGGCCAGACGCCACTCGGGGCCGCGTGGATTGGGCTGGCGGCGGCCGTAGGACTGGCCGGCGAGGTGGAGTCCGGCAAGCATGGCGCCGACACGGGCGCAGTGCTCGACGCCGGGCGCCATCTCCGAAGCGCCGGACAGGCGCACCACCAGCGCGGCCGGGCGCTCCTGCAGGGTGCCGAGGTATTCGTTGTGCAGGTTGGCGATCGGGCCCGGCACCGGCAGGCCGTGGCGCGCAAGATGGGCCATCAGATGCAGGTAGTAGGGCAGCTCGGCGCGCGACATGCCTTCGAACAGGGTGAGGACGTAGCGGCCGAGCGTGGTGGTGACGAAGAAGTTGCTGTTCTGCACGCCGGCCGAGATGCCCTTGAGTTCCACCAGGCGGCCGATGGCGTAGTCCTTGAGCCAGTGGGCGAGCGCGGATTCGGGAACGGGGGTGAAGACGGACATGCGGGCTCCGGTGCGAGGGGGTCAGAGGGCGCCGGGGCTCAGCCGGCGAGTGCGTCGGCCACACAGGCGGCGGAGCGCACGGCCTGCCAGGCGGCAAGCTTGGCCTCGAAGCCGCGTGCGGCATGCGCCGGGCTGGTCGATGGCAGGCGGGTGAAGCGCAGGGGCTGGCCCGTTGGCGGCAGTTTTACATGACGACGGAAGGCGGCCTCTGCAGCACTGCCATTGAAGAAAACGTGGCCGATGCCTGGGCAGGCCGAGAATAGCGCGGTGAAGTCGTTGGCCAGGATGCTGTCGCGCGCGATCGCGCTGTCGAGGCTGCCCTCGCGCTGGCACGCGCCGATGACGTCCCACAGGGCTACCCCGGCGGCGCACAGGCGTTCGAGGCGTTGCACATACGGCAGCTCGGGGCCGGCACCGAACAATGCGCCCATGATCGGCCAGAACGCGTTGCGGGGGTGCGCATAGTACTGCACGGCGGCCAACGAGGCTTCGCCCGGCATGCTGCCCAGAATGAGTACGCGCGCAGCGCCAGTGTGCACCGCAGGAAAGCTTCGCACGCGCTGCCCCTGTCCGGTTTCCCGGGTAGGGCGCTCGGGGAGATCGGCCGGGACGTCCGGGGTGGCCCCCGGTGTTCCATGGCGAATCGGCGTTTGCTGCCGACTCGCCGGCGGCACGATCGCGGCGCTCACCAAGACTTGATCACCCACATCGGCACGGCAAGGCCGGGCGCAGCGTCGTCGCGCACCATCTGCCCGTTGCCTTCCTTGTCGATCAGGTAGTAGGGCACGCCGTGCGGCGGGGTTACCTTGACCATGTAGAGCTTGCCACGGATGCGGTACTCGGCCACGGTGTCCTCGCCGCGCTGGACGATGGTGACTTCGGGTTCGTCGAGCTCGCTCATGCCGGCGGGCATGGGCGGCGGTTCGGGGATGGGCTCGAGGCCCGCGGGTTGCTGGGCGAAGGCGGGTAGGCTGACGGCCAGCAGCAGTGCCAAAAGGGTGCGGCGCATGGTGTTCTCCTGAAGATGCCTCAATTCTAGCCAGAAATGCTCAGGAGCCCCAGACGCTCGCCCGCCCCAGACGCCATTACAGGTTGAGCATCATCTCGCGCTCGGTGGGCAGGGGCTGGAAGCCGCGGCGCTCGTAGTGCTTGAAGATGGCCTCGACGACGTCCTCGGGCTTGTCGATGACCTGGATCAGGTCGAGGTCTTCGCGGTTGATCATGCCTTCGCTGACGAGCCGGTCGCGCAACCAGTCGAGCAGCCCCTGCCAGAAGGGACCGTGCACCAGGATGATCGGGATCTTGCGGCTCTTCCTGGTCTGGATCAGCGTCATCGCCTCGAGGAGTTCGTCCAGCGTGCCGAAACCGCCCGGCATGACGACATAGGCAGTGGCGAACTTCACGAACATGAACTTGCGCGCGAAGAAGTGCTGGAAGGTCTGCGAGATGTCCTGGTAGGGGTTGGCGCTCTGCTCCAGCGGTAGCTGGATGTTGAGGCCCACCGAGGGGCTCTTGCCGAAGTAGGCGCCCTTGTTGGCAGCCTCCATGATGCCCGGGCCGCCGCCCGAGATCACCGCGAAGCCTGAATCCGACAGCAGGCGGGCGATTTTTTCGGTGAGCATGTAGTACAGGTGGTCAGGCGGCGTACGCGCGCTGCCGAAGATCGACACCGCCGGCCGGATCGAGGCCAGGCGTTCGGTCGCCTCGACGAACTCTGCCATAATTCCGAAGATTCGCCAGGACTCGCGCGCGTTGTAGCGTGGCGCGGTGCTGTCGGGCGCGCTGCGGGGGAGTTTTTCTTTCGCGGTCATGTTGTTGTTCTCGTTGTGTCTCTCTGGGGTCAGGTCTTGCATTTGCTCGTTCCGGTGAAGCGCGGATGAGCAAATGCAAGACCTGACCCCAACAAGGACAAGGATTTTCCAGAAGATGCCCACCCTGCTGCTCGTCGATGGCTCCAGCTATCTCTACCGCGCTTTCCATGCCTTGCCTGACCTGCGCAATTCGCAGGGCGAGCCTACGGGGGCGATCCGGGGTGTGCTGTCGATGCTAAGGCGGCTGGAGAGCGACTACAAGGCAGAATTTCGCGCCTGCGTGTTCGATGCCAAGGGCAAGACCTTCCGCGACGACTGGTATCCCGAGTACAAGTCGCACCGCCCGCCCATGCCCGACGACCTGCGCGCGCAGATCGTGCCGCTGCACGAGGCGGTGCAGGCCGAAGGCTGGCCGCTGCTGGCGGTGGAAGGCGTGGAGGCCGACGACGTCATTGGCACGCTTACCCGCCAGGCGCTCGAGCGCGGTTGGGAGGTGGTGATCTCGACCGGCGACAAGGACCTCACCCAGCTCGTGCGCCCCGGGGTGCAGTGGGTCAACACGATGAGCGAGGAGGTGCTTGACTCCGCGGGCGTGGAGGCCAAGTTCGGCGTGCCGCCCGAGCGCATCGTCGACTATCTCGCGCTGGTCGGCGACACGGTGGACAACGTGCCGGGCGTGGAGAAGTGCGGCCCCAAGACGGCGGTGAAATGGCTGACCGAGTACGGCACCCTCGACAACCTGGTCGCCAACGCCGACAAGGTGGGCGGCAAGGTGGGCGAGAACCTGCGCCGACACCTGGACTTCCTGCCGCTGGGCAAGAAGCTGGTGACGGTGGCGACCGACGTCGAGCTGCCGGTGACGCTCGATGAACTGCCCGCGCGCGCGGACGACAAGGTGGCGCTGCGCGCGCTGTACGAGCGCTTCGAGTTCCGCGGCTGGCTCAAGGATCTGGACGCCGGCGCAGCGAGCGTCGCCGCCTCCAAGGCCGCGACCGAGGCGCGTCGCTTCGATGGTCAGGGAAGCAGGGGGCAGGCCCCAGGCGATGTCGCCTTCGACCCCTCGCGGCTCGCGCCGCTCCCACGCTCCTCGCACCCGCAAGGGTTTTCCGTAGGAGCGGCGCCAGCCGCGAGCCTTTTCGGCGATGGAGAGGGTGAAGAACAGCTCGCGGCTGGCGCCGCTCCTACGGGGGGCGTTGCAGGCGCCCACCGCAGCGGCTATGTGACCATCCTCGACTGGCCGGGCTTTGATGCCTGGCTGGCGAAGATCTCCGCCGCCGCGCTCACCGCATTCGACACCGAAACCACCTGCCTCAACCCGATGGCGGCGCAGTTGGTCGGCATGTCCTTCGCGGTCGAGCCGGGCGAGGCGGCCTACCTGCCGCTGGCGCACCGTGCATCGGACGCGCCAGCGCAGCTGCCCTTGAACGAGGTGCTGGACAAGCTTCGTCCCTGGCTGGAGTCCGACCAGCACGCCAAGCTCGGCCAGAACCTCAAGTATGACGCCCACGTGCTCGCCAACCACGGCATCGCGCTGCGCGGCATCGCCCACGACACCCTGCTCGAATCCTACGTGCTGGAGAGCGACAAGCCGCACGACATGGATTCGCTCGCCAAGCGCCACCTCGGCCTGGCCACCATTCCCTACACCGAGGTCTGCGGTAAGGGCGCCAAGCAGATCGGCTTCGACGAGGTCGCCATCGACCGCGCCACCGAATACGCCGCCGAAGATGCCGACGTCACCCTGCGCCTGCACCGGCACCTGCACCCGCAGCTGCAAGGGACGGCGGCGCTCGACGCCCTCTACCGCGACATCGAGATGCCGGTGCTCGGCGTGCTGCAGCGCATGGAGCGCACCGGGGTGCTGATCGACCCCTTCCTGCTCAGCCAGCATTCCGAGGAACTCGGCCGCCGCCTGCACGATCTGGAGCGCGAAGCCCACGACCTCGCCGGCCAGCCCTTCAACCTCGGCTCGCCGAAGCAGCTGGGCGAGATCCTGTTCGGCAAGCTCGGCCTGCCGGTGGTCAAGAAGACCGCCACCGGCCAGCCCTCCACCGACGAGGAGGTGCTGGAGAAGCTCGCCGAGGACTATCCCCTGCCCAAGCTGCTGCTCGAGCACCGTAGCCTGGCCAAGCTGAAGAGCACCTACGCCGACAAGCTGCCGCGCATGGTCAACCCCAAGACCGGTCGGGTGCACACCAGCTTCTCGCAGGCCACCGCCGTCACCGGCCGGCTGTCGAGCTCCGAGCCCAACCTGCAGAACATCCCGATCCGCACGCCGGAGGGCCGCCGCATCCGCGCTGCCTTCATCGCGCCGCGTGAGCACCTCATCGTGTCGGCCGACTACTCGCAGATCGAACTGCGCATCATGGCCCACCTGTCGGACGACGCCCGCCTGCTCGAAGCGTTCGCCCAAGGCGAAGACGTGCACCGCGCCACCGCTGGCGAGGTTTTCGGCGTGGCGCCGGCCGAGGTGACCAGCGAGCAGCGCCGCTACGCCAAGGTGATCAACTTCGGCCTCATCTACGGCATGAGCGCGCACGGCCTGGCCAAGAACCTGGGCATCGAGCGCGCCGCTGCGCAGAGCTGGATCGACCGCTACTTCGCGCGCTACCCCGGCGTCGCGGCCTACATGGACCGCACCCGCGCCGAGGCGCGCGAGCAAGGCTATGTCGAGACCGTGTTCGGCCGCCGGCTGTACCTGCCCGACATCCGCGCCAGCCAGGCCGGCCGCCGCGCCGGCGCGGAGCGTGCGGCGATCAACGCGCCGATGCAGGGCACGGCCGCCGACCTGATCAAGAAGGCGATGATCGCCACCGACGCCTGGCTGGCCGCGTCGGGGCTGAAGTCCAGGCTGGTGCTGCAGGTGCACGACGAACTGGTGCTGGAAGTGCCGAAACCCGAGCTCGACACGATTCGCGCCGAACTGCCGAAGCTGATGGGCGGTGTCGCCGAGCTCAAGGTACCGTTGCTGGTCGAGGTGGGGGCGGGCGACAACTGGGACGAAGCGCACTGATGGCGGCGGACACCGCTGCCGAGCGCTTCCTGGCCGAGGCGCTGGCGCGCCAGATGCATAACGTTGGCGCCCACGACTTTGGCGGCGAGCGCGTGTGGGTGAAAAAGGCGGGCCCTCGCAACCCGCGCTGGCGCTACATGCTGATGGGCTTCCTGTCGCGCGCGCTCGGTCTCGGGGTGCTCAGCCCGGTACCCAACTTTGGCGGTGCCGACGCCATCAATACCGAGGTGCGCCGCCTGCAGACCCTGGCTGCGCAGGGCGTGTTCGTGCCTGAGGTGCTGGCCTGGAGTGATACCGGCCTGATGCTCAAGGACCTGGGCAGCACGGGCGAGCCGGGTCTGAGCCTGCAACAGGAAATGGCCACCGCCAAGGACGTATCCGCCTGCCTCGCCCTGTTCGACGAGGGCCTCGCCGCGCTGGCCGACCTCCATCGCCGCGGCGGCTACCTGAGCCAGGGCTTTGCCCGCAACATGGTGCGCGCCGCTAACGGCCGCATCGCCTTCATCGATTTCGAGGACGACCCCGGCCGTGCGCTCGGGCTCGCCCAGTGCCAGGCGCGTGACTGGCTGTGCTACCTGCACTCGACCGCGCTCATCCTCGACCAGCGCGAACTGCTCGAGGCCGCCGCCCCCAGAGTGCGCGCTGCCCTCGCCGCGGTAGATGCCGATATCCGCGCCCAGGTACTGCGCACGGCGGGCCGTCTGGCCTGGCTGCGCCATCTGCCGCGTGGGCGCCGCTTCGGCCGCGACGGTCAGCGCCTGCGTGCGGTGGCCTGGCTGTTGCAGGGCCTGTCGCGCTGACGCCACGAGCACCGCGTCGGCTTGGCATATCATTGGCCGCCATGAGCCCAGCCCCTTCCAGTACCGAGCCCACGCCCGCGCCCGAGGCGTTGCCCGCATCCGCGCCTGCGAGCAGCCTCACGATCTACACTCGCCTGCTTGGCTATACCAAGCCCTACCTCGGCTACTTCCTGCTCAGCATCCTTGGCTTCGCCATCGCCGGCGGCGGCAAGGCGGGCCTGGCAGCGGTGTTCAAGTTCTTCGTCGATGGGCTGGCCACGCCCGATGCCCCGGCCACCACCGGCATCGGCTGGCTTGATGCGCTCGACATCGTGTACGCGATCCCGGTCATGGTGATGCTGATCGCGCTCTGGCAAGGGGTGGGTACCTTCCTGGGCAACTACGCCATCTCCAAGGTGTCGCTCGGGCTGGTGCACGACCTGCGCACCCAGCTCTTCGAGAGCTTCCTGGTGCTGCCCAACCGCTTCTACGACGCGCAGAACTCCGGCCACCTGGTCTCCAAGCTCACCTACAACGTCACGATGGTCACCGGTGCCGCGACCGACGCGGTGAAGACGCTGTTCCGCGAGGGCCTCACCGTCATCGCGCTGCTGGGCTACCTGCTGTGGATGAACTGGCAGCTCACCCTGACCTTGCTCGTGGTGCTGCCTATCATCGGCTGGCTGGTATCGAACGCCAGCCGCAAGTTCCGCCGCCTGTCCAAGAACATCCAGACCGCCATGGGCGAGGTCACCCATGTGGCCTCCGAAACCATCCAGGGCTACCGCGTGGTACGCAGCTTCGGCGGCGCGGATTACGAGCGCGGTCGCTTCGTGCATGCCAGCCTGGACAACACCAAGCGCCAGCTCAAGATGGTGCGCACCGAGGAGGTTTTCTCGGCGCTGATGAACCTCATCATCTATACCGCCATGGGCGTTCTGCTGTTCATGGTGCTGAAGGTGCGGGGCGACGCCACCGCGGGCGACGTCGTCGCCTTCATGACAGCCGCCGGCCTGTTGCCGCGCGCCATCCGCCAACTGGGCGAGGTCAGCTCCAAGATCCAGCGCGGCGTGGCCGCAGCCGACAGCATCTTCGAGCAACTCGACGAAGCGCCGGAGCCCGATGGCGGCAGCGTCGAGCGCGAACACATCAGCGGTCGCGTCGAGGCCCAGGGCCTGGGCTTCACCTATCCCGGTGCGGAAGGGCGTGCATTGCAAGGCATCGACTTCAAGGCCGAGCCGGGGCAGATGATCGCCCTGGTGGGCAAGTCGGGCAGTGGCAAGTCCACCCTCGCCAACCTCATCCCGCGCTTCTACCAGCACGACGAAGGCCGGCTGCTGGTCGACGGCGTGGCAGTGGAGGACTACACGCTCGCCAACCTGCGCCACCACATCGCGCTCGTCACCCAGCAGGTCACGCTGTTCAACGGTACCGTGGCCGAGAACATCGCCTACGGCGAGCTCGCCGGTGCCAGCCGCGAAGAGATCGTCGCCGCCGCCGAGGCTGCCAACGCGCGCGAGTTCATCGACCGCCTGCCCCAGGGCTTCGACACCGAGATCGGCGAGAACGGCGTGCTGCTCTCGGGCGGCCAGCGCCAGCGCCTGGCGATTGCGCGCGCCTTGTTGAAGAACGCGCCGATCCTGATCCTCGACGAGGCGACCTCCGCGCTCGACACCGAGTCCGAGCGCCTGATCCAGGCAGCGATCGAGCGCCTGATGGAAGGGCGCACGACCATCGTCATCGCCCACCGCCTATCGACGATCGAGAAGGCGGACCAGATCCTGGTGATGGAGGCCGGGCGCATCGTGGAGCGGGGGACGCACGCGGAACTGGTGGCGCGGGGTGGGGTGTATGCGCGGCTGCAGGCGATCGGGGAGGAGCAAGGGCCGGCCTGAGCTGTGAAAGGGGGTGCGGGTTTGGTCGGAATAGTCTCCGCGCAGCCGCCCCGCAGCTTGAGCCCCTGGCATCGACCGGCTATCCTCAGCCGACACAAGGAGTACGCGCCATGGCCCTGCCCAGGACAGCACCAGAATTCGACGTCAACGCCTATATGGCGTGGGAAGAGGATCAGCCCGAACGCCACGAATACCTCGCCGGAGAGGTGTTCGCCATGTCCGGTGGTACGGATGCGCATTACACGATCCTGGGCAATGCCTACGCTGGGTTGCGCGTGGCCCTGTCTGGCACGCCCTGTCGCGCCTTCGTGTCCGGAATGAAGCTGCGTATCGACCGCGCCGACGCGGTCTTCTACCCCGACGTCTTCGTCACCTGTGATGCGCGCGACCGCCAGCCCGAGGCCAGCCTTGCCAAGCAGCATCCGTCCCTGATCATCGAGGTCCTCTCCGACTCCACCGCCGCCTTCGACCGCGGCCGCAAGTTCGAGCTCTACCAGCAGATCGACAGCCTGGAGGAATACCTGCTCATCGAGCAGGACCGCAAGCACGCCGACCTTTTCCGCAAGAACAGCGAAGGGCTGTGGGTCCTGCACCCGGCGGGCGAGGGTGATGTCATCCGGCTGGAAAGCGTGGGGGTTGAGCTGGGGCTTGATGGCTTGTATGAGGACGTTGAGCTGTGAGCAGGTTCAGCACCTGAACTCAGCCCCTCCCAGGATTCGCCGCATTCAGTCGGTCGCCCACCTGCGGTGCGAAACCGGGGTCTGACTCGAATGGCACTAAGTTAAGCCACATTTGCACGGTATCGGCCGCGATGGGGTACTTCAATCATTTGATGGCGAGGGGCTGTCAAGAGTGCGAAGGGTTTCGGACGTCGTTTCAAACATCGAGGCTCCCGCCGCCCAGGTCGGGCGGTGACCTGACGAGCGCCGATGGCCGTGCGGAGCGACTCGAGCAACCGCCGCCGTTCGCTGGCGTCGGTAGCACGTTGATGGAGTTGCGGCTCCCACTGCCGCAAGGCTTGGATGCTGGCTTTGAAACTGATTCGGCACGGCGGGCTTTCGACGGCGTTGGCTGCGTCGACGATCAGCCGACGCACAGCGTTATAGGCAATGAAGTACATCAGGACTTCTTTCTTTACCAAGGCGGGGGTTCGGCATCGCAGCACATCCATGCCCATGGTCGTCTTGATGTCGCGGAAGAACAGTTCCACATCCCAGCGCTGGCGGTAGAGATCGGCCAGTTCAGCCGCACCATAACGGGTCGAATCCGTCAGGGTGGTAATAAGGTAGTAGCTTTTTGACCGCATCCCGGGAACGTCGATGGTGACCTTGATTTGACGAAGATCCAGGTGTTCGGGCAACGCCTGCCATTCCTCCTTGCTGTAGCTCAGGGCCTTGTTCCACACCGGTTTCGGCCATTGAATCAGCAAGTCATCCGGCCCCAGCACCGCAACGGCCGACGCGGCGACAACAGGGGTGCGTCGCGCCAACGTGATCACCGAATCAACGCCGCGCTTGTTGAACTGCCAGACGTCGTAATAGCTGCAAAATCCCTTGTCGCCGAGAAAGATGTCGCCGCTGCTGAAACTGTCCCATTGCTGTCGCAACAAGGGCAATTCGGCGCTCTTATGGTGGCCCATGCGGTAACTCAGCAAGGCGCCCGTTTGCAGGCAGAAGCAGGCGCAAATTCGTGCCTGTGGGAAGCCGCAGCCGGGTTTCTGGCTGTTTGGTTGAGGCCAGTCTTGTTGGTTGGCGTGTGTATCAGGCATGCTGACACCCGTGCCGTCGACCACGACTACACGACGATCTTTCCACCAACGGCTTCGGCCTTGCTGCTGCAACTCGTCGGCGGTGTGCGCCAGGATCTTTTCCAGTTCAACCGGATCAAGTTTTCTGCGTGCCTGGCAATACGCCGACGTCGATGCCGACGGCACCGGCATTGATCGCGTCGCGGCAAGGGCTTGAACCTTGCGAACCACTTCCTGGCAACCGCCGTCAGCGTCGAGAACTTGCGAGAAAAAAGCCCAGAACGTGTTCTCCTTGCTGAACAGTCGGCGCCGGCTGAAGGCGCCATCCGGCCCGTTCTCCAGCGTCTTTGTCGGTATGAAATGCCCGAAACAATCACCGAGCTCGCTGATCGAGTGCTGACGAATCCGGGCCTTCTCTTCGGCCAGTCGCCGGGCCGCCGAACGCGGTCTCCGACGCAGGGTGGCAAGGTGGAAACCGGGCAGAAAGAGCGTGGCATTTGTCATGCCAGATTATCTCACGATACGCCAATGGCATGTTACGCCAAACGTGCTACGATGGCTTAACTTAGTGCCATTCGGGTCTGACTCCGATTTCGTGCGCATCCGCCACTAAACACCTGACATCAGAATGTCGACCGCTCGATTGATGCTGTCACCCTGATCTGCCACGCTCCCGACGTAACGCACATTGGCTCGTCGCACTGCCGCGATGAGGCGGGTGGCAAGAATCAACCGCTTGCCGTCAAAAAGAATTTCGGGGTTCAAGCCATTGACGGCCGGGTAGTCGGGCAGCAACGGAATGACCACCACCGCGGGGTCGGGCGGCAAAAGGTCGCTTTCGACCACGACCATCGCCACGCCCTTGTATTCCGCCACGCTGTAGCGGTTCAGGCGTTCCACGAAGCGCTCCCTGGAGCACACATGATCTCGGCCAGAGTGTGCCCGTTGCGTTCGTGCCAGGCAGCTTGTGCAGCAAAGTTGTCTGCATTGTCATTCAGCCACTGCTTGCGGCGGGCTTCGGCCACCGCCCTCTTGAGCGCCGCTTCGGCCACGGCCGATACGTTAATCTCCAGTGCCCTGGCGGAGTCAAGGACCTCGGCGTCAAGCGTCAGGGAGGTTTTGCGTTTGATGGCGGATACCATGGCTGGGCTCCTACTCGAAGTGCCGGATCAATATACCGCAAGATCGAGAGCCAACGAGATGTGGTAGAGAAATCGGGGTGAAGTGTCGAACCCCGGCGGGCGATCTGCTCGGCGAACTTGGGGATTACGCTACCGGTGCTGCCGAGCAAGTCTTTTGCGCACCGCCTGCCAGGCGTTGGCCACTTCGATCAGCTCCAAACGCTCACGCAAGGCTTACATCCTCAGTAGGCGTTCGGATTCACGAACCCCTTGAACACCGTCAGGAAGATGATTTTCAGGTCCAGCCACAGCGACCAGTTCTCGATGTACCAGAGGTCGCACTCGATACGCTGCTGAAGGTCTGTGTCGCCGCGCCAGCCGTTGATCTGGGCCCAGCCAGTGATGCCGGCCTTGACCATGTGCTTCTGCATGTAGCCCGGAATCTCGTGTTTGAACTGATCCACGAACACCGTACGCTCCGGACGCGGGCCGACGATGGACATGTCGCCCTTGAGCACGTTGATGAACTGCGGCAGCTCGTCCAGGCTTGTCCGCCGGATGAAGGCGCCGAAGGGCGTTGCCTTCTTGGCACCGCCGGCGCCGCCCCATTGCACTCCGTTCTTCTCGACATCCACCGGCATCGAGCGGAACTTCAGCATCATGAACGGCCTGCCGTTCCAGCTCACTCGCTCTTGCCGGTAGAAGATGGGCCCAGGCGAGCTCAGTCGCACACCGACGGCGACGAAAATCATGATCGGACTGATCAAGACCAGGATCAGTGCGGCGATCACGCGGTCTTCTACGGCCTTGATGAAGGCATTGATTCCCGTCATCGGCGTGCAGCTCAAGTCGAGCAGATACAGACCCGCCACATCCGAAACCGCATGGTTGATCAGGCGGAAGTCCCGCATGTCCGGCATGTAGCGCACGTTCGCGGTCGACAGGCTTAGCGTCGCCTGGATCTCCTTTACCGTCTCACCCTGGGACAGCGGCAGGCAGATCCAGACCTCATCTTCGTCATGATCGATCGGTTCTTCGTGTGCATACGGCTCATAGGCGATCCCTTCCAGTTCCTGCCCAGGATCGTCTCCAACAATGATCACCCGACCGGGGTCGAAGCCGGCCGTCTGCTCTTTTCTAAGGTGGCTAATTGCCGTTGCGCAGGAGTGGGCATCCCCCACCAGCAACACGTGCCGCCGATTTCGGCCTTGTCTGCGAATACGGTTGAGCAGCGGATAGGCGAGCAAGCGAATGGTGATCGATGCCACCGCTGCGCCGCCAATCCAGTACATCAGCCAGAGGCGTGAAAAGCTGGCCCCCAACTTCGTGAAGAACAGCAATGCCGTGATTGCTGCACCCACCATCATGTACGCCGCAACCAGCTTTGCGACAAGCCCAAGGCGTAGTCGCCCACGCCAAGACTTATAGATGCCGAAAACCGGGTGAATGACGAGGACAAGCAGGCCGCCGACGATCAGTGCGCTCGTGTAACCAGGAGACTCGATCTCTGCCCTTCCAAAGCGCAGCCAATATGCGATCCAACCCGCTCCGACCATGCAGAGGACATCAGCGAGTCGAGTCAGGGTGCTTGTGTAGGCCTGGAATCCGTGAAGCGGTCGTGCAGCTCTCAGCACTTTTCTAAAATCCTTGTGTTCCCGATGAGGGTGCGTGTCGATGCGTCTCGTAACTCTTGAGCTCTCATTCGCTTTGGATCAGAAATTCTTCACGGCTGCGCCCGACCTCCACGGCCGTCTTCATCCACTTGGGCATCACCCCGCGCCCGGTCCAAGTCTTGCCCGATGACGGATCGCGGTACTTCGGCTTGACCGCCGCACGCTTGTCGCTGGTGCCAACGGACCCGGTTTTCACCGGTGGGACGCTCGCAAAACCCAGGTCGGCCGCTGTCAGGTCGTAGTCCTGAATCTTCTGCCGGATCTCGGCAATTACGCCCGCTAGCTCCGCCTGGCGTACTTCCTCGGCCTGTTTCTGCAGCGCTTCGATCTGCGCCATCAACTCGACATAGGTCGGCATGTTTTTACCTTTCAAGAGTCAGCTTAGTTTATTGCAGCAACGTGGTTGCCCATTCCTCGAGTGAAGCCCCCGTACATTAAGGAACTCACAGGTCAGGTATGGCCTATCGGATGTTGTCTGTCACCCTAGCAGCGTGATGCAAAAGCCGGCGGTACCGCGCCAGCACTGAGGTTCAGGTCGAATTTCATCGTGACATCGTTTTCCGGAATCGCCTTCGCACCGCGTTCGAGTTGTCTTCGTGGCCGCAAAGGCGACCACGAAGGTTCATTTGCGCTGCTGTGCTCATGCCTTCACCTCCGAAACGCTCAATTTCGCGATTCGGAGCAGGTTGTATGCAGCACCGGAAATGAAGGCCGCCATCTGGGTCTTCGCCTGGCCGATGAAACGGGTCTTTCGCAATCCG
>NZ_JARQZE010000008.1:0-159693 GCF_029588855.1 Thauera mechernichensis | reverse complement strand
GCAGGTTCTGCAGGCGCAGCACCAGCGGCTTGTAGTTCTTGTCGACGACGTCGCCGATGTCGGGTAGGCGGCCGTCGGGCTGCGTGGCCATGTCGGGGTCGGCGAGGTCCTGGCCGGCGCAGAAGGCCCGCCCGGCGCCGCTCAGCACCAGCACGCGCGCGGCATGGTCGGCGTGCACGCGGTCCAGTGCGTCACGCAGTTCGGCATGCATGTCGCCGGTGAAGCTGTTGAGCTTGTCGGGGCGGTTGAGTGTCAGGCGGGCGACGCCTTGCTCGACCGAGAACAGGATGTTCGCGTATTGCATCGATACTCCTTGGTTGTAGTGAGGCCCGGTGGTGCAGCACTCCGGGTGCCGTTCAGATCGCGCCGTCGCGCCGCAGCGCAGCGATCGCAGCCGCATCGTAACCGATGGTCTGCAGCACGGCGTCGGTGTGCTCGCCGAGGGCAGGGCCGACCCATTCGCAGCGACCGGGTGTCGCCGACAGCTTGGGCACCACGCCGGGCATGCGGCAGTCGCGGCCGTCGGGCAGCTTGACGCTCTGCAGCATCTCGCGGGCGAGGAATTGCGGATCGGCGAACATGTCGGTCACCGAGAAGATGCGCGAAGCAGGCACCTCGGCCGCGGCCAGGGCGGCGAGGGCGTCGGCTTCGTCGTGGCCTGCCACCCAGGCGTCGATGAGCGCATAGAGCTCGTCGCGGCGGGCGTCGCGCCCGGCGTTGTCGGCAAGCGTTGGGTCGTCGGCGAGGTCGCTGCGGCCCATGGCCAGCATCAGACGGCGGAAGATGGCGTCGCCATTGGCGCCGATGGTGATGTGGCGGCCGTCGCGCGTGGTGTGGGTGTTGGACGGAGTGATGCCCGGCATGATGTTACCGGTGCGCTCGCGCACGAAGCCGAACACGTCGAACTCGGGCACCAGCGATTCCATCATCGCGAACACGGCCTCGTAGAGCGCCACGTCCACCACCTGGCCCTTGCCACCATTCATCTCCTTGTGGCGCAGCGCCATCAGCGTGCCGATCACGCCCCACAGCGCGGCGATCGAATCGCCGATCGAGATCCCCGTCTTCACCGGGGGGCGGTCGGGGAAGCCGGTGACGTAGCGCAGCCCGCCCATCGACTCGCCGATCGCGCCGAAGCCCGGCTGCTGAGCCATCGGCCCGCTCTGGCCGAAGCCCGACAGGCGCAGCATGACCAGCCCGGGGTTGAGTGCCGAGAGCGTCTCCCAGCCCAGGCCCAGCTTCTCGAGTACGCCAGGGCGGAAGTTCTCGACCACGATGTCGGCCTCGGCCACCAGTCGGCGCACCACTTCGAGCCCGTCCGGGTGCTTGAGGTTGGCGGTCACCGACTTCTTGTTGCGCGACTGCAGGTACCACCACAGCGAGGTGCCCTCGTAGAGCTTGCGCCATTTGCGCAGCGGGTCGCCACCGTCGGGCGATTCGATCTTGATCACCTCGGCGCCGAACTCTCCCATGATGCGGGCGGCGAAGGGGCCGGCGATGAGGGAGCCGAGTTCGACGACCTTGAGGCCGGCGAGGGGTCTGGTGGGGGTGGTCATGGCGGAGCTGGACAGTGGAGGCAAGTGCGTCATTATCCCCGCCTTGGCGCCAGCGTCAGTGAATCTGTCAGCAGGTGCCCGGCGGGCGATAATCGGCGCTCCCCTCATCATGACCCGCCGCGCCCCATGCCGACCTTCGACCGCCGTCAGTATTCACCCTCAGTCGCCCGCAACGCCAACCCCATCCTCGCCGTGCTGCAACGCGTGTTGCCGGCCGAGGGGCTGGTGCTCGAACTCGGCAGCGGCACGGGCGAGCACGCCGTGCATTTCGCCCGCCATCTGCCCGCGCTGCGCTGGCAGCCGAGCGAGGCCGATCCTGCAGCCCTGGCGTCGATCGCGGACTGGCGAGGCCACAGTGCGCTGGCCAACCTGTTGCCACCCCTGTGCTTCGACCTGGCCACCATGCCCTGGCCAGTCGACGCCGCGGACGCCGTCGTGGCGATCAACGTCCTGCATTACTCGCCCTGGGAAAGCACGCCCGCATTGTTTGCCGCGGCTGCCGCGGTCTTGCCTGCGGGCGGGGTCGTGTACTGCTATGGTCCCTATCGCCGCGGCGGCGCCCACACCGCGCCGAGCAACGCCGACTTCGACGGATGGCTGCGCAGCGTCGATCCACGCTTTGCCGTGCGCGACCTCGAGGCGGTTGAGTCCGAGGCCCTGCGCTGCGGGTTTCGGTTGGCCGAGGTGGTCGACATGCCAGCCAACAATTTCAGCCTTGTGTTTCGCCGTGGTTGAGGGGGCGGGGGCCACGAGCCGCGGGGGCGCTGCCTGTTCGCCGCTTTCGGGTTGGGCGCGAGGCTGTCATCATGCGGCCCCTGCACTCGGATCCCTGCATCCGCTGCTGCGCTCCTTCATGTGATCCAAAGGCAACGCATCATGCCCATCTTCTGGCGTCCACAAATGGCCATCGGCCACGACGAGATCGACGCCGACCATCGTTATCTGATCCTGCTGATCAACACCGTCGAGCTCGTATTGCGCTTTCCAGAGAACCGGCCGCATATCGAGATGGCGCTCGAGGAGCTCAGGCGGTATGCGGCGGGGCACTTCGAGCGCGAGGAGCGCATCCAGATCGCCTGGGGCTACATCCAGTTCGACGAGCACAGGCAGGCGCATCGCCAACTGCTGCGCGAGCTTGATGTGCTGGTCAACAGCATCGAGGTTTTGCTCGACGATCCAGCCGTCGGTCCGGAAGGACTGCGCGACCGAAGCCAGGAGCTCACCAACTTCCTGCGCCACTGGTTGGTGGACCATGTGATGAAATCCGACATGCAGCTCGTGCCGTTGTTCAAGAAATCCAAGGTGTTCTGACACGCCGCGCGGTGCGGGTCTTCGGCACTCGGATGGCGCGGTGACGCTGTGGCGGGGGGCTGGTGCGTTGCGGTCAGTCCGCCAGGAAACCCCGCGTCCGCAGCGCGGCCTCGATTCCGCGCAGGGCGGCGATCCCGCTCATCGGCAGGGATACGCCGCGGTCGGCGGCGGTCGAAGCATCGTCGGGGTTGATGCGGATGAGGGGTGTTCCCTGTTGTTCGCCGAACAGGCGTACGGATGGCACGGCCGTGCCTGCGCCGATCTCGATCACCAGCAGCCGGTCGAGTGAGCTGCGCCAGCTGGCGTAGCGAGCGTATTGGTGCTGCGTCCGGGTGTCGATCCAGTCGGCGTCGCCGAACATCAGGATGTTCGGTCGCGCAAGGCCCTTGCACCAGGGGCAGACGGGAGCCGCGTTGAGGAGCAGGCAGGCTGCCTCGTCAACCTCGGGCTCGAAGTCGTCGGCCGGCCACACCTTGCCCCGGCAGCCTGTCATGCATTGCAGGTGATGAATCGAGCCGTGGCACTCGACGATGTGCCGTGGGTCGAAACCCGCCTTCTGGAAGTGGCCGTCGACGTTGCTGGTGAAGATGCGGGCGCCAGCAGGCAGTTGGCTTGCGATCGACTTCAGGATGCCGAAGGCGGGCCCCGGTGTGGTTTGTCGGTATAGCCGCAAGCGGTGGCCGTAGAAGCCCCAGGCCAGCCGTGGGTGGGTGCGGAAGGCGGCCGGGTTTGCGATCTCGGCGAACTGCAGGCGAGCGCGGCCAAGCGCCGGGTAGGCGCGCCACAATCCGCCGCTGCCGCGAAAATCCGGTAGGCCTGAGTCGACCCCCAGCCCCGCGCCAGCGGTGATCAGCAGGCCGTCTGCCTGCGCGATCAGGTCCGCGCAGCGGGAGAACTCCTCTGTCCAGTCTGTTTCCATCGTTTTCTCCACGAGGCGCCATTGTGGGGCTTGCGGTGGGCGCCGGGGCAGGCAGGCGCATGCGCCGTGGCCTGGTTGCCGCATGGCTGTGGCGATTCATCTGCCTGTAACGCACACAGGGCCATGCATCGGCGCAGAGGCGGATTAACATGGCGGCTTGTGTG
Organism: Thauera mechernichensis; assembly: GCF_029588855.1. Taxonomy (NCBI): domain Bacteria; kingdom Pseudomonadati; phylum Pseudomonadota; class Betaproteobacteria; order Rhodocyclales; family Zoogloeaceae; genus Thauera; species Thauera mechernichensis. The sequence continues at coordinate 155,743 of NZ_JARQZE010000008.1, read as the reverse complement.
CGCTGCAACTGCCTGGATACCTTCCCGATGCTGCTCGATACCTGGATCTCCTTCCTCGTTGCCTGCTGGGTCATCAGCCTCAGCCCTGGCGCGGGCGCCGTGGCGTCAATGTCTTCCGGCCTGAACTACGGCTTCCGCCGCGGTTACTGGAATGCCCTTGGGCTGCAGCTTGCGCTGGTGCTCCAGATCGGCATTGTCGCCACTGGCTTGGGGGCGGTGCTGGCTGCGTCCGAGCTTGCCTTCTCGGTCATCAAGTGGTTCGGCGTCGCCTATCTGGTGTACCTGGGCTGGAAGCAGTGGGTGGCACCGCCCGCGGCGGTGGCGGTCGAGTCGGGCGATGCCGCTCATGGGCGGCCATGGCCGCTGGTGATGAGAGGCTTCATCGTCAATGCCAGCAATCCGAAGGCGATCGTGTTCATCCTCGCGGTGTTGCCGCAGTTCCTCGACCCGGCGCGTCCGCTGCTGGCGCAATACCTGATCCTCGCAGCCACCATGATCACGGTCGACCTGGTCGTCATGGCAGGCTATACCGGCCTCGCCGCGCGCGTGCTGCGCCTGCTGCGCGAGCCGCATCAGCAGCGTCTGCTCAACCGCAGTTTCGGCGGCCTGTTCGTGGCGGCGGCACTGCTGCTGGCGACCGTCCGGCGCGCCGGGCATGCGGCACCGGGGCCTTAACGGCTGGAGGGGTGGGTGTCGGATTTATTTACATCCCATGCCATGGTTATGGTTTCAGCTTATCCATAATTCATTTAATACAAAGGCATGTGTCGTGCAGATGCGCCGGGAATGAAATTTGCATTATGTGTCGTCGCGCCGTGCTTCACCCGAGGGGGTGGATTCGGTGTCATTCGATGCTAATTTCATGAGAGGCCTTGCACACATGAACCTCCTGCCCAGCACCGCACGGGTCGCCGTTGCGTCCGTGCTCACCACGGTCACGCTCGGGGCGATGCCCACCCTGGCGCACGCCCTCGTGCTCGAGATCGACGCGAGTCAGAGTTCGGTCACTTACAGTCCGGGGGGCTTTCCGCTCTGCGACCCGGACGGCAACTGCGGTGTCTTGCCGCCGCCGCAGACCTTCGCGCTCTCCGGCAGCTTCAAGCTCCAGCAGGAGACCGTGTTCGTGACCACATCCCTCTTTCCGCCCGACGGCTATGAGCGGCAGCAGATCCGCTTTGAGACGCCGGTGATCGAGAGTGGTGGTGCGTCTGCACTCGGGTTTGACTTCCCGACTTACTTCGCCGTGCTCTCGGGCGAGGATTTCGTGGCCAACGAGAATCCGTGCACATGGTTTCCGTCTACCGGGGGCTGCTGGTCGATGGGGGCCTTCGGCAGCTATGCCGGTACATTCAATGGTACGACCTTGTCGATGACAGGTACGGACTACGTGGGCGACTTCTTCCCCAGCAGGTTCGACTTCACCTTGGTTGCGCGGGCGGTTGGCGTTTCGACTGTGCCCGAGCCCGGCACGCTCGCATGCCTTGCGATTGGCGTGCTCGGATTGGGTGCGATGCGCAGGCGTCCGGCACCCCTGAACGTCTGATGCCTTAGCCGGCGGGGGCGCGCTCGCCCGCGCGTCTCCGCTGCAGCCCCGAAAGGCGTTGGCTGGCTTCAGCGCCGTGGGGCGTCCAATTCATCGAAGAGCCATTCCTGGAAGCTGCGGATCTTGGGCAGCTCGGCGCGCGACTTGAGCAGGTTGAAGGTGTAGCCCTGCACCTTGGGGCCAGCCAGGCCAAAGGGTGCGACGAGGCGGCCGGTTTCCAGTTCGCGTTGCACCAGCAGCAGGCTCTCCAGGCACACGCCCAAACCGTCCACTGCAGCGCTGATGGCCATGAACGAGCGGTCAAAGCGCAGGCCGCGTGAGATGTCGAGCTTGACTTTGCGGTGCTGGCGCATCCAGTCGCGCCAGCTCACCAGGCAGACCTCGCTATGGATCAGCGTGTGGAGGGCGAGGTCCTCGGGGCTGCGGATGGGGTGTTCGCCCTCGAGCAGCGCGGGCGCACACAGCGGCACGATGGTCTCGGCGGGGAAGCTCAGCACCATGGTGCCTGCCGGCTGCAGGCGGCGCATGCCGTAGCGGATGTCGATGTCGACCGCTCCCGAGACGAGGTCGACCGCGTCGGTCGATGCGTTGAGCCGCACGTCGACGTCCGGGTTCAGCGAGCTGAAGCGAGCCAGCCGCGGCATCAGCCACTGGGTGGCAAAGCTGGGGGTGGAGTGCACCGTCAGGATGTCGATCTTTTCCGTCCGTCCCAGTTCGCGAGTTGCCAACTCAATGCGCGAGAAAGCTGCCGACACCTCTTCGGCATAGCGCCGCCCGGCGTCCGTTAGCACCACCGCCCGATGTACGCGATGAAAGAGCTGAACGCCGAACTGCTCTTCCAGCTGCTTGACCTGATGGCTTATTGCAGACGGCGTGACGAAGAGTTCGTCTGCTGCAAGCGCGAAGGAGGACAGCCGCGCGGCGGCCTCGAATGCCTGAATGGCCTTGAGGGAAATTCGATTGTGCATCGCGGCATTCACATGAGATCAATTCATCTATAGGCCCATAAATATTCGTTTGAGGCCGATAAATCAAGCGAATAAGCTTTCCCTCACTCGCTGGACGCCCTTCATTGGCTGCCGGCAGGGCCGGGGCGATGGGTCTCTGGCCGAGCGAAACGAATCTGCCTGGCGCCCCTGCGTTGCCGGGTTCAAGTCAAGGAGAACTGCGTGCAAACAAGTCTTACCGAGGACTACGCCCGGGTCGCCGAAAGCGCCTACCGCATCCGCCGCTTTGCGTTGCGGATGGGCGAGGTGCAGGGCCAGGGCTATGTCGGCCAGGCGCTGGGTTACGCCGACGTGCTGGCGACGGCCTACTGCCATGCGATGAACTTCCGTGCCGACGACCCGGAGTGGGAGGGCCGTGATCGCTTCCTGCTGTCGCATGGTCACTACGCCATCGCCTTCTACGCCGCGCTGATCGAGGCCAGGATCATCCCCGAGGACGAGCTCGAGACCTATGGCAGCGATGACAGCCGGCTGCCGATGTCGGGCATGGCGACCTACACGCCGGGCATGGAGATGTCGGGTGGCTCTCTTGGCCAGGGGCTGCCGATCGCTGTGGGCATGGCGCTGGGCCTGCGCCTGAAGGGCAATCCCGCTTTTGTTTACAACTCGATGTCGGACGGCGAGCTCGACGAGGGTTCGACCTGGGAAGCAGCGATGGGTGCAGCCCATCACGGCCTCTCCAACCTGATCTGCCTGGTCGACATCAACAACCAACAGGCCGACGGCCCCTCGACCAAGGTGATGGGCTTCGAGCCCCTCGCCGACAAGTGGGCATCCTTCGGCTGGCATGTGCAGCGTGTCGATGGCAACGACCTGGCTGCCGTGATCGCTGCCTTCGACACCGCACGCAGGCTGACCGAAGCCAGGCCGCGGGTGATCCTCTTCGACACCCTGATGGGCAAGGGGGTGCCCTTCCTCGAGACTCGCGAGAAGAACCACTTCATCCGTGTCGATCCGCCCGAATGGCAGCAGGCCATCGACATCCTCGACCAAGCCCAGGGAGCTGCACGATGAGTACCACCACCGCCAAGAAGCCGCGCCTGACAACCTCGGCGATGATTGCCTCGATCGCCTCCGAGGGCCAGCGCGTCAAGGCTGCCCCGTTCGGCAAGGCCCTCGTCGAACTGGCCATGCAGCGCCGGGACATCGTCGGCCTTACCGCCGACCTCGCCAAGTACACCGACCTCCACCTGTTCGCCCAGGCCTGCCCCGAGCGCTTCTTCCAGATGGGCATGGCCGAGCAGCTGCTGATGGCCTCGGCGGGCGGCATGGCCAAGGAGGGCTTCGTGCCCTTCGCCACCACGTACGCGGTATTCGGCACCCGTCGCGCCTTCGACTTCGTGCACCAGGTGATCGCCGAGGAGAACCTCAACGTCAAGATGTGCTGCGCGCTGCCCGGCCTCACCACCGGCTACGGCCCCAGCCACCAGGCGACCGAGGACATCGCGCTGATGCGCGGCATTCCCGGCATGACCATCATCGACCCTTGCGACGCCCTCGACATCGAGCAGGCCGTGCCCCAGATCGCTGCCCACAACGGCCCGGTCTATATGCGCCTGCTGCGCGGCAATGTGCCATTGGTGCTCGACGAGTACGACTACAGCTTCGAGCTCGGCAAGGCCAAGCTGCTGCGCGACGGCAGGGATGTGCTGGTGATCTCGTCCGGCATCCTGACCATGCGTGCGCTGGAAGTCGCCAAGGCGCTGGAGGCGGACAAGGTCGACGTCGGCGTGCTGCACGTGCCGACGATCAAGCCGCTCGACACCGCGACCATCCTGCGCGAGGCCGGCCGCTCCGGCCGCCTGGTGGTGGTGGCCGAGAACCATACCTCGGTCGGCGGCCTGGGTGAGGCGGTCGCGACAGCGCTGCTGACCGCAGGCGTGACGCCGCAGTTCCGCCAGATCGCGCTGCCCGACGCCTTCCTCGATGCTGGCGCGCTGCCCACGCTGCACGACCGCTACGGTATCTCCACCGAGGCGATGTCGGCCACGATCAAGCGCTGGATCGGCTGAACGGTCGCTTCCTTTCTTCCCCCCTTCGCTCCCTCCCTCGAAACCGGGCGCCCTCAAGGGCGCCGCTCTGAACAGGATCCGTCCATGTCCCAATCCCTTCTTCTTGACGGCAAGGTTGCCGTCATCACCGGCGGTGCCGGCCTCAACGGCCTGGGCTTCGCCACTGCCCGCATGCTGGCCGCGCAAGGTGCGCGCATCGCCCTGCTCGACCTGGAGCAGGCCAACCCGGCGGCGGCTGCAGCCGAACTCGGTCCGCAGCACATCGGCCTGGTGGCCAACGTCACCGACAAGGCGGCTTGCGATGCGGCCGCCGCCGAAATCGTCAAGCGCCTGGGTCGTATCGACGTGCTGGTAAACAACGCCGGCATCACCCAGCCGCGCAAGACGCTCGACATCACCTCGGCCGACTACGATGCCGTGCTCGACGTCAGTCTGCGCGGCACGCTGTTCATGTCGCAGGCGGTCATCCCGACCATGCAGGCGCAGAAGAGCGGCTCGATCGTGTGCATTTCGTCGGTGTCGGCACAGCGCGGTGGCGGTATCCTCGGCGGCCCGCACTACTCGGCCGCTAAGGCGGGCGTGCTCGGCCTGGCCAAGGCCATGGCGCGCGAGTTCGGCGCCGACAACATCCGCGTCAACTGCATCACTCCGGGCCTGATCGCCACCGACATCAACAAGGGCAAGATCCCCGAGGACAAGCGCGCGGCGATTCTCGACGGCATCCCGCTGGGCCGTATCGGCGAACCCAGCGATGTGGGCGGTTGCATCGTCTTCCTGGCGAGCGACCTGTCCAAGTACTGCACCGGCATCACCCTGGACGTGAACGGCGGCATGCTGATCCACGGCTGACCCCCCGGCCCGGCGCCGGCCGGGCCCGCTTTCGCATCGCTGCAGTAGCCGGGCGCCGCCGCGGCAGCCCGGTCCACACAAGGCAAGAGAAGGAGACCACCATGATGAAGAAGACCCTGATCGCACTCGTCGCCACCCTGGCCATGGGCGCTTCCACCAGCTGGGCGCAACAGGTGCTGCGTATGGCGCATGGCGCGGCGCCGGGCAACCCGCGCTCCGAAGCAGCGCTCAAGTTCGCCGAGCTGGTCGAGACCAAGACCGCCGGCCGGGTGAAGGTCGAGGTGGGCGGCAGCGCGCAGTTCGGCGACGACGTCGAGTCGATCACCAACATGCGTCTGGGTACACTGGCTTTCAGCGCCAATTCGCAGGGGGCCACTGCGGGCGTGGTGCCGGAATTCAACCTGATCGGACTGCCCTTCCTGTTCCGCGACCTCAACCACGCCTACCGCGTGGTCGATGGCCCGGTCGGCGCCAAGCTCGACGAGGCTGCCAACGGCAAGGGCCTGGTGCTGCTCGCGTTGTGGGATAACGGTATCCGCCACACCAGCAACAACAAGCGCCCGATCACCACGCCGGACGACCTGCAGGGCATCAAGCTGCGTACGCCGCCCGACACGATGACCCTGGACATCTTCAGGGCGCTCGGCGCCAACCCCGGCCCGCTGGCCTTCTCCGAGCTGTACATCGCGCTGCAGCAGGGCGTATTCGACGGCCAGGAGAACCCGTTGATGAACGTCTACGCGTCCAAGCTCCATGAGGTGCAGAAGTACATCTCGCTCACCGGCCACAAGTACGAGACCACGCCGGTGCTGGCCAGCCGGATGATCTGGGCCGGGCTGTCCAAGGCCGACCAGCAGGCGATCAAGGAGGCTGCCGTCGAGGCCGGCAAGCTGAACCGCGAGCTGTCGCTGGCGGCCGATACCGAGTTGCGCGAGAAGCTGGCCGCAGCCGGCGTGCAGATCAACGAGGTCGACCAGGCTCCCTTCGTCGCCAAGACCCAGCCGGTCTACGACAAGTGGGCGGCGCAGTTCCCCGACCTGGTCAAGCTGATCGTCTCGGAAGCGGGTAAGTAAAGATGTCGACCCACGCCACTTCCCCCGCCGCGACCTCGAGCAGTGTCCCGGCCCGGGTGGTGAAGTGGGTGGACGCTGCGATCGTGGCCGCCGGTGTGGCGGTCGCGATCAGTGCTCTGGTCGTCATGTTCGTATCCCTGATGGCCGAAGTGATCGTCCGCTACTTCACCAACCAGGGCATGGGCTGGCCGACCGAGATGCCCAACATCCTGTTCCCCTGGCTGGTCATGGGCGGCATCGTGCTCGCCGCCCAGCGTGGCCAGCACATTGCCGTCACCGCCATCCACGGCTGGCTCGGGCGCGGTGCCAACCGCATGCTGATGGTCGGCCATCAGGTGCTTGTCGCCGCGGCCTTCTTCTATCTTGCCTGGGTCGGCCTCGATGTCATCGAGATCACCGGCAGCGAGGTGTACCCGGTGACCGGTATCTCGGCCCGCTGGGCCTACATGGCGATGATCGTCGGCTTCGTCGGCCTCGGCATCACGGCGCTGAGCACCTTGGTCCGGCTGCTGATCGCGAACGATCCGTTCTCCGTCCGCGCCCACCACATCGAGGAGGACGTATGACTGTCGTGATGCTTCTTGTATTCAGCGCGCTGCTGGTGCTGGCCCTGCCGGTCGGTTACGCGCTGGTGATCAGCTCCGGCCTGGCTGCGGTGACTGCCGGCGGCATGCCGAGCGTGGCCGCGGTGGTGAAGATCTTCCAGCCCACGCAGAGCTTCCCGCTGCTGGCCATTCCCTTCTTCATGCTGTCGGGCAACCTGATGATGGGCGGCACGCTGGGCAAGCGCCTGATCGACTTCGCCACCAAGCTGGTCGGCCGCTTCCATGGCGGGCTGGGGCAGGTGACGGTGGTGGGTTCGACGGTGTTCGGCGGGGTGTCGGGCTCGGCCGTGGCCGAAGCCTCGGCGCTGGGTTCGATGCTCATCCCGTGGCAGAAGCGCGAAGGCTATCCCCCGGCCTTCGCCGCGGCGGCCACGGCGTCGTCGTCGGTCATCGCCGGCCTCATCCCGCCTTCGATTCCGCTCATCCTGTATGCAGCCGTGTCCAACCAGTCGATCGCCGCGCTCTTTCTTGCCGGCATTCTTCCCGGGCTGATGCTGTGCGGCGGTTTCATGCTGGTGTGCTACTTCTCGGGACGCCTGCGCGGCTTCAAGCGCCTGGCCGAGGGGGTGACCTGGAAGGGCGTGCTGCGTGCCACGGTGTCTGCCGCACCGGCGCTGGCGATGCCGGCTTTCATCGTCATCCTGCTGCGGGCCGGGATCGCCACACCCACCGAGGTGAGCGTGCTGGCGGTGTTCTACGGCCTGATGGTGAGCGCCCTGGTGTATCGCGACCTGAGCTTCAAGCGGCTCTACGACGCGCTGGTGCACACCGCCGTCACGACCGGCGTGGTGATGCTGGTGATCGCGGCGTCCAACCTGGTGGGGTTCGTGCTGACCGTCGAGGCGGTGCCGACCGCCGTGGCCGAATGGACCGTCGAGACGCTGAAGTCGCCGTGGATGGTGATCCTGATGCTCAACCTCATCATGGTCACGGTAGGCATGTTCCTCGATCTGCCGGCTGCGATCCTGCTTCTGGGGCCGACCTTCGTCGCCATCGGCAATGCGATCGGTCTCGACCTGGTGCAGCTCGGCATCATGATGGCGGTGAACCTGAGCATCGGCCTGTTCACCCCGCCGGTCGGGACCACGCTGTTCATCTCTGCCGCCATCTCGCGTCAGAAGGTGGGGGCCGTGGTGCGCGAGCTGTGGCCCTTCTACCTGGTCGCGATCACGGTGTTGTTACTGATCTCCTTCGTGCCCGCCTTCACGCTGTACTGATCCCGCGCGTGGCGTCGCGCCCCGCCAGCCCACCCCGCCCCCGTAACCACCCCGCTATTGCCTCCCCCCTCACAGGGGGAGGCAAGGGAGAACCCTTGCCATGCATGCCGTAGAACCTCGCCAACTCGCCAACGCCATCCGCTTTCTGTCGCTCGATACCATCGTCCACGCCGCCGAGGGCCACCAGGGCGTGCCGCTGGGCATGGCGGAGATCGCCACCGCGCTGTTCACCCGTCACCTCAAGTTCAACCCGGCCGACCCCACCTGGCCCGACCGTGACCGCTTCGTGCTGTCGAACGGCCATGGATCGATGCTGTTGTACTCGCTGCTGCACCTCACCGGCTACGACAAGATCAGCCTCGAACAGGTCAAGTCCTTCCGCGAGCTGGGCTCGCATTGTGCCGGTCACCCTGAGTTCGAGCCCGCCTGCGGCATCGAGGTCACCACGGGTCCGCTCGGCCAGGGCATCGCCAACGCCTTCGGCATGGCGGTAGCCGAGGCCTATCTGAATGCGCGCTTCGGCGCCGGCCTGGTCGACCACTGCACCTGGGCCTTCGTTGGCGACGGTTGCCTTCAGGAAGGCCTCGGTCAGGAGATGATCTCGCTCGCCGGCCATCTGAAGCTCGGCAAGCTGATCCTGTTCTGGGACGACAACAAGATTACCGACGATGGCAGCACCGACTTGTCGATCAGCGAGGATGTGGCGGCGCGCTTCCGCGTCGCCGACTGGCACGTGGTCGAAGTCGATGGCCACGACATCGATGCCGTGTCGGCCGCGATCACGCTGGCCAGGCAGGATCCGCGCCCCTCGCTGATCGCCTGCCGCACCGTGATCGGCCGCGGCATCCCGCGCGTGCAGGGCCAGCGTGCCGGCCACAGCGCGCGCCTGTACCCCGAGGACGCACAGGCCACGCGTGAGCTGCTGGGCTGGCCGCACGCGCCGTTCGAGATCCCGGCCGACATCCTTGGTGCCTGGCGTGCCGCAGGCCGCCGCAGCGCTGCCGACTACAGTGCCTGGCAGACGCGCCTGGCCGCACTGCCGGCTGCCGAGCGCGCCGAGTTCGAGCGCGTGCAGGCCGGCGAACTGCCCACCGGCTGGCGCGAGGTACTGACCGACTACCGTCGCAAGGCCGCTGCCGATACCGAGCCCAAGCCCGGCATCTTCGCCTCGGCCGAGATCAACGACCTGCTGGTGGGCGTGCTGCCCGAGCGCATCGTCGGCTGCGCCGACCTGGAGGCCCCCACCTCCCACAAGCGCGGCCTTGCCGCCTTCACCGCCGAGGACCGCGGCGGCGCGTACGTGCACTGCGGCGTGCGCGAGCACCTGATGGGTGCGATGGCCAACGGTATCGCCGCGCATGGCGGCGCCATCCCGCTTGCAGTCACCTATCTTGCCTTCTCCGACTACGAACGCCCGGCCATGCGCATGGCGGCGCTGATGGGCCTGCCGGTCAAGTTCGTGTTCAGCCACGACTCGATCGGCGTCGGCAAGAACGGCCCCACCCACCAGCCAGTGGAAATCCTCGCCTCGCTGCGTGCCATGCCCAACATGCTGGTGATGCGCCCGGCCGACGCCGTGGAGGCGGCCGAATGCTGGGAGGTCGCGCTGGAACTCCGGCGCACGCCGGCCAGCCTGATCTTCGCCCGCCAGGCCTTGCCCACGCTGCGCACCACGCACAGCGCGGACAACCGGTCGCGCCGCGGCGCCTATGTGCTGGCCGAAGCCGAAGGCGGCGCGCGTGCCGTGACCCTGCTCGCAACCGGATCCGAGGTGCAGTTGGCGGTCGAGGCGCGCCGGCTGCTGCAGGCCGAGGGTATCCCTACCGCGGTGGTGTCGATGCCGTGCTGGGAGCTCTTCGAGGCCCAGGATGCAGGCTACCGCAGTGCCGTGCTGGGCGAGGGCTGCGTACGCGTCGGCGTCGAGGCGGCGATGCGCTTCGGCTGGGACGCCTGGCTGGGGCCGCGCGGCGGCTTTGTCGGCATGGCTGGCTTCGGTGCGTCCGGCCCTTACGAGCAGCTCTACGCACACTTCGGCATCACCCCGGCTAACATCGTTGCCGAAGCAAAGCGCTACCTCTGACCCCCTGGAGACAAGAGTCCACATGCACAAGATCGTCTTCCTCGACCGCGAGACCATCGCGCCGCAGATCCGCCTGCGCAGCCCCGCGTTCGCGCACGAGCTGGTCGTCTACGACAGGACCGCGCCCGATCAGATCGTCGAGCGCCTGGCCGGCGCCAGCATCGCGATTACCAACAAGGTGCCGCTGTCCGCCGCAGTGCTGGCGCAACTGCCTGCGCTGCGACTGATTGCGGTCGCCGCCACCGGCACCGATTGTGTCGACAAGGCCTACTGCCAGCAGCGTGGCATTGCGGTGGCGAACATCCGCGGCTATGCGGTCAATACCGTCCCCGAGCACACCTTCGCGCTGATGCTGGCGCTGCGCCGCAACCTGGTCGCCTACCGCGACGACGTGCTCGCGGGCGAGTGGCAGCGCTCGGGCCAGTTCTGCTTCTTCAACCATGCCATCCACGACCTGCGCGGCGCCCGCCTGGGCATCATCGGTGAAGGCGTGCTGGGCCAGCGCGTGGCCGACATCGCGCGCGCCTTCGGCATGGTGCCGCTGTTCGCAGCACGCAAGGGCAGGACCGGTGCCGGCAGCCTGTACACGCCCTGGGATGAAATGCTGGCGACCAGCGACATCATTACCCTGCATTGCCCGCTCACGCCGCAGACGCGCGGCATGATCGCGATGCCCGAGTTCCGCGCCATGGTGCGGCGTCCGCTCATCATCAACACCGGGCGCGGCGGCCTGGTGGACGAGGCCGCGCTGGTACAGGCGCTCGACGAAGGCCTGATCGCCGGCGCGGGCTTCGACGTCGCCGACGGCGAGCCGCCGGCGGCCGACAGCCCGATGATGCGCATTGCCGCGCGCCCCAACGTCATCCTGACGCCGCATGTGGCCTGGGCCTCGGACGAGGCCCAGCAGGCCTTGGCTGACCAGCTCATCGACAACATCGAGCACTTCGTCGCCGGCTCGCCGCGCAACCTGCTGCAGTAAAGGGGGCCTCCGACGAAAAGCTCGCGGCTCGCGCCGCTCCTACAGCGAACAGCTGTGCGTGGGGTCGTCGTAGGAGCGGCGCCAGCCGCGAGGGGTTGAAGGCGGCGACATGCCTGAAGCCGGTGAGTCTGTAGCGCCGCATGCGGTGTGTGATTTTTGCGCTGCAGCGTCTGGATTTGACATTCCGTATAGATTGCCCGTACTGCCGGTGGCGACAATCGCGAGCTTTTTTCTTTCGCGTGACGCATGCCCGGGAGGGGCCATGAACATCGGCATTCGTGAACGGCTTTTGGCGGTACTGATTCTGCCTTTGCTCATCGTGGCTGGCTTTGTCGTCTCCAGCATGCTGGCGAACCATGCGCTGTGGCGTACGGCGCTCGATACCGAGCGCACCGTGGCGCTTGCGGTGAAGGCGGGGGCTGCTGCGCATTACCTGCAGATCGAGCGCGGCGCGACGGCAGGCTATCTGCAAAGCGGCGGCAAGCGCTTTGCAGATGTGCTGCCAGGCTATCGCGCCAACACGGACCAGGCCGTCCAGGGGGTGGAGCAGGCCTTTGCCGAACTCGCGGCCGAAGCGGGTGCCGCCCAGGCGCTGAGCGTGGCGGCGCAGGCGGCCCGGCAGAGCCTGGCGCAGTTGCGCGATACGCGCGCCGGCGCCGATCGTCTCGGGATCGCGGCGGCGGAGTCGAGCGCGTTCTATACCAGCACCATCGCCACCCTGCTCAAGACGGTGAATGTGGCCAGCTCAGCGGTTGCCGATGGCGGCGCGGCAAAGCGCCTGGCTGCCCTGGAGATGCTGTTGCACGCCAAGGAGTATGCGGGCCAGGAGCGCGCGACGATGGTGCCGGTGTTTACCGCCGACCGAATCGAACGCGCACAGTACCGCGGCTTGAACGAGCGCATCGGCAAGCAGCTTGCGTTCGTTTCGGCCCTGTCATCGCTGGCGGAGCCCATTCACTGGCAGGCCTACCTCCAGGCGGTCAGCGGCCAGCCCGAGACCGCGGTGGAGGCCTTGCGTGCCAGATTGCATGATTCTGCGGAGGGTTTCGGCGTGACGCCGGAGACATGGTTCTCGACCACCACCGCCCGGATCGACGCCATGCTCACCGTCGAGCAGCGGGTCAGCGGCGATCTGCTGGCCTGGGCCGGTGAGCAGGCGGAAGAGGCGCAAAGGGCCATGTTCGTGGCGGCGCTGCTCGGTACGCTCGCGATCGCACTGACGCTGGTGTTCGGCATGGTGATCATCCGCTCCATCACCCGCCCGCTCGCCACCTTGCAGGATGTTCTCGTGCGGGTCGAGACGAGCGGCGACTGCAGCCTGCGCGCGGGCCTCTCCGGGCGGGATGAAGTGGGGCGTACCGCGGCCGCGTTCGACCGCATGATGGCGCGTATTGCCGCCCTGATCGGCGAGACCCGGCAGTCGGCCGATGCCATTGCTGCGGCCGCACAGTCCATGTCGGCTGCAGGGGCTCAGGTGGAGAAGGGCTCGGATGCGCAGTCGGAGGCGGCGTCAGCTGTCGTCGCCAGCGTGCAGCAGACTGCGGTGAGCATTTCCGAGACGGCCAGCAATGCCCGCGTGGCGGACGCGACTGCAGTGCAGGCGCGTGCCGATATCGAAGCCACGCTGGCTGCGGTGCGCGAGACTGCGGACAACGTCGATAGCCTGGCCGGCATGATCGACGCCGCCAGCGGCGACATCGTGCGACTGGCCGAGAGTTCGCGCCAGATCGACGGCATCGTGCGCACCATCAAGGATATTGCCGACCAGACCAACCTGCTGGCGCTCAATGCCGCGATCGAGGCGGCGCGAGCGGGCGAGCAGGGGCGCGGTTTCGCCGTTGTCGCCGACGAGGTGCGCAAGCTGGCGGAGAACACCTCCGCGGCAACCAACGTCATATCCGGCCTCATCGGTGGCATCCAGGGCCAGGTCGATGCCGCAGTGGCGCACATGCAGAAGGCAAACGACAAAGCCGGGTCGACGCGCACCCGCGTGGTGGCTTCCACCGGTGCGCTCGATGCCGCCAGCGCCGATACCGGGCGGGTCACGACGTCGGTGCGCAACATCGCCGACGCGGTGCGCGAACAGGATGCCGCAGTTCAGGAGATCGCCCGGCGCATCGAGCACATCGCGCAGATGACCGAGGAGAACACGGCTGCCGCGAGCAATGCGGCCGAGACTGCGCGACATCTCGACGCGCTCGCCGGCAAGTTGCGCGAGACCGTAGGCTGGTTCAAGGTGCAGCCGGGTGAGCACGCATACGAACGCATGCGTTGATCGCGGGGCAGTCCGGGCGCGTCAGTCCTCGGGCGCCTCGTCGAGCATGCGCTTGAGGTAGTCGGGCAGGCCCGACAGGACCAGGGTGTCGGTGGCGCGGTCGTAATGTACTGCGCCCGAGTGCAGGCCGCTGCGCTCGAACTCGAGCTTCCAGTTGTCGCCGCTGGCGCTGAAGCGCACCAGCGGGCGGATGGCGCGGCGGTTGGGAACGAAGCCGGGGGCGATCCTGGTCTCCTCGGCACGCAGCAGGGCGTCGAGCCGAGCGGGCTGTTCGGGAAAGACCTCGCGCGCGAGCTCTTCGAACACCACCGGGGCGCCTGCCTCGCCCAGGGTGTCGAGGTAGTCGTGGGCGCGCTCGAGCACGGCATCGCGGGTGGCGGGGGCAAGGCCCTCGGTGTCGACGAAGCGGTCGAGCGTGGCGACCAGCTTCTTGGTCTCCTGCAGTGCGACCATGACGTCGCTGCATCCGAGTGCGTTCTTGAACCACATGCCGCCTTTGCCGCGCCCGCGCAGGAAGCCGATATAGCGCTCGTCACCGCGTCGCCAGCCCGACAGGTCGATGCGCCCGGCCGCATGCAGGGCGGTGAAGTCGAGGTGGCAGCAGTCGAGCGCTTCGAGCGCACCGCCGATGCGTACGCCTTCGGCCTCACCAATCAGCGCCAGCCACAGGCAGTCCGTGCCGCCTCCGTTGGCGCCCCCTTCGCGGATGCGTGCCATGACCAGCTGGCCGCCTTCTTCAAGCTCCTCCGCGTCGGTGAGCGCCTGCACGCGCTCGGCGAAGGCGCGAGACAGGCCTGCGAAGTCGAGCGTCTCATCGACGAGGTGTTCGCGCAGCCAGCGTGCCAGCGGGTAGCTTTCCTCATCCTCCTCGAAGCGGCCGAAGCCCTTGGCCGAGCGGCTGTCGTACTGGCTGCACAGGCGTTCTGCAAGCCGCAGCGCGGCAGCGTCGAGCGTGCATGGTCCTTCGCGCAGGATCAGGCGAGCCGGCGAGCCGGGGGCCTTTTCCAGGGTGTGGATGATCAGGTGGGTGACGGTGTGCTCGAGGGGGCGCATGCGGGTGGGGCTCGCGGTAGGGCGGGGCCGAATTCTCGCATGTGCGGAGCCTGCGCAGGGCCCGGTGACGTCCTGAGGGCTCGTGCTGACCCGCTGCGTTCCGATGGCTGTGCAGTCAGCGTTTGGATACGACTAAAGTTATGCTTGCCGGGACCGATGAATACATGAACAAGGCCTTGCTCATGTGAGGTCGCATCCCCGGAGACATACATGATGAATGCCCTCGACAACCTCAGCCTGCGTGGCAAGCTGTTCCTGCTTTCCGGTCTTTCCTGTGGTGTCCTGTTGTTTGCAATCGCCTTCGCGCTCTACGAAGTACGTCTGATCGAGCGCGAGGTGGATACCATCGGGCAGCACGACCTGCCGGGCTTGCAGGCTGCGGGGGCAATGGGCGAGTGGCGTCTGCGCTACCGCGTGCGCAGCCTCGAGTTCATGATGGCGACCGGTGCAGCGGAGACGGAGCGCATGACGGCCTCGCTCGACCAACTGCACCAGGGTTTCATGAAGGAGATTGCCGGCTATCGGACGCGCCAGATTTCAGAGCGTGAGCGTGCGCTGCTCGATGCGGTTGAGCGCAGTGTGCTGGGCTACCACGAGGTGGTGCAGCAGGCCCGGGACCTGCTCGCGCGCGGTGATCGCAATGGGGCTGACACGCTGCGCCGAACGGTGTGGGTGCAGCGTGCGGATGCGGCGCGCGATGCCGTCGCCGAACTGGTCGCTTACAACCGCGCTGCGGCCGAAGGCAATGTGGGCGAGGTGGCGACCGAGGTGCGGGCGGCATTCATTGGCGGGCTTTCCGCCGCCGCGATTGGTCTGGCGGTCGCCATCACCCTCACCCTGGTGTTTGCCGGGCGTATGAGTGGTCGCTTGCGCGCGGCGGTCAGCGGCACTCAGCAGATCGCTGCGGGCGACCTGCGCGCAGCCCTGCCCGAGCCGAGCGCCGACGAGATCGGCGACCTGGTACGCGCGATGCGCGACATGCAGTCCTCGCTACGCGAGACCATCGCGCTCAGCCGTGACGGTGCGGGGCAGGTGGGTGACTCGGCAACGAGCCTGCTCGAGGCCTCACGTCAGGTCAGCGAAGGCGCCTCGGCGCAGAGCCAGGCGGCCAGCAGCATCGCAGCCAATGTCGAGGAGCTGACTGTTTCGATCTCGCATGTGTCCGATCGCACCAGCGATGCGAGCCGCGTAGCAGCGGAGTCAGGCGCAGGCGCGACGGCCGGCAAGCAGTCGATGGAGCGGTTGGTTGCGGGCATGCGCGAAGTCGAGCAGGTGGTGGGTGATGCGGCGACTCGCATCACCGGTCTGGAGGCGCAATCCGCGAAGATTTCCCATATCGTCGCCGTGATCCGCGAGATCGCCGAGCAGACCAACCTGCTGGCGCTCAATGCTGCGATCGAGGCGGCGCGGGCCGGCGAGCAGGGGCGGGGCTTTGCGGTGGTGGCCGATGAGGTGCGCAAGCTCGCCGAACGTACCGCCACGTCCACCGAGGAGATCACCGGCATGGTGGCATCCGTCCAGGCAGGGACGAAGGAGGCCGTTGCCGGGATCGAGCGCGGAGTCCAGGTCGTCAGGCGCAGCAGCGCGGAGGCAGTCGAGACCGGCGGCACGATCGGCCGCCTGCATGAACTCTCGGGCGAGGTGGCGGGCATCGTCTCCGAACTCGACCTGGCTTTGCGTGAGCAGGCAACGGCCTCGTCCGAGGTGGCGCGGCGGGTCGAGGACATCGCGCTGCGGGCAGAGCAGAGCAGCAGCGCCACAAGCAGCATCGTGGTGGCCGCACAGGAAATGGAAGGCGTTGCGGCGCAGATGCGGCGTCAGGTCGAGCGCTTCAAGGTTTGAGCCGCGGCGGCTGGGCTGGTGGGTTCGGGCCGAACGGCGCACAGACCACACTCACACCAGCCGGTTTCGACAAGACCCGGCAGAAAAGCAAAGGGGCTTGCATCGCTGCAAGCCCCTGAATTTTTTGGTGGTGATGGGCGGAATCGAACCGCCGACCTACGGGTTATGAATCCGTCGCTCTAACCGTCTGAGCTACATCACCAACCGAGCTCGCGAATATAGCGGTTCAGGTGAGTAGGCGTCAACAGGTTTGATGGCTTGGCGTGTCCGGGGGTGTTGTCGGGGCGGTGGCGTCAGGGTCTCATCGAAGTCTTGATTTATAAGGCTTTTGCATTGACAGGGCAGGGGGGATCGGGGATCATTCGACGCCTGTCCTTTTCGGTTCCGGCTCGTTCCGGTCTGTCCTTGCGCCCGTTATCTCTTCCTGCCCTGCTGTTCCTGGTGCTCGGTGTATTGCCCGGCCTGGTGTCTGCGGCGCTACCGCGCAACATTCCCGAGGCTGCGTTCCTGGTGAAGATGGCGTTCGCCCAGCCTGGCAAGGTCCAGGTGAAGGGCAAGGTCAATGGCAAGGACGTTGAGGCGGTGCTGCTGCTGAGTCCCGGTGCGCAGATCCGCGACATTCACAACCGAATCGTGCTCCCCTCGCACATCGGTGGGGAATACATCGTGCGGATGCTGCTCGACAACAACGGCCAGGTGCACCGGGTGTGGGTCCTCACCCCGCAAGAGGTCGCGGCGTCCGCGCCCACACGCTGAGCGGCCCGCGATGTTCGCGCCGCTCGCATCCCGCCCCGCAGTGATTTCCCTCTCATCATGAAAAAGCTCTACATCCGCACCTTCGGGTGCCAGATGAACGAGTACGACTCCGACAAGATGGCGGACGTGCTCGGCGCCCACGAAGAACTGGTCAAGACCGATAACCCGGAAGAGGCCGATGTGATCCTCTTCAACACCTGTTCGGTGCGCGAGAAGGCGCAGGAGCGGGTGTTCCACGACCTCGGCCGCGTGCGCTTGCTCAAGCAGCAGAAGCCGGGGCTGATCATCGGCGTGGGCGGCTGCGTGGCCAGCCAGGAAGGCGAGGCCATCGTCAAGCGCGCGCCTTATGTGGACGTGGTGTTCGGGCCGCAGACCCTGCACCGTCTGCCCAAGCTCATCGAGGCGCGCAAGCAGACCGGGCGCTCGCAGGTGGATATCTCCTTCCCCGAGATCGAGAAGTTCGACGCCATGCCGCCGGCACGTGTCGAGGGCGCGAGCGCCTTCGTGTCGATCATGGAGGGCTGTTCCAAGTACTGCACCTTCTGCGTCGTGCCCTACACCCGAGGCGACGAGGTGTCGCGCCCGCTCGAGGATGTGCTGGCCGAGATCGCCGGCCTGGCCGCTCAGGGCGTCAAGGAGGTGACCCTGCTCGGCCAGAACGTCAACGCCTGGCGCGGCGTGCTGACGCGCGAGGATGGCGAGGACGGCGCCGACGTTGGTGATTTCGCCTTCCTGCTCGAATGCGTGGCCGAGATCCCCGGCATCGAGCGCATCCGCTATACCACCTCGCATCCGCGCGAGATGACGCAGCGCCTGATCGACTGCTACGCGAAGATCCCCAAGCTGGTGTCGCAGCTTCATCTGCCGGTGCAGTCGGGCTCGGACCGCGTGCTGGCGGCAATGAAGCGTGGCTACTCGGTGATCGAGTTCAAGTCCGTCGTGCGCAAGCTGCGCGCGGCACGGCCGGACCTGTCGCTGACCTCGGACTTCATCGTCGGCTTTCCGGGCGAAACCGAAGAGGACTTCGACAAGACCATGAAGCTGATCGACGATATCGGCTTCGACGGCTCCTTCAGCTTCGTCTACAGCGCCCGTCCCGGCACGCCGGCGGCCGACCTCGAAGACCCCGTGCCGCAGGAGTCCAAGCTCGCCTGGCTGGCCCGCCTGCAGAAGCGCATCGACGAGCAGTACCAGGCCAACAGCGAGGCCATGGTCGGCACGGTGCAGCGCATTCTGGTCGAGGGTGCGGCGAAGAAGAACGCCGAGGTCGAGATGATGGGCCGCAGCGACAATAACCGCGTGGTCAACTTCCCTTCCGATTCGCCCAATCGTGACCGCCTGATCGGCCAGTTCATTGATGTGCGCATCACTGCTGCGCTGCCGCATAGCCTGCGCGGCGAGATCATCGTTCGGGAATCCTGAATGGCGAAAACCCTGGAAGTCTTCTTCGAGCCGGTGGACAACCCCCGGCTGGCCCGCTTGTGCGGCGTGCTGGACGAGAACCTGCGCCAGATCGAGAACGCCTTCGACATCACGGTCAGCCGGCGCGGCGAGCACTTCACCCTCAACGGCCACCCCAGCCAGGTGCTGCGCGGCGAGATGGCGCTCAAGCAGTTCTACGAGCGCGCCGACAAGGACCTGTCGCTCGACGATGTGCAGCTCGGCCTGATCGAGATCGGCAGCCGTGGCGCCGGCGCCGATCCGCTGCAGCCCGCCCCCGTGCTGATGACGCGGCGCACCGAACTGCACGGCCGCACCCCGCGCCAGGTGGAATACCTGAAGAACATCCAGGAGTTCGACATCACCTTCGGTATCGGCCCGGCCGGTACCGGCAAGACCTATCTTGCGGTAGCGAGTGCGGTGGACGCCTTCGAGCGCGACCTGGTCGAGCGCATCATCCTCACCCGCCCGGCGGTCGAAGCCGGCGAGCGCCTGGGTTTCCTGCCCGGCGATCTGGCGCAGAAGGTCGACCCCTACCTGCGCCCGCTCTACGACGCGCTCTACGACCTGATGGGATTCGACCGCGTCGGCAAGCTCTTCGAGCGCAGCCTGATCGAGATCGCGCCGCTCGCCTTCATGCGCGGGCGCACGCTCAACAACGCCTTCATCATCCTCGATGAGGCGCAGAACACCACGCCCGAGCAGATGAAGATGTTCCTTACCCGCATCGGCTTCGGTGCCAAGGCGGTGGTGACCGGCGACCTCACCCAGGTCGACCTGGCGCGCGGCCAGCGCAGCGGCCTCAAGGAGGCGCGCAAGGTGCTGGCGGACGTGCGCGGCATCGCATTCACCGAGTTCGCCAAGGAAGACGTGGTGCGTCATCCGCTTGTCGCACGCATCGTGGATGCTTACGACCGCGAAAGTGCGCGTATCGAGCAGGCCAGGGTGGCGGCACGCGCCCAACAACAGCAGGACAAGGAATCACAGGATGCCGAAGACGGGGAGTAAGCAGGACGCAGGGCAGGACAAGGGGATCGCGGCGACAGCAGGCAAGCCGAAGCTCGTCGCCATCGACGCCGAAGGCAAGGCCACGCGCTTGAAGGCGGAGCGGCTCGAGATCGACTTTGGCGATGGCCGCAAGCTGGTGCTCGCTTTCCCCGAGCGCGCCTGGGGCGATCTCGAGATCGAGGCCGATGCCGACGACGCGGCCGCGGTGCCGATGCTGTCGCTGCAGCCCGGCGCCTGCAATCTGCTCACCTTGCGTGTCGACGTGCATCATGACATGAGCTTCGTCGATGTGCCCGGGTTGCCCGAGCACGCCCGCCCGCCGGCGCTCCGGCTGTCCGTGCAGAAGGCGGTGGAGGGCGAGGACAAGGCCAACGCCCCCAAGAAGAACCACATCCGGCGCTGGGCGCAGGCCGCGCTGCAGCGGGATGCCGAGGTTACCGTGCGCCTGGTCGGCGAAGAGGAGGGGCGCGAGCTCAACCGTGCCTACCGCGGCAGGGACTACGCTACCAATGTGCTCACCTTCGCCTATGCTGACGGTGAGGATCTGTCGCTGCCGGCGCAGGACAACAGCGCCGTGCTCGCGGGCGATCTCGTGCTGTGCGTACCGGTGGTGATGCGCGAGGCAGCGGTGCAGGGCAAGACGCCCGAAGCTCACTTCGCGCACTTGGTCGTGCATGGCATGCTCCACCTGCAGGGCCATGACCACGAGAATGAGGCTGAGGCAGCGGTGATGGAGCGGCTCGAAACCGACGTCCTGCGCGGGCTGGGCTATGCAGACCCCTATGCCTGAGCGCGGTGTGCGCGAGGCTGACTTGCACGACCCCTGGGCTTGAGTGGAGACCCCGACCCAAAAAATGGACAGTTCCCCTAAACCGTCGTTACTTGAGCGACTTTCGGCCTTTCTCTCGCGCGAGCCGGAAGATCGCGAAGAACTCCTCGCGCAATTGCACGCGGCCTTCGATCGCAACCTGATCGACGCCGATGCCCTTTCCATCATCGAAGGCGCCCTGCAGATGTCCGACATGCAGGTGCGTGACGTGATGATTCCGCGCGCGCAGATGGACTGCGTGCACCTGGACGATCCGATCGACGCGATCGTCAATTTCGCCATCGACACCGCGCATTCGCGCTTCCCCGCCATTGGTGATGGCAAGGATGATGTCGCCGGCATTCTGCTTGCCAAGGACCTGCTGCGCTACTTCGCCGGGCGCGAATTCGACCTGCGCGACATGTTGCGTCCTGCCGTGTTCGTGCCCGAGTCCAAGCGCCTCAACGTGCTGTTGCGCGAGTTCCGCGTGTCGCGCAACCACATGGCGATCGTGGTCGACGAGTACGGCGGCGTGGCCGGGCTGGTCACCATCGAGGATGTGCTCGAACAGATCGTCGGCGATATCGAGGACGAGTACGACTTCGACGAGGTCGGCGACAGCATCCGCCTCGATCACAGCGGTCGCTACCGTGTGAAGGCCACGACCGAGATCGAGGACTTCAACGAAGCGTTCGCCACCCACTTCAGCGACGAGGAATACGACACCGTTGGCGGTCTCGTCATACGCCACTTCGGGCGTCTGCCCAAGCGCGGTGAAGCCGTGGAGCTCGAGGGTCTGAAGATCCAGGTACTGCGCGCCGACAGCCGGCGGGTCTACACCCTGGTCGTCGAGCATCTGCCGCAGCCCGAGCCCGCCGCCGAGTGATGCGTGTCGCCCTGCTTGCCGCGTTGCTCGCGGGCGGCGCGTCGGTATTCGCGTTTGCGCCCTTCGGGCTGTTCCCGCTTGCCTTCGCGAGCCTGGCCGTGCTGGCCTGGCTGCTCGGGCGTGCCGGGTGCTGGCGCCAGGGCTTCGCGCTCGGCTTTGCCTGGGGTTTCGGTGCATTCATCGGTGGCGTGTCGTGGCTGTATGTCGCGCTCGAGCGCTATGGCGGCATGCCGATCCCGCTCGCTGCGCTCGCCATTGCGCTGTTCTGTGCCTACCTCGCGCTTTATCCCGCACTGGCAGGTGGCGTCTTCGTCGCCCTGCGTCGGCGGCTGGGCTTGGCGCACGGGCTGGTCCAGGCCGTGTTGTTCGGCGCCTTGTGGCTGCTTGCGGAATGGTTGCGCGGCGTCGTATTCACCGGCTTCCCGTGGCTGGCCATCGGCTATTCGCAGACGCCGCCCAGTCCGCTCGGCGGCTGGCTGGCGGTGGTCGGCGTGTACGGTGTGGGCGGGCTCGTTGCCTTCCTGGCGGCGCTTGTCGCCAGCGCGGCCAGCGCTGTGCGTGCCTGGCGGGCCGTGTTGGCTGCGGTCGTGGTGCTCGCCGCCGGGGCTGGCCTGCAGGGGCGGCCGTGGACGCAGCCCGTTGGCGAGCCGCTCGAGGTCGCGCTGGTGCAGACCAACTTTGCCCAAAGCCTGAAGTGGGATCCCGATCATTTCGCTGATGTGCTGCAGGTCAACCTTGATCTCGTACGCGAGCAGTTTGGCCGACCGGCGCCTCCCGCGATCACGGTGTTGCCTGAGACCACCTTGCCCACCTTGCTCGAACGCCTGCCTGCGGGCTACCTGGCGGTGCTCGCACAGCTTGCACGCGAGGCCGGTGGAGACCTTGTGCTCGGCGTATTCCGGCGTGACGAGGCGGGACGGATCTACAACGCCGCGATGAGCCTGGGGCGCGCGCCGGAGCAGCACTACGCCAAGCAGCACCTGGTGCCGTTCGGTGAGTACTCGCCGCCCTTGTTCGGCTGGTTCTACCGCCTGGTCGACATCCCCATGGCGGACCAGACTCGTGGCGCGCCCGATCAGCCGCCCATGCTGATCGATGGGCAGCGGGTGGCGATCAATATTTGCTACGAGGACCTGTTCGGCGCGGAGCTGATCCGCGCCCTGCCACAGGCCACGCTGATGCTGAACCTCTCCAATCTGGCCTGGTACGGCGATTCGCTTGCCCAGCCGCAGCACCTGCAGATCGCGCGCGTGCGCGCGCTCGAGACCGGGCGGCCGATGCTGCGCGCGACCAACACCGGCATGACCGCGTTGGTCCAGCCCGACGGCCGGGTCGCCGGCGTGCTGCCCGAGTTCGAGCGTGGCGTGCTGCGCGTGCAGGTTCAGGGCTTCAACGGTATGACCCCCTACGCCCGCTGGGGCGATGGCCTTGCCCTGATTGTCGCGCTCCTCGTCATTGCCGCGCTCCCTCTTTCCCGCCGGAGGGTTTGAGCGCATAACCCCCCGCCGCGACCCTCGGTAGCAGCGGCGCCAGCCGCGAGGGGTTGAAGGTGACGGGCGTGGTCGGCTGTGACGAAAAGCTCGCGGCTCGCGCCGCTCCTACAGCAGGGCGTCGCGCGCTCGATTCCCCCGTGGGAGCGGCGCCAGCCGCGAGGGGTTGAAGGTGATGGGCGTGGTCGGCTGTGACGAAAAGCTCGCGGCTCGCGCCGCTCCTACAGCAGGGCGTCGCGCGCTCGATTCCCCCGTGGGAGCGGCGCCAGCCGCGAGGGGTTGAAGGCGATCGCGCCCGCGCCGGGTCGAGCGGGTGAGGGCTTCGGCGCGATTGCGCCGAGCCGAAGCCCCCGCACTTGCCGAAGCCCGGTAAAATCACGGTCTTTGCGTGCGCTGCGCAGCCCGGAGGCTGCCCGAGACCATGACCACCGAATCCCGACTCGTGAAACCGACCTTCCAGCAAGTCATCCTCACGCTCCAGCACTTTTGGGGCGAGCGCGGCTGCGTGCTGCTGCAGCCCTACGACCTCGAGGTGGGCGCCGGCACCAGCCATACCGCCACCTTCCTGCGCGCCATCGGCCCCGAGCCCTGGAACGCTGCCTACGTTCAGCCCTCGCGCCGCCCCAAGGACGGCCGCTATGGCGAGAACCCCAACCGCCTGCAGCACTACTATCAGTTTCAGGTGGTGTTGAAGCCCTCGCCGCTGAACATCCAGGAGCTCTACCTCGACAGCCTGCGCGCGCTCGGCATCGACCCGATGGTGCACGACATCCGCTTCGTCGAGGACGACTGGGAGAATCCCACCCTCGGCGCCTGGGGCCTGGGCTGGGAAGTGTGGCTGGATGGTATGGAAGTCACCCAGTTCACCTATTTCCAGCAGGTCGGCGGCCTCGATTGCAAGCCGGTGCTGGGCGAGATCACCTACGGTATCGAGCGCCTGGCGATGTACCTGCAGGGCGTTGAAAACGTCTATGACCTGGTGTGGTCGATCGCGCCGGACGGGCGCAAGGTGACCTACGGCGACGTCTATCACCAGAACGAGGTCGAGCAGTCGACCTTCAACTTCGAGCACAGCAACGTCGACTTCCTGTTCTCGCTGTTCAACAACTACGAATCCGAGGCCAGGCGCGTGATGGAAGTCGGCCTCGCGCTGCCGGCTTACGAGATGGTGCTGAAGGCCGCGCACACCTTCAACCTGCTCGACGCCCGCGGCGCTATCTCGGTGACCGAGCGCGCCGCCTATATCGGCCGCATCCGCAACCTGTCGCGCGCCGTCGCCCAGGCCTATTTCGAATCCCGCGAAGCCCTTGGCTTCCCGATGCTGAATACCACCAAGGAGGCCGCGTGATGACCAGCGCGACCCTGCTCGTTGAACTGCTCACCGAAGAACTGCCGCCCAAGGCCCTGCCGCGCCTGGGCGAGACTTTCGCTACCCGGATCGCCGATGGCCTCAAGGCCAAGGGGCTGGCGCCTGCCGACGCCGCCTTCCGCACCTTCGCCAGCCCGCGCCGGCTGGCGGTGACGGTTGCGAAGGTGGCCTCAGAGGCCGCTGCCAAGGAGGTCACCGAGAAGCTGATGCCCGTGTCCGTGGCACTCGACGCCGAGGGCAAGCCGACGCCGGCGCTGCTCAAGAAGATGGAAGCCAAGGGCATCCCGGTGGGGGCCGTCGCCGGCTTCGAGCGCCGCATGGACGGCAAGGCCGAGGCGCTGTTCCACACCGCCATGGTGCCGGGCGCCAAGCTCGCCGACGTCCTGTCGGCGATCGTGCAGGACGCGATCAAGGCGCTGCCGATTCCCAAGGTCATGCGCTGGGGCGACGGCGACGCGACCTTCGTGCGCCCGGTGCATAAGCTCACCTTCCTGCACGGCGCCGATGTGGTGCCGGGTCGCGTGCTCGACCTGGACTCGGGGCGCACCACGCGTGGCCACCGCTTCATGAGTCGCGGCGACATCGACATCGCGACTGCGGATGCCTATGAGCCCACGCTGCTCGCCGAGGGCAAGGTCATTCCCAACTTCGCCGAGCGCCGCGCCAACATCGAGCGCCAACTGCTCGCCGAGGCCGCGAAGCAGGGCGCGCTGCTCAACGAATATGCCGACCTGCTCGACGAGGTCGCGGCGCTGGTCGAGCATCCGACGGTGTATGTGGGCGAGTTCGAGGCCGAGTTCCTTGCCGTGCCGCAGGAGTGCCTGATCCTGACGATGCGCGCCAACCAGAAGTATTTTCCGCTCTTCGACGGCGCCGGCAAACTGCTCAACCGTTTTCTGATCGTCTCCAATATGCAGGTGGCCGACCCGAGCAACATCGTCGCCGGCAACGCCCGCGTGGTGCGCCCGCGGCTCTCGGACGCGCGCTTCTTCTTCGAGCAGGACAAGAAACAGAAGCTCGAGGCTCGCCTGCCGCGCCTGGCGCCGGTGGTGTATCACAACAAGCTCGGCAGTCAGCTCGAGCGTGTCGAGCGCCTCGAAGCCCTGGCCGGCGCGATCGTCGCCCAACTGCACGGCGACGTCGCCGCGGCCAAGCGCGCCGCACGCCTGGCCAAGGCCGACCTCGTCACCGACATGGTGGGCGAATTCCCCGAGCTGCAGGGCATCATGGGCCGCTACTACGCGCTCGCCGACGGCGAGGGGCAGGTGGTGGCCGATGCCATCCAGGCCCATTACCAGCCGCGCTTTGCCGGCGATGAGTTGCCCGCGGGCAATGTCGCCGCTGCGGTGGCACTGGCCGACAAGCTCGACGCCCTGGCCGGCTTCTTCGGCATAGGCATGGTGCCGACGGGCGACAAGGACCCGTTTGCGCTGCGCCGCGCAGCCCTCGGCGTGCTGCGCATCCTCATCGAAGCGCCGCTGCCGCTCGAGTTGCCCAAGCTCATCGACACCGCTGCCGCCGGCTTCAAGCCCGGCCTGCTGACCGCCGAGGGTTTCGCCGCGCAGTTGCAGGACTTCATGTTCGAGCGCCTGAAGAACCTGCTGCGAGAGACAGGGCGCGACGGTGCGGTGATCGACGCCGTGCTCGCGCTCAAGCCGGTACGCATCGATCTGGTGCCCGCCAAGCTCGCCGCGGTGGAGGCTTTCCGCGCGCTGCCCGAGGCCGAGGCTCTGGCGGCCGCCAACAAGCGCATCGTCAACATCCTGAAGAAGGCCGAGGGTGC
This sequence comes from Thauera mechernichensis, assembly GCF_029588855.1. NCBI lineage: Bacteria > Pseudomonadati > Pseudomonadota > Betaproteobacteria > Rhodocyclales > Zoogloeaceae > Thauera > Thauera mechernichensis. The sequence continues at coordinate 129,668 of NZ_JARQZE010000008.1, read as the reverse complement.
GCCGGGCGAGCCCGATCTCGCACTGCTGCAGGAGGAGGCCGAGAAGGCGCTCTTCCGTCAGGTGGTCGAAGTCGCGCCGCTGGTGCGCTCACATGTCGCCAACGAGGACTACACTGCGGCGCTGTGTGCGCTCGCCGGCCTGCGTGCGGCGGTCGACCAGTTCTTCGAGGACGTCATGGTGATGGCAGAAGAACCGCTGACCCGTGCCAACCGCCTTGCGCTGTTGGCGCAACTGGCTGGCCTGATGAACCAGGTCGCTGATATCTCGCGCCTGTCGGCCTGAGCGTCACGAGACCCGCGGCGCGCGCCGTCGCGGGTATGTATGCATCCCAGGGAGTCTGCAGATGAAGCTCATCATTCTCGACCGCGACGGCGTCATCAACGTCGACTCCGAGCAGTTCATCAAGTCGCCCGAAGAATGGAAGCCGATCCCCGGCTCGCTCGAGGCGATCGCGCGCCTCAACCAGTGGGGCTGGCGCGTGGTGGTGGCGTCCAACCAGTCCGGCGTGGGGCGCGGCCTGTTCGGCATGGATACGCTAAACGCCATCAATGACCGCATGGTGCGCAGCCTGGCGCAGGTCGGCGGTCGCCTGGATGCGGTTTTTTTCTGTCCGCATGCGGCGGACTCCACCTGCGACTGCCGCAAGCCCAAGCCCGGCCTGTTCCTGCAGATTGCCGAGCGCTTCAATGTCGCGCTGCAGGACGTACCCTGCGTGGGCGACAGCCTGCGCGACCTGCAGGCGGGGGTGGCCGCAGGTTGCCAGCCCTTCCTCGTGTTGACGGGCAAGGGGCTGCACACCAAGGACAGTCCCGAACTGCCGCCCTCGACCCGGATCTTCCCCGATCTCGACGCCGTGGCCGCTACGCTCACGGCCTGAAACTCATGGCAGGCGCACCGTCAGGGCGGTGCGATCTGCGCCCAATGACGCCTGGACCACACCGTGCATCTCATCCGCTCATTCCTGTTCGCAATACTGCTCACACTGATCACCGTGCCCTATGCGATCTTTGCCACGCTGATCTTCTGGCTACCGCCGATGACCCGCCATCGCCTGATCACGTCCTGGGTGCCGGTGATGATGTGGGTGATCCGCCATGTTCTCGGTATCCGCTACAGGGTGATCGGTGCCGAGAACATGCCTGCCGGCCCGGCCGTGGTGCTGTCCAAGCATCAGTCCGCATGGGAGACGATCGCGCTGCAGCAGATCTTTCCGCCGCTGTGCTTCGTGCTCAAGCGCGAGCTGTTGCGCGTGCCATTCTTTGGCTGGGGTTTGGCAAGCATTCCGGGCATTGCGATCGATCGCAATGCGGGCAAGGATGCGCTCGCCCAGGTTGTCGAGCAGGGCCGCGAGCGCCTGAAGGAGGGTCTATGGGTTGTCGTCTTCCCCGAGGGTACGCGTGTTGCCCCGGGGACGGTGAAGCGCTACAAGCCGGGCGGCGCCATCCTCGCCAAGCGTGCGGGCGTGCCGGTGGTGCCGGTGGCGCACAATGCGGGCGAGTTCTGGCGGCGCAATGCCTTCGTCAAGCGCCCTGGTGAGATCATCGTCAGCATTGGTCCGGTGATCGACGTCAAGGGCGTGAAGGCAGAGCAGATCAATGCGCGCGCCGAGGCCTGGGTCGAGAGCGAGATGCAGAGGCTTTTCCCTCATCACTATGCCGGCGAGGCGTCGGCTGTGCATGACCAGGACGGTGGCACGGGCGCGCCCGAAGCCTGATCTGGTTACACGTCAGCCGCGAGGGTTTGAAGGCGATAGTCTTTTGTGGCGTGCCCGAAGAGCTCGCGGCTCGCGCCGCTCCTTCAGCAAAGCCCGCCGCCGCGGGTCTCTCCCCCGGTGGGAGCGGCGCCAGCCGCGAGCTTTTCGTCGTCACGGGGGGGGCTTCGACGGCCTCTCGTCTACGCCTTGGACGTGCGCTGCACCGCGGGCTACATTGAAAGCCCGAACCCGCAGGAGGTCGATATGAGCGACACACTGCCCGCGCTGGGCGAGGATGAGATTCGCCAGCGCCTGGCGCGCGAACTGCCGCATTGGTATTACGAAAATGGCTGGATCCGGCGCAAGTACCGCACGGAAGGCTGGAAGGGCACGCTGATGGTCGTCAATGCCGTCGGCCACCTTGCCGAAGCGGCCTGGCATCACCCGGACCTTGCTGTGTCCTATGCCTTCGTGATCGTGAAACTGTGCACCCATTCCGCGAAAGGGGTGACCGAGCGCGACTTCGCGCTCGCCAGCAGGATCGAGGCGCTGATCCAGTGGCAACCCGCCCGCGAGGGGGGTGTGCTTGAAGGCACTCCCAATGATGACCAGCGCTTCCGCTACATCAAATACGACTGATGCGTCGGCGGGCGGTAAACGCAAAACGGCCCCTCGATGAGGGGCCGCTTCGTCAGACCTTTACCGAGGAAGCTTAGGCAGCCTTCTTGGAGGTGGTCTTGGCGGTGGTGCTGACGGCCTTGACGGTGGCGTTGGTCGCGGCAGCCACGTTGGCTTCGGCGATCTCGGCGACTTGCTTGGCAGCCTTGCTCATGCTGTCGTAGGCGCTGTTGGCGGCGGCGATGGCCGACTTGACGGCGGCGACGGCGACGTCCGAACCGGCGGGCGCCGACTTGGCAGCCTTGTCGAGGGCGGTAGCGACGCCCTTGTTCAGCTCGGCGACCTGGCCTTCGAAGACCTTGGACATTTCTTCCTGGCTCTGCGAGGCGATCTCATAGACGCTGCGAGCGTAGGCGACGGCCTTCTCGACGATCGGCTGGGCCAGCGAAGCCTGCAGGCTCACCAGTTCCTGGACGTCCTTGGCGGCGAGCAGGGTCTTGGTGTTGGCAACGCCGTCCTCGAGGATCGAGCGGGCGGTGTTCAGGTTCAGGGCAGCGAGGCGCTCGGCGCTGGCGAAGGCGGTGTTGGCCAGGGTCAGCAGGGTCTCGATGTTGGCCTTGTTGGCGGCGGCGAACTGCTCGGGGGTGGTGAAGTTGCTCATTTGAATCTCCTGTAATCAAGCCCGGATTGCATGCACATCGTGGTTTCATGCCACATGTTGCGTTGCAGCATGGTTCGAATTATACGGAGGCGCCTCAAGCTGTCAAGCGAAAATTTGTGCATCGCACAATCGCTATTCGATTGCTTTATCCAATCATGTGCGCCGCTGTCCGGCCCAGCAAACGCTTGGTCTGCCGAGCGATCCGCATGCAGTGTGCAACACCCTTGTTGCGGGCCGATGACCAAGGCACTGCGGCGTGGCATGGCCTTGCCGCAGTGCAGGAGGGGGGAGCGATCAGTCGTGGGTGAAGTTGGCCTTGCGCTTTTCGACAAAGGCGGCCATGCCTTCCTTCTGGTCGTTGAGGGCGAAAGCGGCGTGGAAGACGCGGCGCTCGAACAGCAGGCCTTCGTTGAGGCTGCTTTCGAAGGCGCGGTTGACCGATTCTTTGATCATCATCACCACCGGCAGCGAGAAGCTTGCGATGGTCTCGGCGGCGGCCAGGGCCTCGTCGAGGAGTTTGTCGGCCGGCACCACGCGCGACACCAGACCGGCGCGCTCGGCTTCGGTGGCATCCATGAAGCGGGCGGACAGGCACAGGTCCATGGCCTTGGCCTTGCCGACCGCGCGCGGCAGGCGTTGCGTGCCGCCTGCACCCGGCAGGATGCCGAGCTTGACTTCGGGTTGGCCGAACTTCGCGCTGTCGGCGGCAATGATGATGTCGCACATCATCGCCAGCTCGCAGCCGCCGCCCAGGGCGAAGCCCGCCACTGCGGCGATGACCGGCTTGCGGCAGGTCTTCACGCGCTCCCAGTTGCGGGTGATGTATTCGCTCTTGTAGGCGTCCATGTAGGAGAAGGTAGCCATCGCGCCGATGTCGGCACCAGCGGCGAACGCCTTTTCGGAGCCGGTGATGACGATGGCGCCGATGCCTTCGTCGGACTCGAAGTCGTTCAGCGCGGCGGTGATCTCGTCGACGACCTGATCGTTGAGGGCGTTGAGTGCCTTGGGGCGATTCAGGGTGATGAGGCCGACGCGGCCGCGCTTCTCGGCGATGATCAGTTCAAAGCTCATGGGTTCTCCTGTTGTCGGGGTGCTGCGTGTCGGTGGAAGAAGGTTGAGTGCGCTTACTGTTGGCCGTCCGACTTGGGCTGGATCACGGCACGTACGCGGCTGGATGGGGCGCCCGGCTGGCTGCCGGGGGCATTGGTGACCAGGTAGTTCTCGGTGATGGCGTCGTATTCGATGTAGTGGCCGCTGACCTGGTCGCCGCCGCTGGTGACGCGGGCGCGGTTGAACAGGCGCGCTTTCTCGCTGCGGCTGTCGTATTCGATGCGCTCGGCTTCGCCTTCGACGTACTGATCCGTAGTGCCTTCGCGGCGCTGACGGAAGGTGGCCAGGCGGTTGCCGGTGGCGGTGGCGACGCCGTTCTGGAAGCCCGCGGCGTCCTGGGTCACGACCAGCTTGTCGCCACGGATCGTCAGTGAGCCCTGCGACAGGATCACGTTGCCCTCGAACACGTGCACCTTGTTGCGGTCGTCCACCGTCAGGCGGTCGGCCTCGATATTGACCGGCTGCTCGCGGTCGGCCTTCTCGGCGATGGCAGGGGCGGAAAATGCGGCGAGCGCTGCCACCCCCAGGGTGGCCAGGCAACGGGTGAGGGAGATGCGATGAGTGTGCTTCATGAGGAGGGTCCTTGGCGGCGAGGCATGTGGGTGCGGACCTCGCCGGTCAGTTCGAGCGTGCCGAACAGGTTGTCGGCGCGCATGCCCTGGGCGGTGGCCCGGCTGTCGCCGCGCATCAGGACCACCGGGGAGTCGGTCTGGGCGCGGTGGGCGTCGGGCCACACCGTCAGCGTTTCGGAGTCGAGTGCGAGTGGCAGGGCGTCCGCAGAGCCAGGACGGCGGACCTGCACCTTGCCTTCGAGATCGACGCGTTCGCCCCCTGGGGAGACGTCGCCGCGCGTGGCGCTGATGTGGGTGTCGCGTTGTGCGTCCTGCATGTGCAGGCGCGGTTCGTGGAGTCGGGTGATGTCGCTGGCAGGGAAGTGCTCGAGGCGCTCGGCGAGCAGTTCGTAGCGCTGCCGGCCGTCTTCACCGAACCCCACCAGGCGGGTGTGTTCGGCGACGAAGTCCGGACCGCCATGCTCGACCGCGGCAACCGGCTCTTCGATGCGGGTGATGCGCTCGAGCCACAGCGAGGCGCCTGCCAGTGCGGCGAGGGCGAGAACCGGGTAGAGGCGCCAGGTGTCGATCACTCAGATCACCTTGGCGCGCATCAGGTCGTGAGTCGTGAGCGCGCCGACGAGACGGTTGTCGCCGTCGACCACCAGCAGCTGGCTGATGCGCAGGCGCTCCATGACCTCGGCGGCTTCGGCCGCCAGGGCCTGGGGGCCGATGTTGCGCGGATTGTGGCTCATCACCGCGGTCACGTGCGCGCTGCGCACGTCGCAGCCTTTCTCGAGCGCGCGGCGCAGGTCGCCATCGGTGAAGATGCCCTGCGGCCGATCGTCGCTGTCAACGATGGCGGTCATGCCCATGCCACCGGCTGTCATCGCCAGCAGGGCGCTGCTGAGCAGGGCGTCGGGGCGCACGCGCGGTACGGCGTCGGCGGGGCGCATCACGTCGGCGACGTGGGTGAGCAGGCGACGGCCGAGTGCACCGCCCGGGTGCGAGCGTGCGAAGTCCTCCGCGGCGAAACCGCGCGCGTCGAGCAGGGCAACCGCGAGTGCATCGCCAAGGGCGAGTGCGGCGGTCGTGCTGGCGGTGGGGGCGAGGTTGAGCGGGCAGGCTTCCTCGGCGACGGCGGCGTCGAGGTGGACGTCGGCCTGTACCGCGAGCGGCGACTCCGGGCGTCCCGTCATCGAGATCAGGCGTGCGCCCTGGCGCTTGACCAGCGGCACGATGGTGAGCACTTCCTCGCTCGTCCCCGAGTTCGACAGGGCGATGACGACGTCTTCGGGGGTGATCATGCCGAGGTCGCCGTGTGCGGCTTCGGCGGCATGCACGAAGTAGGCGGGCGTGCCGGTGCTCGCGAGCGTAGCCGCGAGCTTGCGTGCGATGTGCCCGGACTTGCCGATACCGGTGACGATCACGCGCCCGTGGCGCTGGCGGATGATGTCGACGGCACGCTCGAAGTCTGCGCCGATGCGGTCGGCAAGGGCGGCGACTGCATCGGCCTCGATGCGCAATACCCGGCGGGCGAGGGCGACGGCGCGGCTGTCACCCGTTTCTGGAGTTGAGTCCATGCGGTCCATGCTTGAGACTGGCGGGGGCGCGGTGCGACGCGCATGGAATGTATCGCTGCGCGCAGCACCGTGTGCGAGCCCCCGATTGTATATCAAGCGCTACCCGTGCTCAGAGACTGGCGCAGACGGTGTGGCTGGCGCTGTCGTCGAGCGGATTGGTTGCCGAGATCGGCACCAGTGCGCCTTCGCCAGCCGTACCGGCGCGCATTGATCCAGTTGCCGGGTTGCCATCGTCGAGCGCGATGTCGAGTTGGCGCACCAGCTTGCCGACGATTGCGTCCGAGCACACGACCATCGCGCCGGGGATGCCCAGCACGGTGCCGCCGCGCTGGACGCCGACCCTGCCGCCGACCGCATTGCGCGGCAGGAAGCCGGCATCGTCTGGGTCGGTGCTGCCGCTGGCGACGTTGGCGAGGCGCAAGTGCTGCCAGAAGCGCACGCTCTCGCTGCCGCTGCTGTCGTCCCAGTTGCCATCGATGACGCCGTTGCCGTTGCCGAGGGCTGTGCACTCGCTGCTGCCTGGGCACAGATGCATGCGTGCATTGCGGTCGTCGCCGGGCAGGGCGCGGTACTTGTCCTGGTAGGCATGGACCATCGCGGGGATGCTGCGGAAATCCTGGCCGAGGTTCTTCACCTTGGCACTGTCGATCAGTTCCTGCCCCTTCATGACGCCGCCGAGCAGCAGGCTGACGACGAGCAGCACGATGGCGATCTCGACGAGGGTGAATCCGTCCTGTTTGGTGTTCATGGTGGTCTCCTTCGATGGTGGATGAAAAACACGGATGTCCTTGCCCTACAGTCGTCCGCCCTGTGCCAGGCGGGCAATCAGCAACGGCCGGCCGAGCCAGGCGAGCAGGTCGTCGTAGTCGGGTGTGGGCGGGCCTGCCTGGTAAAGAGGGGCGGTTACGGTGTAGCTGGCGTTGAGGCCGTCGGCATGCCGGTTGGGGCCGGTGGAGTAGACGATGGCGACGGCCTGCGAATCGGAGGTCGTGATGCGGCTGCCGTCGTGGCCGCGGATCTGAAGGTTGGCCGATGGCAGGGTGGCGGCGGTGATCGGGGCCTCGGCGAAGCGCGGGTCGACGCGGTAGTGCCAGTGCCCGCCCCAGTCGTCGCCTACCGCAGTGCGTGGTGAGCCCCACGCGTCGGTGGCGGGCACGGCCAGGCTGCGCCAGGGCAGGCGGCCTTCGCTTGCGAAGCTGCACGGCGCCGGGTCCTCGATGCCATAGAGCGGACTGGCGGGGTCGGTGGTGGTACTCGGGCAGGGCAGACGGCCGTGGATGAGTGCGAAGCCGATGAGGGCGTGCTGGATGTCGCCGAGGCGTTCGAGGCTGGCCTGGCGGTCGCGGGCCTCCATCCGGCTGCCCAGTGGCACCAGCAGGCCTGCACCGAGTACGGCGAGGATGACGAGGACCATGGCCAGCTCCACGAGGGTGAAGCCGCGGCCTCGGGGGTGCCGCGCAAGGGCCTGCTTCGGCCTCTCGATAGCGCGGAGCGGGGGCGTCTGTTTCATGACAGGCAGCGGACGATGTCTTGCACTGCCGGTTGTCCGTGCTCGTGGGCCGCGAAGCGCTCGGCGCCCTCGAAGCGAGGAACGCCGGCCTTGAGGTGGAGCGCGTTCGTGCCCTCGAAGTACTGTGCGGGATCGGCGCGCTGGGCGGCGGTTGCGCGCAGTTGGCGGCCAGCGCCGTGACGGATGCGTTCGCCGGCGAACAGCAGCGCCGCGCGGCAGTGCCGGGTGGTGGCAGTGTCTGAGGAGGTGATCTCGATGCAGGCGTCGCTGTCGGTGCAGATGGCGACGCGGATCTGGTCGCGCCAATGGTCGATGCGCGCCCGCTCGGCCGCGGGCAGTCCCAGGTCGGCGGCGTTGGGCAGGACGCCGGAGCGCAGTGCGCCGACCTCCGTGTCGAAATGGCGGTGAGTGAAGTCAGGTTCGGCGAGGCGAGCATCGAGCGCGGAGGCGATGTCCGAGATGAGCGCGTCGATCCGTGCCGCGTGGTCGGCGCGTCGGCGCAGGGCGTCGAAGATGTCGTCGATGCCGATCCAGGCGATCAGGTCGGCGCCCGGCAGATTACCCCCCGAGAACACGTCGAGCGTGCCATCCACCGTGGCCGGATAGTCGCCATCGAGGTAGTGCGCGAGATCGGCGACGGCCGAGTCGCCGCCGGGGCAGGTGCGACCGCTCGCAGGTGCGCGCACTTGGCCGGGCAGTGCGGGCCCTGGGGCGAAGACGATCGCGACGGCGCGCCCGTCCGGTCCGGCGGCGGCGATTCGGTGGCCGTCCGCGCCGTGCACGACGAACTGGCCCGGACTGTCCCAGTTCAGCATGAGCGCCTTGGGGTTGTGCTTGACGCTGCCGGCGACGGCGTACCACAGGCACTCCCCCCAGCCGTCGCGCAGGTCCGGGAGGCCGAGCGTCCGCCAGGGCAGGCGGCCGATCGCGCCCTGGCCGCGGGCGCCGCAGGCGCCGATCGGTGTCGAGCCGGTGTTGCCGCTGTCCGGGCAGGGCAGGAATCCGTAGCCCTCGCCCGGGTGGCTCTCCTCATAGCTGATGGCGTAGCCGATGAGCGCTGCGCGCGCCTGGGCGAGAGCGATGACGCTGCGGGCGTGGGTGAGCATGGTGGCACGCGTGCGCAACTCACCAGCGCCGAGCAGGGCGCCCGCTCCCAGTACCAGCAGGAGCACGAGTGCTGCGAGCAGGGCCTGCCCACCGTGCGCTCGAGGTGGTGATGGATGTGCGCTCATTGTCGTGCGTCCTCGTCGGAGGTGTCGTGTGCGGTCGTGGCGGGGGCAGGCCAGAGGTCGCCGACGCGCAGCCGGGGGGCGCTGAGGCCGCTGGGAGCAAGCGCGGGTTCGTTGCCCGGCACCATCCTCAGGCCGGCCTGCGCAGGCTCGATGGGTTTGCCGTCGAGCCATATGGTGTGACGGCCGTCGGGGCGCCTGAGGACGCCGTCGATGCGTTTCGGCTCGGGCACTTGCACGCGTGCGGCGGGGGCTGGCGTGGGCGCGGCTGGCAGGGGGGGCTGCGGCGCGGCGGGTGCGACCGGCTCGGGTGACGGGGCGAGGTCGTCGGGAGGCGCAGGCGCGGCGTCGTGTGTCGGCTGCGCGGGCACGGCTTCGAGGGGGGACGGGCGTGCCCTGTGCTCGGCACCGGCACGCGCTGCGGCCTGGGCGTGCAGCCAGTATCCGGCGCCCAACGCCAGGCAGGCTGCGAGCAGCCCGCCACCGAGCAGAAGCCCGCCTGGGCGGCGTGGCGCCGACGCTGCGGCCCAGCCCAGGCGGGCGGGTGCCCGGCGCAGGGCGTGCAGCAGTAGCGGCGCCAGTTCGTCGGCTGTGGCCGGTGCATCCGTGTCGTCGCGCATCTGGTTGGGACCGAGGCGCTCGGATGGAATGAAGGTGATTGACGGGTCATCTTCGGTGACGGCGGCCGTGGTGTGGAGCTGCTCGGGGGTGCCGATGACGAGTGCGTCGAGTGCGTCTTTGCTGGCCACACGATGCTGGGCGCGCAGGTAGTTGCGTGTGCGTGCGAGTTCGTCCTGCCACGCTGCCGAATGGCCTACGATGCGCGAGAACAGCGCCTGGCCGTGCATGAGGAGGCTGATGCGCAGGCCGGCGCGCGTGCGGCCGAGCACCATCACCTGTGCTCGCGTGCCGACGGCCCGGGCGTGGAGATGGGCCAGCAACTCCGCCGCGGGTACGATGCGTTCGACGCGACGGCCGGTTGCGCGCAGGGGGTCTATCCAGGCCTGCAGCGTTGCGGGTTGGTTGAGGCCGGAGAACAGCATGCGTTCGCGACCGGGCGTTGTCTGGCCGCTCGTGTCGTCGAGCCTGATGGCACGTGCGTAGGCGGGGTCTGGGAACCAGGCGGCCAGCCTGCGCGTGATCAGTGCGCGTCGATCGGCACCGCGAACGCGCGGGATGTCCTCGCTCTCGTAGGCCTCATCGGCCAGGTCGACCAGAAGCCTGCATGGGGCGCGGGTGGGGCGCTCTTCCAGCCAGGCTCGGAATGCGGGCTGTGCAGTGCTGTCGAAGACGGCGACCCGGATGACTTCGTTTTCATGCACTTGCCATGCGTCGAGGCCGAGTGCATCGATGCGGAGCAGCAGTGGTGTGCGCATCGCGGATCAGACCGGCAGGCGGGTGATGATGTCGTAGATCGGCCCCAGCACCGCGCTGGCGATCCAGAGCAGCAGGCCACCCATCAACAGGGTGAGTGCGGGTTCGGCTACCGCCTGCAGGCGGGCCGTGCCCTCGCTGACGTCGCGCTGGTAAAGCTCGCCGAGCTTGTGGAGGGCGTTGTCGAGGCTGCCTGTCTGTTCGCCGAGAGCCAGCATGCGGGTGACCAGAGGCGGGAAGATGCCTGCGGCCTCGAAGGCGGTGGAAATGGGGCGGCCGCGCTCGATGGCGTCCCGCGCGCTGCGCAGGCCCTCGCGCAGGGCCAGGTTGCCGGTGGCGCCCTCACTCGCGCGCAGTGCGTCAATGACGTTGATCCCGGCGGCGTAGAGGGTTGCGAAGAGGCCGGCAAAGCGTGCAAGCGCGAGTTTGCGCAGGATGTCGCCGACTACGGGCAGGCGCAGGATGAGTGCGTCGGCGTGAGTGCGCAGCCTTGCCGAGCGGGCCAGCGCCTGCCATGACGCACCCATGCCGGCACATAGCGCCAGCAGCGCGTAGCCGCCCCAGTCGCGCACTGCCTGCGACAGGCCGACGAGCAGCCGTGTCTGCAGCGGCAGTACCTGCCCACTGCTGCGCAGCAGCTTCTCCAGTTCGGGTACGACCTGGGTGAGGGCGACGACCACGGCCAGCAGCAGCACGCTGGCGACGATCGCCGGGTAGATCGCGATCCTGCGTGCGTGCGCGGCGAGCGCCTCGTCGCGCGCCAGGGCGCTGCCGATGTCGCGCACGGCCTCGGGCAGGCGCCCGGCTTCTTCGCCCGCGCGCAGCAGGCTCACGGCGACGGCCGAGAACGCGCCCGGCTGGCGGGCCGCCGCTTGTGACAGGGGGCAGCCGTTCTCGATGTCGTCGAGCAGCCCCGACACCATATTCCTGACCCGGCTGTCGGGATGTGAATCGCGCAGCACGGCGAGGCTCTCGAACGGGGGGACACCGGCACCAAGGAGCTGTTCGAGCTGGTAGCAGAAGGGGATCAGCTCGCGCCGCGGCAGGCGCCGCCGTGGCAGCATCATGCGGCAGGGCTCGCCGTTGATGAGTTGGAGCCCGCTTGCGTGCAGGCGCTGCTCGAGGTCGCGCAGGTCCGTGGCCTCCATGCGGCCGCGTTGACGCGTGCCGGCGAGGGTGAGCGCACGGTATCTGAAGAGGGTCATGCGCACGCCCCGCGCGCGGCCGCCTTGCCTGCCTGGCCCAGATCGACCACGCGCGCCAGTTCGTGAAGGGAGGTGGTGCCGTCGGCCACGCGGCGCAGACCGTCTTCGAGCAGGCTGCGATGCCCTGCTTCGCGCGCTGCGGCCTGGAGCATGCCGGGGCTGGCCTTGCGCGCAATGAGCTCGTCGAGCTCGGGCGTGAGATGCAGGATCTCGAAGATGGCGCGCCGCCCGCGATAGCCGCGGAAGTCGCAGGCCGGGCAGCCTGCGGCGTGGTACAGAACGGGGGTGGCGGTGTCGGTGGCGAGGCCGAGCAGTGCGCGCTCGGCCCCGTCCGCGACATGGGCTGTGCGGCAGTGGGGGCACAGGCAGCGCACCAGGCGCTGGGAGAGGATGCCGGCGAGGTTGCCTGCGAGCAGTTCGGCGTTGAGTCCGATGTCCAGCAAGCGCGGCAGGGCGCCGAATACCGAGTTCGCATGCAGGGTGGCAAACACCTGGTGGCCGGTGAGTGCCGCGCGCAGGGCCATCGCGGCGGTGTCGGCGTCGCGGATCTCGCCGACCAGGATCACGTCGGGGTCCTGACGCAGCAGGGCGCGCACGCCGTCGGCAAAGCCCAGGCGGGCGGCATCGCCGATCTGCGTCTGGCGGATCATGGCGAGCGGATACTCGACCGGATCCTCCAGGGTCATGATGTTGACCGCCTCGGTGTTGAGGTGGTTGAGGATGGAGTACAGCGTAGTGGTCTTGCCGCTCCCGGTTGGCCCGACAACGAGGGTGAGTCCGTCGGGGCGGCCGAGGATGCGCGCGAGCGTGGCCGCCTGGTCCTCGTCCAGGCCGAGCGCGGGAAGGGGGACGATGCCCTTGTCGCGGTCGAGAATGCGCAGCACGATGTTCTCGCCATGCAAGGTGGGCTGGGTGGCGACGCGGAAGTCGATGGCGCGGCCGCCGACGGCCACGCTGATGCGGCCGTCCTGGGGGCTGCGCGATTCGGCGATGTCCAGGCCGGCCATGACCTTCAGGCGCACCGCGAGCTCCGGCCAGCATGCCTTGTGGATTGCCCGTACCTGGCGCAGTGTGCCGTCGATGCGGTGGCGGATGCGCAGAAAGGCGGGTTCGGGCTCGAAGTGGAGGTCGGATGCGCCGCGCGCGGCAGCGTCGGCGAGGAGCGCATCGACGAGGCGCACGACCAGCTGTCCGTCGCGCACCTCGGACGGTGTGCGCGATTCGAGCGCCCGCACAAGATCCTCGATCGAGCCTGCTTCACCGTAGTGGTGGTCGATTGCGCGGCCCAGCTCGGTGTCGCCGGCCAGCCGGAGTTCGATGTGCACGTCGGGGCCCAGCTCGCCACGCAGGCGGTCGAGGGCGACGATGTCATGCGCATCGGCCATGGCGACGATCAGGCGGTGGCGAGCGGCATCGTATTGCAGTGGAAGCAGGCGGTGGCGGCGGGCAAGTGCCTGCGGTACGCGAGCGACGGCGTCGGGGTCGGCGAGTGCAACCGAGAGATCCACGAAGGGCAGCCCGCTGCGTGTGGCGAGGGTCTCACGCAGGGCTGCCTCGCTGACGAAGCCCATGTCTACGAGCACCCGACCGAGCGGCTGGCGGCGCGCGGGCTGTTCGCGCAGGGCGATGCGCAGCTGATCCTCGCCGATGAGGCCGGCGGCGAGCAGGGTCTGGCCAATGGATTGGGGGGCGTTCATGGCGTGGTGATTGGCATCGCCGTGGCGGCAGGGGAAGCTGCCGGCAGCACCGTGGGGCGCAGCGGCATGGTGGGAAAGTTGCGCTGATCGGGCGAGGGGGCGCGGGTGAAGAAGTCGTCGGCGGGGAGGTGTGTGGCGTAGCCGGCGTAGTCGCCCTGAATTCCGGGCTCGGAGATCAACAGCGGACGCAGGAAGATGAGCAACTCGGTGCGGCGCACTGCGTTGGCGCGGCGAGTGAATAGTTCGCCGACCACGGGTAGGTCGCCGAGCAAGGGGATACGGCCGGTATCGAGGTCGACGCGGTCTTCCATGAGGCCGCCGAGCACGGCGGTTTCGCCGCTGCGCAGGCGCAGCATGGACTCGATCTCGCGCGTGCGGATCTGCGGCACGCGATTTGGAATGCTGCGCAGCGAGGGGTTGGGGTCGTCCTTGAAGCCCGAAATGCCGGAGATGGTGGGGCGCACGTTGAGGGTGATCTCGCCGTTGGCACTGATCTGTGGCGTGACCGACATCACCATGCCGACCGAGACCGACTGCGGGGTGGTGGTTGCGGTGATGCGCGATTGTTGGCGGTCGTCATACTCGGTGGTCGTGCTGTCGACCAGGAAATACACCACTTCCTCGACCACCTTGAGCATGGCCGTCTGGTTGTTGAGCACAGAAAGGCGCGGGCTGGACAGGACCTTCACCGTGCCGAAGGTCTCGAGCAGCTCGATCTGCACGTCTGCACTCGATGACAGGTAGCTGAGCGTGGGCAGTCCGCTTGCGGCATCGCCCGTGCCGCGCGGGCGCACGTTCCAGCCCGGCACGCCGATACGCGTCCAGTCGATGCCTTGGCGGTAGCCGTCGGCAAGCGTGACCTCGACGATGGTGGCTTCGATCATGACCTGTCGGCGCGCTGCTTGCTGGACCTGGTCCAGGAAGGCCTTCAGGTGTGCGTGCTGGCGTGCACTTGCACGTGCGGTGACGACGCCGCTCTCGCGGTTGACCATGACGTCGGCGCTGCACGGACCGGCGCTGTTGGTGCGGCAAGGACGGGGCGTGCCGCCAGCCTCCTCGAGGATTGCCCCCAGGCTGATCTCGAGCGAGTTCCAGAAGTCATTGCTGGCGCGGGTCTCGATCTGGGTCACCGAGGTGTTCCCGGCGGTGTTGGCAGCGCCCTGCTGGTGGGCGCCCGTGGTGGCGATCTGTGTGCTGGTGGCGACCGAGCCGCGCATCTCGCGGCTGAGGTTTACGTAGTCGAGGGCGTAGCTGCGGATGAATGGGGTGTCGGGACGGACCGAGAGGTGGCGACCGCGCAGTTCGTAGCGGATCTCTGCCTGTGCCGCGATGCGTTCGAGCAGCAGACCGAGTGGCTGGCCGGCCGCATGGATGGTGACCCGGCCCTCGATGCCCGGGTGGAGGTCGAGTTCGAGCCCGGCGTCGCGGCCGATCGCGAACAGCAGTTGGTGTACGGGCAGGTCGTTGACCGACAGGGAGTAGGTTTCGACGGGCTCGGGTGCTGCCGCGTCGATGCCGGGGGTGGAGGTGCCCGTCCAGCCCGTGGCGGGCGTCGGCTCATGCGTTGGCGCTGTTTCTTCGGCGGTCTGCGTTGCTGCAGGGGAGGTGGCGAGCGCAGCCGTACCCGTGGCGTGGAGGTGCCCCGGTGGCAGCCGGGCGGGGGCGAGTGGGGTGCATCCGGCGATCAGCGCGGAGACCATGGCCATGCCAGCGAGACGTGCAGGGGCGAAGGTGCATCGGGTCATGCCGCAATGCTAAATGCATTCGATGCCAATTGGAATACGATATTGGGATAATTCGGGAACGCCTGCAGCCTTGGGTGGTCTGTTGCAAGTGCCTGCGGCAGAAGCGCTCTTTGTCTGGTCACGCTCTCGGTGCGGGGCCAGGCGATGGTGTTGCGTTGCAGCACCATCGCCGCTCAGTCGCGGACCGCTCTGATACAATGCGAAGCTTTTTTCAGTCCCGTCTACCTCTCGTGTCCCTTCCCCCCGAGCCCTCCGCCCCGCTGGTTTCGCTGCGCGACGTGCGTTTCGCCTATGGCGAGCGTGAGGTCCTGCGCGGCATCGATCTGAGCGTGCACCGCGGCCAGGTGGTGGCCATCATGGGGGGCAGCGGCTGTGGCAAGACCACGCTGCTGCGACTGATCGGCGGGCAGTTGCGCGCTTCGTCGGGTACGGTCGAGGTCGAAGGGCGCAACATGGCGAGCCTCTCGGGTGGGGAGCTTTATGCGCTGCGCCGGCGCATGGGCATGCTGTTCCAGTTCGGTGCGTTGTTCACCGACATGAGCGTGTTCGACAACGTCGCTTTTCCGATGCGCGAGCACACCAGCCTGCCCGCAGGCATGATCCGCGACCTGGTGATGATGAAGCTGCAGGCCGTTGGGCTGCGCGGCGCGGCGACACTCAGCCCGGGCGAGCTTTCGGGCGGCATGGCACGTCGCGTGGCGCTGGCGCGGGCGGTGGCGCTCGATCCGATGCTGATTCTGTATGACGAGCCCTTCGCCGGCCTCGACCCGATCTCGCTGGGCATCATCGGCCAGCTGATACGGCGGCTCAATGATGCGCTCGGAGCAAGCTCCGTGATGGTCACCCACGACGTGCATGAGTCGCTCGAGATCGTGGACTACATCTACTTCGTCTCCGACGGCCGCATCGTCGCGCGCGGAACGCCGGATGAGATTCGTGCTTCCGGCGACCCCTTCGTGCACCAGTTCGTCAATGCCGAGGCCGACGGTCCGGTGCCTTTCCATTACCCGGCGCCACCGATCGACAGCCTGCTCGGCGGGAGGGGCGTATGAACGGCATGTTCGCTGCGCTGGCAAGCGGCCTGCGCCACATCGGCGCGCTCACCATCGGCGGTATCTGGCGGCTCGGTTTTGCGGCCCGCTTCCTGCTCGCCGTCTTGCTCGCCTCCGGACAGTCGATCCGGCGCCTCCATCTCACGATCCGCGAGCTCTACTTCAGCGGTGTACTGTCGCTGCTGATCATCGCGGTGTCGGGATTTTTCGTTGGCCTGGTGCTGGGGCTGCAGGGCTACGACATCCTGCAGCGCTTCGGCTCGGCCGATGCGGTCGGGGTGATGGTGGCGCTGTCGCTGTTGCGCGAGCTGGGGCCGGTCATCGCCGGCCTGCTGTTCGCGAGCCGGGCAGGTTCGGCAATCGCCGCCGAGATCGGCCTGATGAAGACCACCGAGCAGCTCAAGGCGATGGACATGATGGCGGTAGACCCGATCGCCCGTGTGGTGGCGCCACGGTTCTGGGGCGGCGTGCTGTCGATGCCGCTGCTCGCGGCCCTGTTCTCGGCAATGGGCATCTTCGGCGGCTGGTTGATCACCGTCGTGGTGATCGGCGTCGACGACGGCGCCTTCTGGTCGCAGATGCAGGCGACCGTCGAGTTTCGCTATGACGTGGTCAATGGTGTGATCAAGTCCTTCGTGTTCGGCGCGGTGGTGTCTTTGATCGCGGTGTTCGAGGGGTACGACTGCCAGCCCACGGCCGAGGGCGTCTCGCGGGCGATCACCCGTACCGTGGTGACCTCCGCGCTCGCCATCCTGGCGCTGGACTTTGTCCTCACTTCCTTCATGTTCCGGGGGCTATGATGAGCCGTACGACGCTCGACTTGTGGGTCGGCATTTTCGTGGCGCTGGGCTTTGCAGCGCTGATCTTTCTGGCGATGCGGGTGGCGAATTTTTCCGGTTTCGATGCCTCCACGGCCTATCGCGTAGAGGCGCCCTTCGACAACATCGGCGGGCTCAAGGTGCGCGCGCCGGTCAAGAGTTCGGGCGTGCTCGTCGGGCGGGTTGCAAGTATCCGCTTCGATACCGAGATCTATCGCGCCGTCGTGGTGCTCGAACTCGATGCGCGCTACCCTTTTCCTGCCGACACCACGGCCTCGATCCTGACCTCCGGCCTGCTTGGCGAGCAGTATGTGGGCCTGGAGGCTGGGGCGGACGTCGACATGCTCAAGGACGGCGATCGCGTCCTGATCACCCAGTCGGCCGTCGTGCTCGAGAAGCTCATCGGTCAGTTCCTCTTCGACCGCGCGGCCGATGCGCCGGCGCAGTAAGCGAACATCGTTCGGGAGAAAACAACAATGCGTTCCAGACCCGTTCCCGGCCATCGTGGCCTTGCCGTGCTTGCCGCGTCCATCGTGCTGACGACCGGCTGTGCGACCACCGCCAATCCCGACGATCCGCTCGAGGGTTACAACCGCGCGATGTTCGCCTTCAACGAGCAGGTCGACAAGGTCGTGGTCAAGCCCGCGGCCGAGGTCTATCAGGCGGTCTTGCCGCGTCCGGTGCGCACCGGCGTCGGCAACGTGCTGGGTAACCTCGCCGACCCCTGGATCGGGCTCAACAACCTGCTGCAGGGCAAGGTGGCAGAGGCGATGAGCGACTTCATGCGGTTCGCCTTCAACTCTACCTGGGGTCTGTTCGGTCTGCTCGATATCGCCAGCGAGGCCGGCCTCGCCAAGCACGATGAGGATCTGGGCCAGACGCTTGGCCGCTGGGGGGTGGGCGAGGGCGCTTACGTCGTGCTGCCCTTCTTCGGGCCGCGCACCGTGCGTGACACTGTGGCCATGCCGGCTGACATGATGGGCAACATGCCGCTGCGCATGGATCACGTGCCGACGCGCAACACGGTGCGCGCCACGCAGATAGTGCATCAGCGCTCCACCCTGCTCGGCACCGAGCGCACCCTGGATGAAAAGGCGGTCGACCGCTATGCCTTCGTGCGCGACTTCTATCTCCAGCAACGCCGTTACAAAGTCAGTGATGGACAGGTGGAGCGGGTGTACGAAGATTTCGACGAGCAGTCGGCGGTGCCGCTTGGCGATGAGGTCGACACCGCCGCAGCGGCTGCGGTCGAGCGCCTCGAGTTCGCCGAGCTCGATGCGCCGGCCTTGTCCCCAACTGACATCCGATAAAGCAAGCACATGAACAAGCTCATCACCCTCGTCTGTTTCCTCTTCGCTGGATTGCTGCCGGGCGTGGCCGCGGCGGCGGAGCCCAAGGCCCCCGATGTACTCATCCGCGACGTCACCAACGAAGTCCTCGAGATCGTGCGCACCGATGTCGCGCTGCGCTCGGGTGACATCCGGCGCGTGGTTGAGCTGGCCGAGGCGCTCGTGCTGCCGCACTTCGATTTCCGTCGCATGACCATGCTCGCCGTGGGGCGCGATTGGCGTGACGCTTCGCCCGAGCAGCAGGCGCGCCTGATCGAGGGCTTCCGTACCCTGCTCGTGCGTACCTATGCCAATGCCTTCACCCAGTACCGTGACGAGCGTGTGGTGTTCCCGCCGTCGCGCTTTGCAGCGGCCGATACCCGCGTGCAGATCCGCACCGAGGTCGTGCGTCCGGGTGCGCAGCCGATCGGTATCGATTACATGCTCGAGAAGGGCGAGCAGGGCTGGAAGGTGTTCGACGTCGTCGTCGCCGGCGTCAGCCTGGTGACCAACTACCGCAGCAGCTTCAGCCAGGAGGTTCGAAGCGGTGGCATCGACGGCCTGATCCGCGCGCTCGAATCTCGCAACAACGCGCTCGCCACCGAGCAGGGCCTGGCGCCCGCGGGCGCGGGAGCTGCCTCGTGAGTGGAGAGGCGGCGGTGCGCGTGTTCGCACCCGTCGGTGAGCTGACCATGCAGTCCGCGCCCGCGCAGCTCGAGGAGGGGCGGCGGCTGGCGGCAGCGGGCGACCTCGTCGTCGATTTCTCTGCCGTCACCGCGGCCGATTCGTCGGCGCTCGCCTTGCTGCTCGAGTGGATGCGCTTCGCGCGGGCGGAGGGGTATGCGCTCTCGGTTCGTGGTCTGCCCGCCGGGCTGGCCAGCCTGTCACGGTTGTACGACATCGATGCATTGCTGCCTGTAGAGGGTGGCGCTTGAGCCTGCCTGCGATTCGCATCAGCGGCGTTGCCAAGCGCTACGGCACGCTTCAGGCCTTGGGTGGCGTTGACCTCGAGATCGGGCAGGGCGAGTTTTTCGGCCTGCTCGGGCCCAACGGTGCCGGGAAGACGACGCTGATCTCCGCGCTGTCCGGCCTGGTGCGCCCCGATGCGGGTAGCCTGGAGATCATGGGGCACGATGTGGTGGCCGATTACCGCAATGCTCGCCGCAACCTGGGTGTGGTGCCGCAGGAACTGGTCTTCGATCCATTCTTTTCGGTGCGCGAGCTGCTGCGCATGCAGTCGGGCTATTTCGGCATCCGCAACAACGACGACTGGATCGACGAGATTCTCGCCAGTCTGGACCTCAGCCATAAGGCGCAGGCCAACATGCGCGCGCTGTCAGGCGGCATGAAGCGACGTGTGCTGGTGGCGCAGGCCCTGGTGCACCGGCCGCCGGTGATCGTGCTCGATGAACCGACCGCGGGCGTCGACGTCGAGCTGCGCCAGGGGTTGTGGCAGTTCATCCGCAAGCTCAACCGCGACGGCCACACCATTGTCCTCACCACGCACTACCTCGAAGAGGCAGAGACCCTGTGCGGGCGCATTGCGATGCTCAAGGCGGGCAAGGTGGTGGCACTCGATACCACCGGAAATCTGTTGCGGCGTTTTGCCACGCATAGCCTGCGTGTGCGGGTCGATCAGCCCGGTGCGGCACTTGCTGCCGGGGGGCGAACGGACGCAGAGGGCTGGATCGTGTTCGAGTTCGACGCCTATGCCGAGGTCGAGGGGCTGCTTGCACGCCTGCGCGAGGCGGGCGCCGGCGTGCGCGAGCTGCAGCTCGGCGAGCCTGATCTCGAGCGCGTCTTCGTTGAGGTAATGAATCGTGCCTGATGTCGAGCCTCGCGCCGTGCGTGCGCGCATCGAGCCGATGGTGGCCGAGTCGCCGCTTACCGGTTTCCGCACCCTGCTGTACAAGGAAACGCTGCGCTTCTGGAAAGTCAGCTTCCAGACCGTGGCCGCACCGGTGCTCAATGCGCTGCTGTTCCTGCTCATCTTCTCGCATGTGCTCGACCGCCATGTGACCGTGTATGGCGACGTCGCCTACACCAGCTTCCTGGTGCCCGGGCTGGTGATGATGTCGGTGCTGCAGAACGCCTTCGCCAACAGCTCGTCGTCGCTGATCCAGAGCAAGATCACCGGCAACATCATCTTCGTACTGCTGCCGCCGCTGTCCTATCGCGAGTTCTTTGCCGCTTACGTGATCGCCTCCATCCTGCGCGGGCTGATGGTCGGCGCCGGGGTCTTGCTGGTGGCAACGCCCTTCGTCGAACTGCCGATGGCTCACCCTTTGTGGGTGCTCGGCTTTGCCGTGCTGGGTGGCGCGATCCTCGGATCGTTCGGCGTGATCGCCGGCATCTGGGCCGACAAGTTCGACCAGCTCGCCGCATTCCAGAACTTCCTGATCATGCCGCTGACGATGCTGTCGGGCGTGTTCTACTCCATTCATTCGCTGCCGCAGTTCTGGCAGGACGTGTCGCATTTCAACCCGTTCTTCTTCATGATCGACGGGTTCCGCTATGGGTTTTTCGGTCAATCGGACACTTCGCCCTGGCTTTCGCTCGGCGTGGTGAGCACCTGTTTCGTCGTACTTGCGGCGCTCACCCTGGCGATGCTGGCCAGGGGATACAAGCTGCGTTCGTAAAGGATTCAAGACATGTTTGAAGCAAGCGAAGTCAAGCGCCTGATCGAGCAGGGGTTGCCCTGCGAGTTGGTCGTCATCGAGGGTGAGGATGGCGTGCATTTCCGCGGCATCGTGGTGAGCGCGGCCTTCGAGGGCAAGCCCAAGGTGCGCCAGCACCAGGCCGTCTATGCAACCCTGGGCCGATTGATGGGCAACGAGATCCACGCCCTGCAACTGCAGACCTTCACGCCCGCGCAGTGGGAAGAGGGTCGCGGCGAACTGGGGATGTGATCGCTTCATGGACAAGCTGTTGATCGAAGGCGGCGCCCGCCTGTCGGGCGAGATCGCTGTTTCCGGCGCCAAGAACGCCGCGCTGCCCATCTTGTGCACCGCGCTGCTGACTGCGGAGCCAGTGACCTATACCAATGTGCCGCAGCTCAAGGATATCGGCACCTTGCTCGCACTGCTTGCGCAGATGGGGGTGAAGGTCGAGCGCGCGGGTGACACCGTCACGCTCGACGCCTCGGGGCTCGACAACCCGGTTGCGCCTTATGACATGGTCAAGACCATGCGCGCATCCATCCTCGTGCTGGGGCCCCTGGTGGCACGCTGCGGCGAGGCGCGGGTGTCGCTGCCGGGTGGTTGTGCGATCGGCGCCCGTCCGGTTGACCAGCATATCAAGGGCCTGCAGGCGATGGGTGCCGAGGTCCGGGTCGAGCATGGGTATGTGCATGCGACCGTGCCGCGCCTCAAGGGCGCGCGTCTGTTCACCGACATGGTGACGGTGACCGGGACGGAGAACCTCATGATGGCGGCCGTGCTCGCCGATGGCGTCACCGTCATCGAGAATGCCGCGCGCGAACCCGAGGTTCTCGACCTGGCCAACTGCCTGGTGGCGATGGGTGCGCAGATCTCCGGCGCGGGCAGCGACGTCATCCGCATTCGCGGCGTCGAGCGCCTGCATGGTGCGACCCACCGCATCATGCCCGACCGTATCGAGACCGGCACCTATCTGTGCGCGGCCGCGGCCACCGGTGGTTCGGTGCGGCTCACCGGTACCTCGTCGTGCTACCTCGACGCGGTCATCGACAAGCTCATGGATGCCGGCTGCGAGGTTGTGTCCGAGCGTGACGCGATCCGCCTGTCGGCGCCGTCAAGGCTCAACGCGGTGAGTCTGCGTACTGCACCCTATCCGGCCTTTCCGACCGACATGCAGGCGCAGTTCATGGCCATCAACTGCGTGGCCAATGGTGTGGCGATGATCCGCGAGACCATCTTCGAGAACCGCTTCATGCATGCGGTCGAGTTGCAGCGCCTGGGGGCCGATATCCGTATCGACGGCAATACCGCGGTGGTGCAAGGGGTGGCGAAGCTCGAGGGGGCGACGGTGATGGCGACCGACCTGCGTGCCTCGGCCTCGTTGGTCGTGGCCGGCCTGGTGGCGGAAGGCGAAACCACGATCGAGCGCATCTACCATCTCGACCGCGGCTACGAGCGCCTTGAGGAGAAGCTCGCTGCGCTAGGGGCGAAGGTCAGGCGCTTGGGCTGATCCGCGCGCCAAGGCAGCTCTGCTTGCGCGCCCTTGGACCTGGATCAATGGTCTGTGGGCGCTGCGGTCGAAGCTCGCACGGTCACAGTTCGCACGCGGTCAAAGTTCGTATTCGCCGTTCGCCTCGGGCTGCCACGTAACCTCGAGTACCTTGAGGTGCAGCGCCTTGCCGTCGGGTGTGATCCAGTCGATCGACTGCCCGGCGGACAGACCGAGGAGTGCGCTGCCCGCGGGCGAGAAGATCGATACGCGCTGTGCCTCGGCGTTGGCGTCCTTGGGGTAGGCGAGCGTCAGCTCGTACTCACGGCCCGTGCCTTCCTCGCGGAAACGGGCGCGGCTGTTCATGGTGATGACGTCGGCCGGCATGTCCTGCGGTTCGCGCACGTCGGCACGCTCGAGCTCCGCGCGCAGGCCGTCCAGGTCGCTGCGGCTGCGGAAGGCGGGGAGGGTAAGCAGGCCCTCGAGGCGTTCGAGGTCGTTGCTGGAGACGATGATCGACGGTTTCATGGTACGGGCTTCCTGCAAGCGGGGTTCGCCGGCCATACGGCTGTAATGGAGGCGAAGCAAAAGAAAAGGCCGAACCGCCACTTGCGGTTCAGCCAGTCGAGACGGAGGTTAACAGATGCGGCGCCGGGTTACAATGCGCACTCGACCAGACCAAGGCTTTTCACGTGTCCAGCATCACGCTCGCCCTGTCCAAGGGGCGCATCTTCGAAGAAACCCTGCCGCTGCTCGCTGCAGCCGGCATCGTACCAACCGACAATCCGGAGTCTTCGCGCAAGCTCATCATCGGTACCAACCGGCCCGACGTGCGCCTGGTCATCGTGCGCGCGACCGACACGCCGACCTACGTCCAGTATGGTGCTGCCGACCTCGGTATCGCGGGCAAGGACGTGCTCATCGAGCATGGCGGTGCAGGACTCTACCAGCCGCTGGATCTCAATATCGCCAAGTGCCGCCTGTGCGTTGCGGTACAAAAGGGCTTCGACTATGCGGCGGCCACGCGTCCAGGCGGGCGCATCCGCGTTGCCACCAAGTACATCAATGCCGCCAAGGCGCACTTTGCCGGCAAGGGCATGCATGTTGACCTGATCAAGCTCTACGGTTCGATGGAGCTTGCGCCCCTGGTCGGGCTGGCCGATGCCATCGTCGATCTGGTGTCGACTGGCGGCACGCTGCGTGCCAACAATCTGGAAGAGGTCGAGGACATCATGCCGATCAGTTCGCGCCTGATCGTCAATCAGGCCTCGCTGAAACTCAAGCGCGATCTGCTGCAGCCGGTACTCGAAGCGTTTTCCGGCGCGATCAAACCGTAAGGACTGTTTCATGAGCCAGACGCCCATCCGCCGCCTCGATGCGCGCGAGCCCGAATTCCTGTCCACGCTCGATGCCCTGCTCGCTTTCGAGTCCGAGGCCGACGAGCGCATCGATGCCGCGGTGACCGAGATCCTGCGCGCGGTGCGCGCTACCGGCGACGCTGCGGTGGTCGAGTACACCCGACGCTTCGATGGCCTGGATGTGCATTCGATGGGGGCGCTGGAGTTGCCGCGGACGGAGTTGCATGCGGCCCTGGACAGTCTGTCGTCCGCGCAGCGCGAGGCGCTCACCATCGCCGCCGATCGCGTGCGCATCTACCACGAGCGCCAGAAGGGCGAATCCTGGGAGTTTGCCGAAGCCGATGGCACTCGCCTGGGACAGAAGGTGACACCGCTCGATCGCGTCGGTCTTTATGTGCCGGGTGGGCGTGCGTCCTACCCGAGCTCGGTGCTGATGAACGCGATCCCGGCCAAGGTGGCTGGCGTCGGCGAGCTGATCATGGTGGTGCCCACGCCGCGTGGCGAGAAGAACCCGCTGGTGCTGGCTGCTGCGGCCATTACCGGCGTGGATCGTGTCTTCACCATCGGCGGCGCGCAGGCTGTGGCGGCGTTGGCCTATGGCACGCAGACCATCCCGCAGGTGGACAAGATCGTCGGTCCGGGAAACGCCTATGTGGCCGAGGCCAAGCGTCGGGTGTTCGGTACCGTCGGCATCGACATGGTCGCAGGGCCCTCGGAAGTGCTGATCATCTCGGATGGTTCGGGGCATGCGGACTGGGTGGCGATGGATCTCTTCGCCCAGGCTGAACATGATGAGCTTGCGCAGTCCATCTTGCTGTGCACCGATGTGGCCTTCATTGACGCGGTGCATGAAGCGATCGATCGGCTGCTGCCGACCATGCCGCGCCGCGATACGATTGCCAAGTCGCTGGCCAATCGTGGAGCACTCATTCACGTTGATAGCCTGGAGCAGGCCTGCGCCATCGCCAACCGGATCGCACCCGAGCATCTCGAGCTGTCGATGGATAACGCCGAGGTCTGGATCGACCGCATCCGTCATGCTGGCGCGATTTTCGTCGGCCATTGGGCGGTTGAGGCGCTGGGTGACTACTGCGCCGGCCCCAATCATGTGCTGCCGACCATGCGGAGTGCGCGCTTCTCGTCGCCGCTCGGCACCTACGACTTCCAGAAGCGCACCAGCATCGTGAATATCTCGCAGGCCGGGGCGCAGCACCTGGGCAAGGTCGCGTCCATTCTTGCTCATGGCGAAGGCCTGCAGGCGCATGCGCGCTCGGCGGAGATGCGGCTGAAGGTTTGACCCCGGCGGCGGCGCCAGGCCGCCGGCCAGGTTCAGGGCCGCTTCAGCGGCCGAGAATGTCCCTCAGCGCGTCGACCAGAATGCCGCACTGTTCGTCCGTGCCGATCGTGATGCGCATGAACTGATCGATGCGCGCAGCCTTGAAGTGGCGCACGATGATTGCGCGCTTGCGCAGCTCCGCGGTCAGCTCGGCGCCGTCGCGACCGGGATGGCGGGCGAAGATGAAGTTCGCCGCTGATGGCAGCACCTCGAAGCCCAGTGCCTGCATGCTGGCCACCAGCTTCTCGCGGGTTGCGATCACCTTGGCGCAACTGTCCTGGAAGTGAGCCTCGTCCGCTACCGATGCCACTGCGCCCGCCGTCGCCAGGCGGTCGAGCGGGTAGGAGTTGAAACTGTCCTTGACCCGCTCCAGGCCCTCGATCAGGTCGACATGGCCTACGGCGTAGCCGACGCGCAGCCCTGCCAGAGAACGGCTCTTGGAGAAAGTGTGGGTGACGAGCAGGTTGGGGTGGCGGTCGATCAGCGTGATCGCGCTCTCGCCGCCGAAGTCCACATAGGCTTCGTCCACGACCACCACGACGTCCGGGTTGCCGGCGACGATGCGCTCGACGTCGACGAGTGCGAGCGGCATGCCGGTGGGTGCATTGGGGTTGGGGAATATGATTGCCCCCGGACGCTCGTCGCCCTGGGGCAGGTAGTCCTCGACTCGGATCGAGAAATCGTCAGCAAGCGGGATGGTGCGTTGTGCGATGCCATACAGCCCGCAATACACCGGATAGAAGCTGTAGGTGATATCCGGGAACCACAGCGCGCGCTCGTGCTTGAGCAGCGCCATGAAGGCGTGTGCCAGCACTTCGTCCGAGCCGTTGCCGACGAAGATCTGTTGCGGCTGCACGCCATGACGACGGGCGAGTGCCGACTTGAGCGCATCGCTGTTGGGGTCGGGGTAGAGGCGCAGGCCGTCGCTGGTCGCCGCGCGGATCGCCTCCAGCGCCCTGGGCGAGGGGCCGTAGGGATGCTCATTGGTGTTGAGCTTGACCAGGTTGTCGAGCTTGGGCTGTTCGCCCGGAACGTAGGGGGTCAGGCCGTGGACGACGGCGCTCCAGAAGCGGCTCATGCGGATTGGGCTCGGTGCAGGCGGCAAGCCTGTTGGATCTGCGGGCGGATTGGGCTGCGTCTGGCTGCGTCTGCCATAGCCAGGCGCCATCACGGCGATGGATTGTGCGTTGCAGCCAAGTTGTCGGGCGATGTTATCATGCTCCGAACCTTACATTCTCCAGCCTCCAGTCAGTCATGCGGCAAGCCGAAGTCACTCGCAATACACTCGAAACGAAGATCACCGTGCGCATCGACCTCGATGGCAGCGGCAAGGGTAAGCTCGACACCGGCGTGCCCTTCTTCGATCACATGCTCGACCAGATCGTGCGCCATGGCCTGATCGATCTCGACATCCATTGCGAAGGCGATACCCATATCGACGACCACCACACCGTCGAGGATGTCGGTATCACGCTCGGCCAGGCCTTTGCCAAGGCGCTGGGTGACAAGAAGGGGTTGCGTCGTTACGGGCACGCCTACGTGCCGTTGGATGAGGCCTTGTCGCGCGTGGTGGTGGATTTCTCCGGGCGCCCGGGGCTGCACTACTTCGTCGAGTACACCCGTGCCCGCATCGGCAACTTCGATGTGGATCTGGCGCGCGAGTTCTTCCAGGGCTTCGTCAATCATGCCGGGGTCACGGTGCACATCGACAACCTGCGTGGCGACAACGCCCACCATCAGTGCGAGACCGTGTTCAAGGCCTTTGCGCGTGCCCTGCGCATGGCAGCCGAGCACGACGAGCGTGCCGCCGGCACCATTCCCTCGACCAAGGGCGCGCTCTGAGTCGCTTTCGCATCGCTTCGCGGCCCACGGCAGCGGCCGCCCACCCGTTCAACTGCGAGTCAAACCGATGACCACCGTGGCCATCCTCGATTACGGCATGGGTAATCTGCGCTCCGTCGCCAAGGCGATCGAGCATGTGGCGCCCGGCCATGAAGTCTTCGTTACGTCCGATCCCGCGCGCGTCGCTGCTGCAGAGCGCGTCGTCTTTCCCGGTCAGGGAGCCATGCCCGATTGCATGCGTGAATTGGATGCCCGCGGTTTGCGTCCCGCGGTGATGCAGGCTGCTGCCAGCAAGCCCTTCCTGGGGATCTGCATCGGCCAGCAGATGTTGTTCGATCACAGCGCGGAAGGCGACGTCCCCGGGCTCGGCATTCTGCGCGGCGAGGTCGTCCGCTTTCCCGATGCGGCCATGCAGGGGGCGGACGGCTTGCGCCTGAAGGTTCCGCACATGGGCTGGAACGAGGTCTGGCAGCGCCAGCCGCACCCGATGTGGGACGGCATTCCCGATGGTGAGCGCTTCTATTTCGTGCACAGCTATTTCGTTGCGCCGGCCGATGACGACATCGTTGCTGCCCAGACCGATTACGGCCTTCGCTTTACCAGTGCGGTAGCGCGGGCTAATATCTTCGCCGCCCAGTTCCACCCGGAAAAGAGCGCCGCAGCGGGCTTGCGCCTGCTCGCCAATTTCATCCGCTGGCAGCCCTGAGCGCCGGATCCGACCCACTTTCAGTCACACTATATCTCCCGGTATGCTGCTCATTCCCGCCATCGACCTCAAGGACGGTCACTGCGTGCGCCTGAAGCAAGGCGAAATGGACGACGCCACGGTCTTCTCCGAAGATCCGGGCGCCATGGCGCGCCACTGGCTCGACGCCGGTGCCCGTCGTCTGCACCTGGTGGACCTCAACGGCGCCTTTGCCGGCAAGCCCAAGAACGGCGCTGCGATTCGTGCGATCACCGACGTGGTCGGCGAAGACATTCCCGTGCAGCTCGGGGGTGGGATTCGTGATCTCGATACCATCGAGCACTACCTCGACAACGGCATCAGCTACGTCATCATCGGCACTGCCGCGGTCAAGAATCCCGGCTTCCTGCACGACGCCTGCAGTGCCTTCCCAGGGCACATCATCGTCGGTCTGGATGCCAAGGACGGCAAGGTGGCGGTCGACGGCTGGTCCAAGCTCACGGGGCACGACGTCGTCGATCTGGCGAAGAAGTTCGAGGACTACGGTGTCGAGTCGGTGATCTACACCGACATCGGCCGCGACGGCATGCTGTCGGGCGTCAATATCGAGGCCACCGTGCGGCTGGCACGTGCGCTGCGCATACCGGTCATCGCCAGCGGCGGCATCACCGACATGCGCGACATCGATGCGCTGTGTGCGGTCGAGGAGGAAGGCATCCTCGGCGCCATTACCGGGCGGGCGATCTACGAAGGCACGCTCGACTTCGCTGCCGCCCAGGCGCGTGCAGACGAGCTCAACGGTGTGACCGAATGATTCTTCCGAGCGAGCGCAGCTGATGTTGGCCAAGCGCATCATTCCCTGCCTGGACGTGAAGTCCGGGCGTGTGGTCAAGGGCGTAAATTTCGTTGAGCTGCGCGATGCAGGCGACCCTGTCGAGATCGCCCGCCGCTACGACGAGCAGGGCGCGGACGAGATCACCTTCCTCGACATCACGGCCAGCTCCGACGATCGCGACATCATTCTCCACGTCGTCGAGCAGGTCGCAGAGCAGGTGTTCATTCCGCTCACCGTCGGCGGCGGTGTACGTGTGGTCGAGGACGTGCGTCGCTTGCTCAATGCCGGTGCCGACAAGGTGAGCATGAACACTGCGGCCGTCAACAACCCCCAGCTCGTGCACGACGCTTCGAGCAAGGTGGGCAGCCAGTGCATCGTGGTCGCAATCGACGCCAAGCAGACGGCGCCGGGCAGATGGGAAGTGTTCACCCATGGCGGGCGCAACAACACCGGGCTGGACGCCATCGAATGGGCGCGCAAGGTCGAGGCCCTGGGGGCGGGTGAGATCCTGCTCACCAGCATGGACCGCGATGGCACCAAGAGCGGCTTCGATCTGGCCTTGACACGGGCAGTGTCCGACGCGGTCCGCATTCCGGTGATCGCCAGCGGAGGCGTCGGCAGCCTCGAGCACCTTGCCGAGGGCGTTTCCGAGGGGCGTGCGGATGCGGTGCTGGCGGCGAGCATCTTCCATTTCGGACAGCACACCGTGCGCGAGGCCAAGGAATTGATGCGTGCGCGAGGTATCGAGGTGAGACTGTGAGTGAGCACACGCGCTGGTTGAACGAGGTGCAGTGGGATGAGCATGGCCTGGTGCCGGTGATCGCCCAGGAGGCCGCAACGGGCGACGTGCTGATGTTCGCCTGGATGAACCGCGAAGCGCTGCAGCGTACCGCGGAGACCGGCGAAGCCATCTACTGGTCACGTTCGCGCCGTAAGCTGTGGCACAAGGGGGAAGAGTCCGGGCATGTGCAGAAGGTGCTCGACATCCGCATCGATTGCGACAACGACGTCGTGTTGTTGAAGATCGAGCAGGTTGGCGGGATCGCTTGCCATACCGGCCGGCACAGCTGCTTCTTCCAGAAGTATTTCGCAGATGGCCGCTGGGAGGCTGTCGAACCGGTTTTGAAAGACCCGCAGGAGATCTACAAATGATCGATATCGAAGTGCTGCATCGTGTGTCCGACACCCTGGCCGCGCGCAAGAAGGCCGATCCTGACTCCTCCTACGTCTCCAGCCTGTATCAGAAAGGTACGGATGCGATCTGCAAGAAAGTTGCCGAGGAGGCTGCAGAGACCATCATGGCGGCCAAGGACAAGGACATGCTGCACCTTGTTTGGGAAGTGACCGACCTGTGGTTCCACTCCATGGTCCTGCTTGCCCACAACGGCCTGTCGGTGGACGACGTGCTCGCCGAGTTCCGTCGTCGCGAGGGCGTGTCCGGCATCGACGAGAAGAAGTCGCGGACGGCTTGAGGGGGCGCGATGAGCGAGTGCATCTTCTGCCGTATCGTCCGCGGCGAGATTCCGTCGAAGAAGGTGTATGAAGACGAGCACGTCTACGCCTTTCACGACATCAATCCGGTTGCTCCCGTGCATGTTCTGGTCGTCCCGAAGCAGCATGTCGACTCCATGGCCCACCTGACGGCGGAACATGAGGCGGCAATGGGGCGTCTGATGGTTGCGGCCGGGCAGATTGCCCGTGATCAAGGATGCACCGACGGCTTCCGGACCATCATCAACACCGGAAGGGTTGGTTTGCAGGAGGTGTATCATCTGCACCTTCATATTCTGGGCGGCGCGGATCCCCTGCCGCCCATGTTGACGCGTTAAGGAGAGCGGTATGGGTTCTTTCAGCATCTGGCACTGGCTGATCGTGCTGGTCATCGTCCTGCTGGTGTTCGGCACCAAGAAGCTGCGCAACATCGGCTCTGATCTCGGTGGGGCAGTCAAGGGCTTCAAGGACGGCATGAAGGAAGGCGATGCCGACGCAGCTTCGCAGCAGAAGATTGCTGGCGATGGCAGGACGATCGAAGGCGAAGCGCGGGAGAAGGTCGACAAGACCCAGTCCTGAGCTTCGCGACTCGAAGCAGGAGGGGCGCCCTGACGGGAGCGCCCCTTCGTTTTACTGCGGTGCGCATCCGGTGCGCCGCGTATCGAGCGGGCGGACATGTTCGATTTCGGTTTTACTGAACTCATGGTGATCGGCGTCGTGCTGCTGGTCGTGGTCGGGCCTGAGCGCCTGCCCAAGGTGGCGCGCACGGCGGGTCATGTGCTCGGACGGGTGCAGCGCTACGTGTCGGACGTGAAATCCGACATACAGCGCGAAATGCAGCTCGAGGAGCTCAAGAAGCTGCAGGAGCAGGTCAAGCAGCAGGCGCAGGAGCTCGAGTCCTCGGTGCGCTCCGGGGTCGCGGGTGTCGAGTCCGAGGTCGGGCGTACCGCGGAGGAGTTGCGCACGATGCTGCCCGACGGCAATCCGGTGGCGCCTGCGGACAGCGCGACAGCGCCGCCGTCGGTGGCCGGCGGTGACACGTCGCCTGTCGCGGGTGCAGAGGCCGGACCGCAACTCGAGCTTGGCCTGGATGCCGCAGCGCGTGAGTCAGCCAACGCAGACAAGACAAAGGCATGAGCGCACAACAGGAAACTTTCATCGCCCACCTCATCGAGCTGCGCGACCGGCTGATCCGCGCGCTGCTTGCGGTGATCGTCGTCTTCGTTTGCCTGATGCCCTGGGCGGGAGACATCTACGACATCCTCGCGCGACCGATGATGAATACCCTCCCTGAGGGGACCAACATGATCGCCACCGGCGTGGTCACGCCGTTCTTCGTGCCGGTGAAAGTGACGATGATGGTCGCTTTCGTGTTTGCACTGCCATGGGTGCTCTATCAGGCGTGGGCCTTCATCGCCCCGGGCCTGTATGCGCATGAAAAGCGCATGGCGCTGCCTCTGGTGCTGGGTAGCACGCTGCTGTTTCTCATCGGCATGGCGTTCTGCTACTTCTTCGTGTTCGGCATGGTGTTCAAGTTCATCGCCGAGTTTGCGCCGAAGAGCATCGTGCCCGCGCCGGACATCGAACAGTACCTGTCCTTCGTGATGTCGATGTTCCTCGCTTTCGGCATCACCTTTGAGGTGCCGGTGGCGGTGATCCTGATGGTGAAGGCCGGCATTGTGGACGTCGCCAAGCTCAAGGAGGCCCGCCCCTATGTCATCGTGGGCGCGTTCGTGATCGCAGCGATCGTCACGCCGCCCGATGTGATTTCGCAGTTCATGCTGGCAGTGCCGATGTGCCTGCTCTACGAACTCGGGATCATCCTCGCCGGCTGGATGAGCAAGTCTTCGCCGCAGGCCGCAGCCGCAGCGGATTACGTGCCGCCGTCGATTACGGGCGGGGACGGCGAGGTGGGCCGAATCGAGGCCAAAGACGGCGAGCGCGACAAGGGTTGATCCCAGGCTGCACACCCCACCCAGCCAGGATGCTGAAAGTCCTCAGCGACTGGGCTGTGGTGTCGGCCGGCGGCCGATCTCCACGCCAAGCTCGATCTCCTGGCCGCCTCTGCGGATGCGGAACGTGGCCTCACGTCCCGGCGGCAGTGCGGCAACCATGTCGAGCATGGTCTTCGGATCGCGCACTGCGGCACCGTCCAGCTCGATCAGCACGTCACCCGGGCGTATGCCTGCGCGCTCGGCCGGGCTGCCCCGCAGTACACCGGCAATCAGCGTGCCACGCGCGTCCGCAAAGCCGAAGGATTCGGCCAGCTCGGGGGTAAGGTCCTGGATTTCCACGCCGACCCAGCCGCGGATGACCTCCCCCGTGGAAACAATCTGCGTCAATACGTTGCGTGCGATCGATACCGGGATGGCGAAGCCGATGCCGAGCGAGCCTCCCGAACGCGAGTATATGGCCGTGTTGATGCCGACCAGGTGGCCGGCGCTGTCGACCAGTGCGCCGCCCGAGTTGCCCGGGTTGATGGCCGCGTCGGTCTGGATGTAGTTCTCGAAGGTGTTGATGCCGAGCTGGCTGCGGCCGAGCGCCGAGACGATGCCCATGGTTACGGTCTGGCCGACGCCGAAGGGGTTGCCAATCGCCAGTACGACGTCACCCACGCTGAGGCTGTCGCTGGCCGACAGGGTGATGGCGGGTAGCTGCCCGCCGGTGTCGACGCGCAACACGGCGAGGTCGGTTTCGGGGTCACGGCCGATCAACTGGGCCGGATACTTGCGGCCATCGTTGAGCGCGACCTCGATCGCATCGGCGGTTTCGATAACGTGGTTGTTGGTCAGCACGTAGCCGTCAGGGCTGACGATCACCCCCGAGCCAAGGCCTGACTCGCGCTGGTTTGGGCTGTTGCCCGGGCGCTCGCCGAAGAAATGACGGAACAGGGGGTCGTCGAACAGGGGATGGCGTTGGCTGCGCCCGGCCTTGCTGGTGAAGATGTGGACCACCGCAGGCATCGATTGCTGTGCGGCCTGGGCATACGAGCCGGTCGCTGGTGTGCGCTCGCCTGTGCTCGGTGCCTCGAGGATCGCGATCACGGAAGCAGGCGTCGCGCCGCGCAGCCATTCGGGCTTGAGCGTGTTGAGGACGAACAGGACCGCGACGCTGATGGTCACGGCCTGGGCGAAAATGAGCCACAAGCGGCGCATAATTGAGACTCTTGGAACGACGGCCTCCAGGAGGCCGGGACGGTTGTGATGGGGGCGCTGACCAGCCCCTTCCACCAAAGGAGATTGCATGCAACTGTCGGAGCTCAGGGATTACCTCGATACCCTGCTCGATGCGCCGCGGCTGAAGGATTATTGCCCAAACGGTCTGCAAGTGGAAGGACGCGCCGAGGTCGCACGCGTGCTGTGCGGCGTCACCGCCAGCCAGGCGCTGCTGGACCACGCGGTGGCGGGTGGATATGACGCGGTGTTCGTCCATCATGGATACTTCTGGAAGGGCGAGGACGGCCGGATCTGCGGGATCCGCCGTCAGCGCCTGCGTACCCTGCTGGCAAACGATGTCAGCCTCTTTGCCTATCACCTGCCGCTTGATGTTCATCCGGAGCTGGGCAACAACGCCCAGTTGGCGCAGGTCATGGGGTGGCAGGCCGAAGGTCGGTTTGCCGACCAGGATCTGGGGTGGATCGGCCGTGTCGCGCCCCCCCAGGGGGCGGTCGGTGCATCTGTGCTGGCGCGCGAGATCGCGCACAGGCTGGGGCGTTTGCCGCTGCTGGTGGGGGATGGCGAGCGTGTCGTGCGCCGTGTCGCCTGGTGCACCGGAGGGGCGCAAGGCTATTTCGAGCAGGCGATCCTCGCGGGGGCAGATGTTTTTGTATCCGGCGAGATTTCCGAGCAGACCGTGCATCTTGCGCGCGAGTCGGGCGTGCCCTACATCGCCGCAGGACACCATGCCACCGAGCGTTATGGTGCGCGTGCGATTGCCGCGCACCTGAGCGCCCTGCCGGGGCTGACGGCGGATTTTGTCGATCTCGACAATCCCGTCTGAGCGCTCAGTCCGTGGCGCTCGGCGTCGCAAGTGTCATTCGGCTGAGGGAGGAGGCGGGCGGAACGGGCCGAGTTCGTCTTCGAGGATCGCCGACAGCAGCAGGATCTCGTCGATGACCGGGAACGGGAAGCCGTTACGGCTGCCATCCCGGTTGTCGCGCAGCAGCACCTCGAGGAACTGCTGGCATTCAGGCGTGCGCCATGACTTCTCGAGCTTGGTGGCGATGTGCGGGTAATCTTCTAGGCTCGCTTCAACGGCGCGCAAGGCGTCGTAGTTCTGCCAATACACCGTATTGACGTTGAAGGTGCGGTGCAGCTCGTTCGCGATCGCGTCGAACTCGGCGCGCAGACCGGCCGCGCGATAGACCTCGAGCAGCTTGAGCCAGGGCGTGATGGCCTGCTTCGGGTTGCCGCGGATGAACTCGGCCAGGGTTTCGGCAGCGCCGTGAAGGCGGCCGAAGCTCATCATGATGTCGGCGAGTTCGACGGCCGACTTGTGCTCGTCGTTCAGGTCCAGGTTGGAGTCCACTTTCGTGCCGATCGACTGTTCGACGACTGCGTGCGGGTTCCAATCGACC
This sequence comes from Thauera mechernichensis, assembly GCF_029588855.1. Classification (NCBI taxonomy): domain Bacteria; kingdom Pseudomonadati; phylum Pseudomonadota; class Betaproteobacteria; order Rhodocyclales; family Zoogloeaceae; genus Thauera; species Thauera mechernichensis. Next base: position 95,224 of record NZ_JARQZE010000008.1, on the reverse strand, counting down.
AGGCTCATGGGGCCTTCTGGTACGGACGGGGCCACCGTTGGCGGTGGGCTGTCCGCGGTTCTGGCCTGCAGGCGCGCGAGTGCGGCGTCGGCCGCGGGCGCCTGGGTGTGGATGGCTGTATGCGGCGAGCCGACGGTCGACGCGGGCGTGCGTCGGCGGCGCAGCAGGATCAGGGTCAGCAGCAGGGCCGCGAGCGCGAGTCCGCCGATGAGGTAACGGTCTTGGTTCGGGTCGGCAACGGGCGCCAAGGGGGGTGAAGGCGGCGCTGCAGGGGCAGTGGCCGCTACGGCCGGCGTCGCGGCCACTGCCGGCGGTGCCACCAGCGGCGCCGGGGGCTGTGGTGCCGCCACGGGAGCGGTGTCGAGCGCGCGGATGCGTGCCTCCAGCCGCGCCTGCAGCTCTTCAAGCTCCTTGATCCGCGCCAGCAACTCCATCTCGACGATGATGCTGCGGTCGATCGCCGCGGCCAGTTCGCGCTCGCGCGCCTGCACGTCGAGAGGGAGTGCGGTCCCGCCCGGGGCGGTCTCGCGCTGAGCCCCGGGGGACACCGCCTTGTCGACTTCGACGCGATCCTGCGCCACGCGTGCAGCACTGCTCGCGGCGGCGGGCCGAGGTGCGCGGGCTGCTGCTGCCTTGGGGGGGCTGGAGGGGGCGGAGCCCGAGAGTCGGCGAAGGTCCGGAACCAGGACAGCCGTCCCTGTCGGCAGGGGGCGTCGTCGCGAGGCGTCGTCGGGGAACAGGTCGGGGTTTGCGCCCGCAGTAGCGCGGATGAAACGGCTGCGCGCTCCGGTGTCGTCCGGATAGAGTGCGTGGGCAAGTGACTCGAGCGACTCTCCAGGCGCCGTGTTCCAGGTGCGCACGTTGGCGGGCGCGACGGCTGCGGGCCGGGCCGGGCGGGCTGTCTGCACGGAGGGCGGGGGCGCCGCGGGCGTGATCTGTGCAGGGCTGATCGCGCTGGAAGGATACGGCAGGAGCAGGGTGTACTCGCGGCGCAGGCGCGCTTCGCACACGTTCTCGATTACCAGGGTGACGATGGGGTCGTTGACGGGGCGGTTGCGCGTCACGACCAGTCGTGCGCTTGCGCCCGTGCCTGCGACTGCGGTCCGTGCCCCGGTCAACTGCGGCAACTCGGATGAGGCCCCCGTCGCTGCAGCGACCTGAAAACAGCCTGCGGCATCGCGCCCTTGGCCGCTGAGCGGGATCTCCACCCTGAAGGGTTCCCCGATTGCGGAGAGTGCCTGGGGTTCGCCGAGGACAAAGGCATGTGCTGGTGCAATGCCGGTCAGGGCGAGGGCGATGACGAGAGCGAGAGTCGTACGTTGGGTCTTCATGTTCCGCGCATCCGGCGGGAGATCGATTCCGGGGTTGTAACAGACTCTTGGTATGTGTTCCAGCGTCGCCGTCACGCAGGGTATGAAGAAATGTGCCAAGGCGTGATGTTTTGGGGGGTCGCGCGCTTGATTCGACCGCTGCGAGGTCGCCCGCGGCCTGGCTCCGGGTGTGCGGCGAAATGGTTTAAGATGCAGCAATCCATACGCTAGCGTACGCTGAGGACCGCAATGCCCCTTAATGCCCCCGCGGTGCCGCGCAGGCGCCTTCACACCCGGCGCATCGAAGTCGAAGGCTTCTTGCGAGACGACGGCCTGTACGAACTCGAGGCCTCGCTGACCGACGTCAAGGATGTCGATTACCCGATTGCGTCCGGTCTGCGCCCGGCTGGCGAGCCGGTGCATCTGATGCGTGTGCGCATCACCATCGACCACAACTTCGACATCGTCGATGCCGAGGCCTGTTCGGACGGCGTGCCCTACCCGGGGATGTGCGACACGATCGGGCCTGTCTATCGCGGCTTGATCGGCCTGAACCTGGTGCGCGGCTTTCGTCGCACGGTGGGCGAGATGTTCGCCGACGTGCGCGGCTGTACTCATCTGACCGAAATGCTTCTGTCCTTGCCGACCGCGGCAATCCAGACCTTTGCAACCTTCCGGCGCGACAACGAGGATGACGGTGTGAAGCCCTTCCAGCTCGATCGTTGTCATGCGCTCGAGACCTCGGCGGCAGCGGTCCGCGCATACTATCCCAGGTGGTACCGTGCGCAGCCCGGCAAGGAGCGGGCAGGGGGCTGAGCGGCCGTACGCCGGCCGGCCCTGTGCACTGCGCAAAACTGGTTATAATTATGGAGTCTTGCGGGCGTGGCGCGTGTGTTGCGTGCGTGCCGCGGGTCGGGTCGGGGGGTCCCGATTCTTGGCGGCGGGCGACGGTCGAGGGAGACGGCGCCGGTCGTGGAGCGCGCGCTCCGAAGCATGCCATCAACCTGTTTGCGGCGGGTCGGCCGTCGCGACTTAGAACGAAGGGCAACCATGAAGATTCATGAGTATCAGGCAAAAGAAGTACTGAGAAAGTACGGTGTCGTCACGCCGCGAGGCATCCATTGCACCAGCGTCGATGACGCGGTCAAGGCAGCACAGGAACTCGGCGGCAAGATCTGGGTGGTCAAGGCCCAGATCCACGCTGGCGGTCGCGGCAAGGGCGGTGGTGTCAAGGTCGCCAAGTCGCTGGACGAAGTGCGCCAGTACGCGTCCCAGATCCTCGGCATGCAACTGATCACCCACCAGACCGGCCCCGAAGGCCAGAAGGTGCGCAACCTCCTCATCGAGGAAGGCGCCGACATCCAGCACGAATACTACGTCGCTGCCCTGACTGACCGTGCCACGCAGAAGGTCGCCATCATGGCCTCGTCCGAAGGCGGCATGGACATCGAGGAAGTCGCTCACAACACGCCCGAGAAGATCATCAAGGTCTTCGTCGATCCGCTGGTCGGCCTCACCGACGAGCAGGCGCTGCTGCTGGTCAAGGGCATCGGCATGCCGGACGCTTCGGCTGCCCAGGCCGTGGATGCGCTCAAGAAGCTCTACACCTGCTACATGGAAACCGACGCCTCGCTGGCCGAGATCAACCCGCTGATCCACGAGGGTGACGGTACGGTGAAGGCGCTCGACGCCAAGTTCAACTTCGACTCCAACGCGCTCTATCGTCACCCCGAGATCGTCGCCTACCGCGACCTCGACGAAGAGGATGCCGACGAGATCGAAGCCTCCAAGTTCGACCTGGCCTACATCAGCCTCGATGGCAACATCGGCTGCCTGGTCAACGGTGCCGGCCTGGCCATGGCCACCATGGACACCATCAAGCTGTTCGGCGCAGAGCCGGCCAACTTCCTGGACGTCGGCGGCGGCGCGACCACCGAGAAGGTCACCGAAGCCTTCAAGATCATGCTCAAGAACCCCAAGGTCAAGGGCATCCTGGTCAACATCTTCGGTGGCATCATGCGCTGCGACACCATTGCCACCGGCGTGGTCGCTGCAGCCAAGGAAGTTCATCTCTCCGTCCCGCTCGTGGTGCGCATGAAGGGCACCAACGAAGACCTCGGCAAGAAGATCCTCGCCGAGTCGGGTCTGCCGATCATCACCGCCGACACGATGGCGGAAGCTGCGACCAAGATCGTCGCTGCGGTCAAGTAAGGAGAGCTTCGAATGTCCATCCTGATCAACAAAGACACCAAGGTCATCACTCAGGGCATCACTGGCAAGACCGGTCAGTTCCACACCGAGAAGTGCCAGGAGTACGCCAACGGCAAGAACTGCTTCGTTGCCGGCGTTAACCCGAAGAAGGCCGGCGAGAAGATCTTCGACATCCCCATCTACGCCTCGGTGAAGGAAGCCGCTGCCGAGACCGGTGCCACCGTGTCGGTCATCTACGTGCCGCCCGCGGGTGCTGCCGACGCCATCTGGGAAGCCTGCGAGGCTGACCTCGACCTGGCGATCTGCATCACCGAAGGCATCCCGGTCCGCGACATGCTGGTCGTGCGCAACAAGATGAAGCAGAAGGTCGCCGCCGGCGGCAAGGAAACCCTGCTGCTCGGCCCCAACTGCCCCGGCCTGATCACGCCCGACGAGATCAAGATCGGCATCATGCCCGGCCACATCCACCGCAAGGGCCGCATCGGCGTCGTGTCGCGTTCCGGCACGCTGACCTATGAAGCCGTTGCCCAGCTCACCGAAATTGGCCTGGGCCAGTCCTCGGCGGTCGGCATCGGCGGCGACCCGATCAACGGTCTCAAGCACATCGACGTGATGCGCATGTTCAACGACGATCCTGATACCGACGCGGTCATCATGATCGGCGAGATCGGTGGCCCGGACGAGGCGGAAGCCGCGCTGTGGTGCAAGGAAAACATGAAGAAGCCGATCGTCGGCTTCATCGCTGGCGTCACCGCCCCGGCTGGCAAGCGCATGGGCCACGCCGGTGCGCTGATCTCCGGCGGCGCTGACACCGCAGACGCCAAGCTCGCCATCATGGAAGAGTGCGGCTTCAAGGTCACGCGCAACCCGTCCGAGATGGCCAAGCTGCTCAAGGCCATGCTCTGATCCATTGCAGGGTCCCTGCACGAAGGCGCCGGCTGGTCCGGCGCCTTTTTTGTTAACCCGCCTTGGGACAGCGTTAGAATGAGCAGGTTGATCACGCGCCGGCACAAGGCCGCGCGGGTGTCGTCGAAGCAATCATTGAACGGGTAGGTGCATGCCGAAACTGGTCCTCAGCATGGATGGTCTGGTGCTCAAGGAGATGACGCTCAACAAGGAGCGCACCACCATCGGGCGCAAGCCCGACAACGACATCCAGATCGACAACCTGGCCATCAGCGGTCATCACGCGGTGATCACCTGCATCACCGGCGATGCCTTTCTCGAGGACCAGAACAGCACCAACGGTACTTACCTCAATGGTCAGCCAGTCAAGAAGAACGTGCTGCGCGCCAACGACGTCATCGAGCTAGGCAAGTACAGGATCAAGTTCATCGCCGACGATGCCAAGCCGGGCACATCGCAGTCGGAGATGGTCGATACCGCGGCGCTCAAGGCCTTCGAGATGCCGGGCGTGAGCACCGATGTGACGGCCGCGCCAGCCGGACCTGCGCCGACGGAAACCCAGGTTGTGGCTGCCGCTGCGCGGCAGCAGCCAGGCACGCCCCAAGCCGCCGCGACCGATCTCGTCGGCGTGATTCAGGTGCTCAGTGGTGCGAATGCCGGCCGCGAACTGGAACTGACCAAGTCGATGACCACACTCGGCAAGCCAGGTCGCCAGGTCGCCGTCATCACCCGTCGGCCGCATGGCTATTTCATCACCCATGTCGAGGGTGCGAGTTTTCCGCTCGTCAATGGCAAGGCGATCGATGCGCAGGCGCGCCATCTCGATGATCATGACATCATCGAACTGGCCGGGGTGAAGATGGAGTTCTTCCTGCGCACCTGAGTCGGTCTACTGACGTGATTTTATTCCGCGCGCAGGGGCCGTGCGCGGTGTTACGTTTTGCAGTCATGAGGAATCGACTTGCAGCGCGCGGAGGCGGCCGGCGATTCGGGTGGATGGGGTGATGAAGCTCAGAGTACTCGGCTGCAGTGGTGGAATCGGGGGGTCGCAGTCGCGGACCACCTCCTTCCTTGTCGACGATGACATCCTCGTCGATTGTGGCACGGGCGTGGGCGATCTGCCGCTCGAGGTCCTGTCCCGTATCGACCACGTCTTCCTGACGCATGCCCATCTGGATCACATCGCGGCCTTGCCGCTGCTCATTGATTCGGTCGGTGAGCTGCGCAGCAAGCCACTGCTGGTGCACGCGACACCAGAGACGATCCGGATCCTGCATTCTCATATCTTCAACTGGCTCGTCTGGCCGGACTTCTCGGCCATCCCGGACCAACACCAACCCTTCATGCGTTTCCAGCCCATGATGGTGGGTGAGCATGTCGACCTCAGGGGACGTCGGATCACTGCGCTGCCAGCGCGGCATACGGTACCGGCGGTCGCCTTCTGCCTCGACAGCGGTAGCGGGCAGCTGGTGTTTTCCGGCGATACCGCCTACTGTCCCGAGTTGATCGACGCGATCAACGCCCAGCCGCAGCTCCGCCACTTGATCCTGGAGACGGCGTTTGCCGACGAGCAGCACGGGCTTGCGCTGGCGTCGCGCCACCTGTGCCCGAGCATGTCGCTGACTGTGCTTGCGGAACTGAACGTCGCACCGGTCGTTCATATCAGCCATTTGAAGCCTGGCGGCAGTTCGCGCATCATGGAAGAATTGCGCGCTGGCCTTCCAGTACTGGCGCTTCGCCGCCTCGAGCAGGGCGACGTGCTGGAGTTCTAGCTTCTTGCTGCCCGTCTTCGTCGTGCGGGCGTGCAGTCGCCGACCAATCGCTGAATGAGCTGAGCACCATGAGTGAATCCTCTGCTGCAACGACGCAGGGCCGTGCCGTGTCCGGCCGTCTCTCCTTTTTCAAGGGCCTGCAGGCGCTGACCAACCGCATCCATGCCAGCAAGGATGTCGAGGAGATCATGCTCGAGCTGGCGCCGCAGTTGTGCGAGCTGTTCGAGGCCGAGCGCTTCACCATCTACGCGGTGGAGGAGGGTGGGGGCTCGATCGTGACCCGGGTCAAGACCGGGTTGAGCGGGGTGCAGAGCATCCGCTTGCCGATCGGGGAGAACAGCATCGCGGGCTACGTCGCGCTGAGCGGCGAGCTCGTCAACGTGCGCGATGTGTACGACGACTCCGAGCTGCGTGCGATTTCGCCCGGGCTGAAGTTGCGGCGCGAAGTCGACGCAAGCACTGGTTTTCACTCGCGGCAGATGTTGGTGGCGCCGATACGTGATCCCGACACAGGCAGCCTCCTTGGCGTGGTGCAGTTGATCAACACGCGAAACGGCCAGCCTTTTTCCAAGGTGGCCGAGGAGGGCGTGCTCGGACTGGCGCAGACGCTCGGCGTCGCGTTTCTCAGGCATACGCGCCAGCCCGCACGCTTGCGTTCGCGCTTCGATGCGCTGGTTGCCGACGGCCGCATCACCGCCGAGGAGTTCGCCGATGCGACGCGCGAGGGGCGGGCGAGCGGCACGTCGGTGGAGACCTTGCTCGTCGAGCAGTTCGGCCTGTCCTACGCCGAGCTCGGTGCCGCTGCGGCGCGCTTCTTCGGCGTGCCCTACCAGCCCTTCGTGGCCAATCATGTCAAGCCGATGGACCTGCTGCGCAACATCAAGCGCGAGTACGTCGAGCAGATGCTGTGGTTGCCTTACGAGGAGAGCAACGAGGGCGTGGTGGTGCTGTGCGTCGACCCCGAGCAGGTGCGCAGTTCCGGGGTGGCGCAGAACGTGTTGCTCAAGAAGCGCCTGAGTTTCCGGGTGACGACGACGCATGACTTCGAGCGTACGGTCGAGCAGTATTTCGGGGCCACCCTCGATGACGCCTCGGTCACCGACCTGCTGTCCGACCTCGGGGAACACGATGACGATGGTCCGTCGCTCAAGGACGATGTCACGGCAGCGGCCGACAATGAACTGGTCAAGCTGGTCAACAAGATCATCATAGACGCATACCGGCAGGGCGCCTCGGACATCCATGTCGAGCCTCGCCCGGGGCGCGAGAAGACCCTGGTCCGTTTCCGCAAGGACGGCTCGCTGGTGCCCTACATCGAGGTTCCGGCCAGCTATCGCAACCCCTTGATCACCCGCATCAAGATCATGTGCGACCTGGACATCGCCGAGCGCCGCCGCCCGCAGGACGGCAAGATCAAGTTCCGCAAGTTCGCGCCGCTCGATATCGAGCTGCGGGTCGCCACCCTGCCCACCCAGGGCGGCATGGAGGACGTGGTGATGCGCCTGCTGGCGAGCAACGAGCCCATTCCGCTCGATCAGCTTGGCCTGCTACCGTTCAATCTCGAGCGCCTCAAGGCTGCGATCGCCAAGCCCTATGGCATCTTCTTCGTGTGCGGCCCCACCGGCTCGGGCAAGACCACCACGCTGCATTCGATCCTGCGCCACATCAACACGCCGGACACCAAGATCTGGACGGTCGAGGATCCGGTGGAGATCACCCAGAAGGGACTGCGCCAGGTGCAGGTCAACCGCAAGGCAGGGATCGACTTCGCGACCATGATGCGCGCCTTCCTGCGCGCCGATCCCGATGTGATCATGGTCGGCGAGATGCGCGATCACGAGACGGTATCGGTCGGTATCGAAGCCTCGCTCACCGGCCACCTGGTGTTCTCCACCCTGCATACGAACAGTGCGCCCGAGTCGGTGGTGCGTCTGCTCGACATGGGCATGGATCCGTTCAATTTCTCCGATGCGCTCCTTGGCGTGCTCGCCCAGCGCCTGGCAAAGCGCCTTTGTGGCAAATGCCGTGAGCGCTACGAGCCGGATGCGGCGGAGATCGGGCATCTGCTCGACGAGTACTGCGAGGACATGCACCTGACGCCCGCGTTCAGCGCAGACCCGGAACGCGCTCGTGAGCAGGTCCTCGAGCGCTGGCGGGCGGAGTTCGCGGACAAGGAGGGGCGCTTCACGTTCTACCGGGCGGTTGGCTGCGAGCATTGCACCGAGGGCTATAAAGGGCGCGTTGGTCTGCATGAGCTGATGCTTGGCTCGGATGCGATCAAGCGCCTGATCCAGGAGCGTGGTCGCGTCGAGCAGGTGCTTGGTCAGGCGCTTGCCGAGGGCATGCGCACGCTGCGCCAGGATGGCATCGAGAAAATCCTGGCCGGCATCACCGACATTCGCCAGGTGCGCAAGGTCTGCGTGCGCTGACGCGCGGCGGGCGCCGGGGGCAGCGAGGCGGGTAGAATCGGGGCTGCCCTCAGCCCTCCCGGAGTTCGCCATGTACCGTATCGCCCCCAGCCTGCTGTCCGCCGACTTTGCCCGCCTCGGCGAAGAGGTCCGCAACGTCATCGCCGCTGGCGCCGACTGGATTCACTTCGACGTGATGGACAACCACTACGTCCCCAATCTCACCATCGGACCGCTGGTGTGCGAGGCCATCCGCCCGCATACAACGGCGCCGATCGACGTTCACCTGATGGTGAAACCGGTCGATCGCATCATCCCCGACTTCGCCAAGGCCGGCGCCAATGTCATCACCTTCCATCCCGAGGCCTCCGAACACATCGACCGCAGCCTGGGCCTGATCCGCGATGCCGGCTGTCAGGCCGGGCTGGTGTTCAACCCGGCCACGCCGCTTCACCACATGGACCACGTCATGGACAAGCTCGATGTGGTGCTGCTGATGAGCGTCAACCCAGGCTTCGGCGGGCAGAAGTTCATCCCTGAGACGCTCGTCAAGCTGCGTGCAGCGCGTGAGAAGATCGACGCCTACGCGGCGCGCAGCGGGCGGCGCATCCTGCTCGAGATCGATGGCGGGGTGAAGGCCGACAACATTGCCGAGATCGCCCGTGCCGGCGCCGACACCTTCGTTGCCGGATCGGCCGTGTTCGGTGCCGGCAAGGACAGTGACCCGCATCGCTACGACTCGATCATCGGTGCGCTGCGCAGCGAGCTCGCGGGGGTGGCGGCATGAGCGCGCGGCCGCGCTTTGCCGCCCGCGCAGTGCTCTTCGATCTCGACGGCACCCTGCTAGACACCATTACCGATCTCGCGGATGCCGCCAACCTCACCCTCGCCGAGCTCGGGCGCCCGTTGCGCAGCCAGGACGAGATCCACAGCTTCGTCGGCAAGGGCATCCCGAACCTGGTGCGGCGCTGCATGACCGAGGGCACGCAGGCCAGCGATGCCGAGATCGACGTCGCCATCGGCGTGTTTCGCCGCCACTACGCGGTGGTCAATGGTGCGCGGACGCGCATCTACCCGGGTATAACGGATACCCTCGATGCGATGCGTGCACTTGGACTCAAGCTGGCAGTGGTCACCAACAAGGCCGAGGCCTTCTCCCTGCCGCTGCTCGAGCGCATGGGTATCGCGCACCATTTCGACACCGTCATCAGTGGCGACACGCTTGACGTGAAGAAGCCGGACCCCGCGGTGGTCAGGCTGGCCTGCGAGCGGCTCGGTGTTGCAACGGCCGATGCACTGATGATCGGCGACTCGGCCAACGATGCGCTTGCCGCACAGGCTGCGGGCATGCCGGTGCTGCTGGTGACCTATGGCTATAGCGAGGGCGTGCCGGTGGACACCATCGAATGCGATGGGCTACTATCGATCGCCACCGAGGCGCTGCAGTACATCGCTACGGCATGAATACAGGGGCTGCGCCCCCTCACCATTCACCTCCACGACAGATCGCCATCGTGACGCTCGCACACAGGGTCAGCTCCGCATCCGCCACCTGCCTCACCGTCCAGTCCTGCTGGCGCGGCGCTTGGCGTTGGCCTTTGGGCCACTGAACGCCAACCCTGTCGCGGGGCGGCGCACGCTGCAGGCCAGCCTGCACCCTGTCGCCAACCTGTCCCCGCATTCGCTGCACCGTCCGAAGAACAATCTGCTGCACGTGGAGCCGCCATGCTCGAACAAGAGTTCAATGCCCTCGCCGCCGAGGGCTACAACCGTATCCCGCTGACGCTCGAGACCTTTGCCGATCTCGACACCCCGCTGTCCATCTACCTGAAGCTCGCCAACGAGCCCTACACCTATCTGCTCGAATCCGTGCAGGGCGGCGAGCGCTTCGGGCGCTACTCCTTCATCGGCCTGTCCTCGCCTACCCGTATCGAGGTCTATGAGCGCTCTGCGCTGCTGCTCACCGGCAATCGCCTGGTCGAGCGTCGCGACTATGGTGACCCGCTCAACTTCGTCGCCGAGTTCATGAACCGTATCAAGGTGCCGCCGCGCGAGCACCTGCCGCGTTTTGCGGGCGGCCTGGTGGGCTGCTTCGGCTATGACACGGTGCGCTATATCGAGCCCAAGCTCGCCAAGGCCGACAAGCCCGATCCGGTCGGCACGCCCGACATCCTGCTCCTGCTCTCGGAGGAGGTCGCCATCGTCGACAACCTCAGCGGCAAGCTCACCCTCGTGGTGTATGCCGAACCTGAGGTGCCCGGCGCCTACAAGCGTGCGCAGAAGCGCCTGCGTGAACTCCTCGCCCGTCTGCGTGCGCCGGTGCAGATCCCTGACGAGGTGCGTGCCGAACCGGCCGCGGCGGTGTCGAGCTTTGGCGAGGACGCCTTCAAGGACGCGGTGCGGCGCGCCAAGCAGTACATTGTCGATGGCGACGTCATGCAGGTCGTGCTGTCGCAGCGCATGAGCAAGCCCTACGCCGCCAGCCCGATGGCGCTGTACCGAGCGATCCGCTCGCTCAACCCCTCGCCCTACATGTTCTACTTCAACTTCGAGGACTTCCACGTCGTCGGCGCCTCGCCCGAGATCCTCACCCGGCTCGAGGACGAGGTCGTTACCGTGCGCCCGATCGCCGGCACGCGCAAGCGCGGCGCCACGGTGGCCGAGGACCTCGCGCTCGAGCAGGAGCTCCTCGCCGACGAGAAGGAGCGTGCCGAGCATCTGCAACTGCTCGACCTTGGCCGCAACGACGCCGGTCGCGTCTCCGAGACCGGTACCGTCAAGGTCACCGAGCGCTTCACCATCGAGCGCTATTCGCACGTGATGCACATCGTCTCCAACGTCGAGGGCAGGCTCAAGGAAGGTCTCAACGCGCTCGCCGTGCTGCGCGCCACCTTCCCGGCAGGCACCGTGTCGGGGGCCCCAAAGGTGCGCGCGATGGAGATCATCGACGAGCTTGAGCCGGTCAAGCGCGGCATCTATGCCGGGGCGGCGGGCTACCTGGGCTTTCATGGTGACATGGACCTCGCCATCGCGATCCGCACCGCGGTGGTCAAGGATGGTCAGATCCACGTCCAGGCCGGTGCCGGCATCGTCGCCGATTCCGACCCCGAGTCGGAATGGCAGGAAACCCAGAGCAAGGCGCGCGCCATGCTGCGCGCTGCCGAAATGGCCGAGGGCGGCCTCGACACCCGCGTCTGAGCGCCTCGGCGCCGTTCATATTGACGAAGCCGGCCGCGGCCGGCCTTCGCGAAGGGAAGACCATGCTGCTGATGATCGACAACTACGACAGCTTCACCTACAACCTCGTGCAGTACTTCGGCGAGCTCGGGGCGCAGGTGAAGGTGTTCCGCAACGACGAGATCACGCTCGAACAGATCGCGGCCATGCAGCCGGACCAGCTCGTCATCTCCCCGGGGCCGTGCTCGCCGGCCGAGGCCGGGATCTCGGTGGCGGCAATCAAGGCCTTTGCCGGCAAGCTGCCCATCCTCGGCGTCTGCCTTGGCCACCAGAGCATCGGCGCGGCCTTCGGCGGGCGCATCGTGCATGCGCGAAAGCTCATGCACGGCAAGACCTCGCCGGTGCACCACCTCGACGCAGGGGTGTTCCGCGGCCTGCCCAATCCGCTCACCTGCACGCGCTACCACTCGCTGGCCATTGAACGCGCAAGCCTGCCCGACTGTCTGGAAGTGACCGCATGGACGGACGACGGCGAGATCATGGGTGTGCGCCACCGCACGCTCGACGTCGAGGGCGTGCAGTTCCACCCCGAGTCCATCCTCACCGAATGCGGCCACGAGCTGTTGAGGAACTTCCTCGACCGCGACGCGCGACTGCCGGCTGCCGCCTGAGTACCGGTCGGAGAACACGACATGACGATTACCGCCCAGCAAGCCCTGCAACGCACGATCGAGCACCGCGAGATCTTCTTCGACGAGATGCTGTCGTTGATGCGCCAGATCATGGCGGGCGAGGTTTCGCCGCTGATGACCGCGGCCATCCTCACCGGACTGCGCGTCAAGAAGGAAACCATCGGCGAGATCACCGCCGCTGCCACTGTGATGCGCGAGATGTCCACCAAGGTGGTGGTCAAACCACCGCACGACCACTTCCTCGATGTGGTCGGTACCGGCGGCGACGGCACGCACACCTTCAACATCTCGACCGCCACCATCTTCGTCGCTGCCGCGGCCGGTGCGCGCGTGGCCAAGCACGGCGGGCGCGGCGTGTCGTCCAAGTCCGGTGCGGCCGACGTCCTCGAGGCGCTCGGCGTCAGGCTCGACCTCACCCCCGAGCAGGTTGCCGCCTGCGTGGAGGAGACCGGCATCGGCTTCATGTTCGCGCCCAACCATCACAGTGCGATGAAGAACGTCGCGCCGGTGCGGCGCGAGATGGGCGTGCGCACCATCTTCAACATCCTCGGTCCGCTCACCAATCCAGCGGGCGCGCCCAACACCCTGATGGGGGTGTTCCATCCCGACCTCGTCGGCATCCAGGCGCGCGTCATGGAGCGTCTGGGCGCCAACCATGTGCTGGTCGTGCATGGCCTGGACGGCATGGACGAGGTCAGCCTCGGTGCCTCGACCCTGGTCGGCGAGCTCAAGGACGGCGTGGTGCGCGAGTACGAGATCCACCCGGAGGACTTCGGCCTGCAGATGGCCGGTACGCGCAACCTGCGTGTCGCCGATGCCGACGAATCGCGCGCCGTGCTGCTCGCTACGCTGGAAAACCGTGCCGGGCCGGCGCGCGAGATCGTCGTCCTGAACGCGGGGGTCGCGCTCTACACCGCCAACCTGGTCGAGTCGATCGGCGCTGGCGTGGCGCGCGCGCGCGAGATGATCGAGAGCGGCGCGGCACGTGCCAAGCTCGATGCCTTCGTACGTTTCACCCGCCAGTTCGGAGTCGCAGCATGAGCGACATCCTGCAGAAGATCTGTGCAGTCAAGGTCGAGGAGGTCGCGGCCGCGTCGGCTGCGGCACCGCTCGTCGTCGTGCGCGCGCTGGCCGAGGCCGAGCCCCCTGCACGTGGTTTCGTTGCCGCCATTCGTAACCGCCATGCGGGTGGACTGCCCGCGGTGATCGCCGAGATCAAGAAGGCCAGCCCTTCCAAGGGCGTGATCCGTGCCGACTTCGACCCGGCCGCCATCGCCGCCAGCTACGAGGCGGCCGGCGCCGCCTGCCTGTCCGTGCTGACCGATCGCGGCTTCTTCCAGGGCGCCCCCGAATACCTGCAGGCGGCACGTGCGGCCTGCGCGCTGCCGGTGCTGCGCAAGGACTTCCTGGTCGATCCCTACCAGGTCTTCGAGGCGCGCGCGATGGGGGCAGACGCCATCCTGCTCATCGCGGCCTGTCTCGACCTTGCGCAGATGCGCGACATGGAGGCGATCGCCCAGGCGCTGGGCATGGCGGTGCTGGTCGAGGTCCACGACGGCGCCGAGCTCGAGCAGGCACTGCAGCTGCAGACACCGCTGATCGGCATCAACAACCGCAACCTGCGCACCTTCGAGGTCTCGCTGCAGACCACGCTCGACCTGCTGCCGCGCATCGCCAGTGGCGCCGCCGGTCGCATCGTCGTCACCGAATCGGGCATCCTGCGTGCCGAGGATGTTGCGCTGATGCAGGGTGAGGGTGTGCATACCTTCCTCGTTGGCGAGGCCTTCATGCGTGCGCCGGATCCGGGCCTGGAGCTCAAGGCCCTGTTCGGCGGCTGATCGAGCGCAATGACGGCGCATCCGGCCACTCCCGCAACACGCCCGCCCGAGCTACGTGGGCGCCGCTGGCTGCGAGGCCTGGCTGCCGCGCTGCTGCTGCCGCTCGTGGGCGCGGCCGGACTGGGGGCCTGGCTGCTCGGCACCCAGTCCGGACTTGAGACCGCGCTGGCACTCGGCACCCGCCTCACCGATGGCGCGCTGCATGCGGAGCGTCCGCGCGGCCGTGTGCTCGGCGGTTTCGAGCTCGATGTGCTGCGCTATGAAACCCCCGGGCTGCAACTCGAGGTACGTGACTTCGAACTCGAATGGAAGCCTGCTGCGCTGTTCGAGCGCCGCCTTCTGGTCGAGCGTCTCGCGGCGGCGCACGTCGAGCTCGCCAGGGCAAGCACGGACGACACTGCGCCCGCGGCCCCCACCACCCTGCCGGACTCCCTCGCCGTGCCGCTGGCCATCGAGCTGCGCAGCCTCGTGCTGGGCGCTTTCGTCATGCGTACGCTGGGTGAAGAGGAGGCGCATGGCCAAGCCGACGAGCGTGCTGGCGAGCCGGCCGGGGATGGCGGCCCTGCCGATCTCGGCACCCGCACCGGTGCCGGACATCACGCCGCGCAACCGCTGTTTACCGAACTCGAGGCCGTGCTCGACAGCGATGGCCGTCGGCATCGGTTGCGCACGCTCGCGCTCAGCTTGCCCCAGGGACGGCTGCAGCTCGCACTGGGTGTCGATGGCGCCGCACCGTACGCGCTCGATGGCGAGGGCCGCTTCGATGGTGTCATCGACGGGCGTGCCGTGGTCGCCCGCTTTGGCGCCACCAACACCCTGCTCGAGCCCCATCTGAGCATCGACGCCCAGGGCGAGGGGCTGACCGCCCGGGTCGAGGTCGAGGCGGAGAGCCTGGCGGCGATGCCGCTGCGTCGGCTTGCGGTCAAGGCGGGCGAGATCGACCCGGCCGCGTTCGTGGACGGGGCGCCGCGCGCCGCGCTCAGCATCGAGGCCGAACTCGCGGCGATGCCCGATGCGGCGAGCCTGCTTGGCGGGCCGATTCGTGTCACCAATCGCCTGCCGCAGGCGGTGGACCAGGGGGGTATTCCGCTGCTCAGTCTCGACGGCCGCCTGGACTGGCGGGACGATGGCCTCGCCGTCGATGCGCTCGCCCTGCGCCTGCCCGGAGCGGGGCGCATCGGCGGTCGCGTGGCCTGGCAGCGCGGCGGTCAGGCTGATGACGATGCGCGCCGCGAGGGGGGGCTCGGTCGCATCCATGCCGCGCTCGAGCTCGATGCCATAGACCCGGGCTTGCTCGACAGTCGCCTGCCGCGGCAACGGCTGGCGGGGCGCATCGACGCCGAGGGCGACGAGGCCCGGCAGCAGGCGCGTGTTGCGCTCGAGGCGGGGAGCGCCCGCATCGACATCCAGGCGCTCTTGCAAGGCATGGCAGTGACTGCCGCCGCTGCCGTGGCGGAGACCGAGTCCGGCGGCAGTACATCGGCAGGACCCGCTGCGGCCGGCCGCCAGGTGTTCGAACTGAGTGCCCGTCTGCGCGGGGCCGACCCGCGTGCGTTCGTGGCCGAGGCGCCGTCGGCGCGCCTCGATCTCGACCTGCATGCCGAAGGCGCGCTGCCGGTGGCCGACGAGCCGCTGTCCGTCGCGCTGCGTTTCGACATCCTCGACAGCCTGCTCGAAGGTCTGCCGCTGCGCGGTAAGGGCCAGCTCAGGGTCGAGGGTGAGCGCCTGCCCGAACTCGTACTGGATGTGCAGCTGGCGGGCAACAGCCTGGTTGCCGAGGGGGCGCTGGGCGCACCACAGGATCGTCTCGCGCTGCGTCTCGATGCGCCGGCGCTCGATGCGCTTGGCCTGGGCCTCGGCGGGCGGGCCTCGGCAGAGGGCTCGATCGGTGGCGCGCTTGCAGCGCCCGTGGGGCGCGTGCAGTTCTTCGGCGAGGGCCTGCGCCTGCCGGGCGAGGTGCGCATCGGCGGCGTCAACGGTGTCGTACAGCTCGATGCTGGCACCGACGGGCCGTTCGCGCTCGCACTCGGCGTGAGCGGGCTTGGCAGCAGCGCGCCGGATGAGGACGGCCGGCCGCAGTCCGACTGGGTGTCCAGCCTGCGCCTGGCGGCCGAGGGTACGCGCGCCAGCCACCGTATCGAGCTTGCTGCAATTGCCGGTGGGAACGTGGCGCCGGCCGGTGTTGAAGCCGATGCCCTCGAGCTCGGGTTGAAGGGCGGACTGGCAGCAGGGACTGCGCTGCGCTGGCGCGGCGAGCTGTCGGCGCTGCAGACGACGGGGCGCGTGGCGGCGCGCCTGCTGGCCCCGGTGGCCCTCGAGCTCGCGCCCGATGCGGTACGCCTGGGTGCGGCCGAATTCAATGCCGGAGACAAGGGCCGCATCCGCTTGCTCGAGACGGCATGGTCGCCGACCCGCAGCGTGCTGCGTGGCGAGCTCAGCGGGCTCGTGCTCGAACTCGAGCCGCGGCGTGCCGATGGCCAGCGCCGGCGTGGCGCCGACCCGCTGGTGCTGGGCGCGCGCTGGGATCTGAGCGTCGGCCGCACGCTCGACGGCGAAGCGCGGGTGTTTCGCGAGGCGGGCGATGTGCGCCTGGAAGGGGAGTTGCGCACCCGGCTGGGGCTGGAGCGTCTCGACGCCGTCCTGCGGGCACGCGGAGACCGTCTCGAGCTTGCGCTCGACGTGCGCGGCAGCGAATTCGGCAGTCTCGCCGGTGAAGCGAGCGTGCGTGCGCGGCGCAGTGCCGAAGGCATCTGGAGCCTGCCACCGGATACGGCCCTCAGTGGGTCGGCCAGGCTGGACATGCCGTCGATCACCTGGCTCGGCCGGCTCGTGCGCGAGAATGTGGAAACCGCCGGACGCATCGGGGGGGCGGTCGCCGTGTCCGGGACACTGGCTGCGCCGCGTGCGAGCGGCACGATCAATGGACGCGAGCTGGGCTTCACGCTGGTCGATCAGGGCCTGGTGCTGTCCGGTGGCGAGCTCGATCTCGCCTTCGATCAAGAGCGCGTGCGCCTTCTGCGCCTCGAGTTCGTATCGCCGAACCGGGTGCAGCCACGCGATGGACGCATCCCGGTGGCCGCGTTGACGGCCAGTCCGGGGCGTTTCGAGGCCAGCGGCGAGGTGGCGCTCGACAACGGTGCCGGCCGCTTCCGTTTTGCCGCCGATCGGCTGCCGCTACTCCAGCGTGACGACCGCTGGATGCTGTTGTCGGGCCAGGGGAGTGCGCGCAGCACCTGGTCGTCGCTGGCGCTCGACGCCGAGTTCCGTGCCGATGCCGGCTACATCGAGTTCGCCGAGGCAATGCCCCCCAGCCTGTCGGATGACGTGGTGGTGCTCGGCCGTGACGAGGTGGCCGAGGCCGGCGCCTTTGCCGTCACTGCCGATGTCCGCGTCGGACTGGGCGATGCGCTATACCTGTCCGCGATGGGTTTGGAGACCCGCCTTGCTGGCGATCTGCGTATCCGCCTGCAGCCCGGACGTGCGCTGTCGGCCGTCGGTACCGTATCGACCGTAGGGGGCAGCTACCGCGGCTATGGCCAGAACCTGGTGATCGAGCGCGGGGTCGTCAACTTCCAGGGGCCGCTCGATGCGCCCGGGCTCAATATCGTCGCACTGCGCAAGGGGCTCGAGGTGGAGGCTGGGGTCGCCGTCACCGGCAGCGCCAAGCGCCCTCAGGTGCGCCTGGTGTCCGAGCCCAACGTGCCCGACCCCGCCAAGCTGTCGTGGATCGTCCTTGGCCGTGCCCCGGACGCTGCTTCGGGGGCCGATCTGGGCCTGTTGCTGCCGGCGGCCGCGGCGTTGCTCGGCGGCCCGGGGGGCGGCATGACCGAGGAGCTCTCGCGCAGCCTCGGCTTCGACGCATTCTCCATTGGCCAGGGCGAGCTCACCAGCACCTCGCGCACGCAAAGCAGCCGGGTGCTCGGCAGTGGCTCGACGGTTGCCAGCGGCCCCACCGTGTCCGGCCAGGTGCTCAGCCTGGGCAAGCGCCTTGGACCCGACCTGTTCCTGTCCTTCGAGCAGAGCCTGGGCGGGGCGGCCACACTGGTCAAGCTGAGCTACCAGCTCTCGCGCCGGCTGTCGCTCGTGGCGCGTGGCGGAACCGACACCTCGGTCGATCTGCATTACGGCTTCTCCTTCCGCTGAGCTGCAGTGATGCCGAGCCGGTCGCATGGGGAATGAATGAGGCTGTCCGTGGTCTGCAGCAAGTGCTGCATTTCCTTGTAGGGAGTGGATGAATGACTGAAGAAGCGAAGGGCCCCGTGCTCGAGACCGCCATCCTCGGAGGAGGCTGTTTCTGGTGCCTGGAGGCCGTGTTCGACCTCGTCGATGGGGTCGAGTCGGTGGTGCCGGGATACTGCGGCGGGCACGTCGATAACCCGGGCTATCGTCAGGTGTGCACCGGCGGCACGGGCCATGCGGAGGTGGTGAAGGTCGATTTCGATCCGGCGCGGGTGAGCTATCGCGAACTGCTCGAGATCTTCTTCCTGATCCATGATCCGACCACGGTCGACCGTCAGGGCAATGATGTCGGCCCGCAGTACCGCTCGGTGATCTTCGTCACCAGCGATGCGCAACTGCACGATGCGCTCGCGCTGATCGAGGACATCGGCGAGCAGCGCATCTACCCGAAGGCGATCGTGACGCGGGTGGAGCGGGCGCCGGTATTCTGGCCGGCCGAGGCCGAGCATCACGACTACTATATGAACAACAGCGATCAGCCCTACTGCCAGTACGTGGTGGCGCCCAAGATTGCCAAGTACCGCGCCAAACTCGCCGAGCGCCGGCGCGGAAGTGGCAGGTAGAATGCCGCCTTTGCACGCACACAGGAGAAACGCATGACCCAGACCACCACAGCCAGCGGCCTCGTCATCGATGAACTCGAGGTCGGTACCGGCGAGACCGCCGTCAAGGGCAAGATGGTGTCGGTGCATTACACCGGCTGGCTGACCGACGGTCGCAAGTTCGACTCGTCCAAGGATCGCAACGACCCGTTCAATTTCCCGCTCGGCGCCGGCCATGTCATCCGCGGCTGGGACGAAGGCGTCGAAGGCATGCAGGAAGGCGGCAAGCGCAAGCTCACCATTCCGCCGGCGCTTGGCTATGGTGCGCGCGGCGCCGGCGGTGTGATCCCGCCCAATGCGACGCTGGTGTTCGAGGTTGAACTGCTCAAGGTGATCTGAGCCGGGCGCGCGATGAAACTCGATCCGGCCCAGCGTCATATCCTGAGCCTGCTGCAGCGGGACTCCACGCTCAGCACCCAGGTGCTTGCAGAGCGCGTCGGCATGTCGCCCACGCCCTGCTGGCGGCGGGTGAAGGAGCTGGAGGAGGCGGGGGTGATCAGCGGCTACGTGGCGCTCGTCGACCGCCACAAGGTCGGTCTGGGCACTTGTGTCTGGGTGCGGGTCAAGCTCAAGCAGCACAGCGCAGACGTGCTCGAGCGCTTCGAGCGCGTGGTGAAGGGCTGCCAGCAGGTGGTCGAATGCTACGAACTGCTCGGCGAGACCGACTGTCTGCTCAAGCTCTACCTGCCCAATCTGGAGGCGCTGTCCTCCTTCATGCACGATTTCCTGCTCAAGATTCCGGAGATCGACGTCACCCACTCCGCGGTGGCGTTGCGCGAGATCAAGAACGAAACGGCCCTGCCGCTGTAAGCGGTCAGGGCCGTTTTCGCCTTCATCGCGCCTGTGCGGCGCACGCGATGATCAGAGGTTGCTGACGAAGACGATCAGCACGCCCACCGGTGCCACGAAGCGCGCCACCACGTTCCACACACTGAAACCCAGCTCGCCGAGGCCAAGCTCCTTGCGCACGCTGTCGCGGTCCAGGCACCAGGCCGCGAACAGGATGGCGCCCAGTCCGGTCAGCGGCAGCATGAACTTGCTGGTGAGCTGATCGAGCAGGTCGAAGATGTTGAGGCCGATGATCGTCACGTCGCTCCAGTGGTTGAAGGACAGCAGCGCGGCGATGCCCAGCGCCCAGGTGGCGATACCGGCGACGAAGGTCGCGCCTGCACGCGACAGCGGCGTGCGCTCCTCGACCAGTTCCACCACCGGCTCCAGCAGTGAGATCGCCGAGGTCAGCGCGGCGAAGGTCAGCAGCACGAAGAACAGGGTGCCGAGAATGACGCCCCCGGTGATGTTGCCGAAGGCGATCGGCAGGGTGACGAAGATCAGGCCGGGGCCGGCAGCAGGGTCGAGACCGTTGGCAAAGACGATCGGGAAGATGGCCAGGCCGGCGGCGATCGCGATCACCGTGTCCATGATCACCACGGTGCGCGCGGTACGCAGCAGGTCGACGTCCTCGCCGAGGTAGGAGCCGTACGCCATCATGATGCCCATGCCCAGCGACAGGGTGAAGAAGGCGTGGCCGAGCGCAGCCAGCACGACGTCGCCGGTGAGCTTGCTCCAGTCCGGGTTGAACAGGTAGGCCATGGCCTGGCCGAAGCCGCCGGTGGTCATGCCGTAGCCGACGAGGATGAAGAGCAGCACGCCCAGCGAGGGCATCAGCAGCTTGGAGGCACGCTCGAGGCCGCCTGCGACGCCCATGGCCACCACCCCCACGGTCAGCGCCATGAACACGGTGTGCCAGGTCAGCAGGCTGCCGGCATTGGCCAGGAAGCCGGTGAAGGCATTGCCCACGGCATCCTTGTCCATGCCGGTGAAGCCGCCGGTGATCGCATCGCCGGTATAGGACAGCGCCCAGCCGCCGATGACGCTGTAGAAGGACAGGATGAGGAAGGCACCGAGCACGCCGGTGAAGCCGATCAGCGCCCAGGCGCCGCTGCGGCCGTTCTTCTTCGCCAGCTCACCCATTGTGCTGATCGGATTCTTCTGGCCGCGGCGGCCGATCATCCATTCGGCGACCAGGATCGGCAGGCCGATCAGTGCGATGCAGAGCAGGTAGACCAGCACGAAGGCTGCGCCGCCGCTCTGGCCGATCATGTAGGGGAACTTCCAGATGTTGCCGAGGCCGACTGCCGAACCGGTGGCCGCGAGCACGAAGCCCATGCGCGAGGTCCACTGGCCGTGGGTGTGCGTCTTCTGCATGTCAGTACGCCCCCTGCAAAGCGTGATCGGGTGCGGCGGGGCGTGCGGCGATGCAGGGGCGCGGCTGCCGGATGGGCTGCCCGCCGCTGGCGGCGTGATGGTTCATTTTGGTCTCCTCGAGTTTTCTGCGCTTGTGGCGCGGTGGGCCTCTGGCCCGGGCAAAGCCGCGGATTCTAGGCTTGTTGGCGGGCTGCGGCCAGTGCTGGCACGCAGGCGGCTCGACCCGGCACCGTGCCATGTCGTATCCGTGGCCGTGGTGTGCGGTCAGGATGACGCGGATCGTAAGTGCTGATGAGTGGAAAAATATTTCTTATATCGACCGAATCCGGGCCGAATGCGGAATTTCTTTTCTCGACTTCGTTCTAGCATTCGGTTCGTAAGCCGCTGTCGGACGGGGAGCGATTCGTCCTGCGGTGGCCAGAGTGACGCGCCCACAACCCCTAATGCAGAGGAGACAACGCCGGCCCGCCGGAAGCCCGCGCCAACCGCGCGCCGCTCACCGCCAGGCGGCAGTTCACACCACCATGTCGAACACCATGCCCCCCGTCAGCCTCGACGACAAATACACCCTCAAGACCGGCCGCGCCTGGATGACCGGCATCCAGGCTCTGGTGCGCCTGCCGATGATGCAGAAGATGCGCGACGAAGCCGCCGGCCTCAATACCGCCGGCTTCGTCACCGGCTACCGCGGCTCGCCGCTCGGCAACGTCGACCAGGAGTTCTGGAAGGCGAAGAAGTATCTCGAGCCGATGCAGATCCGCTTCCAGGCCGGCCTCAACGAGGATCTCGCGGCGACCTCGGTGTGGGGCACGCAGCAGGTCAACCTGGATCCGAACGCCAAGTTCGACGGCGTATTCTCGATCTGGTACGGCAAGGGCCCTGGCGTCGACCGCACGGGCGATGTCTTCCGCCACGCCAATGCTGCCGGCACCTCGAAGCACGGCGGCGTGCTGGTGATCGCCGGTGACGACCATGCCGCCAAGTCTTCCACGCTGCCGCACCAGACCGAGCATGTGTTCAAGGGCCTGATGATGCCGGTGCTGGCGCCGGCCGGTATCCAGGAGTACCTGGAGTACGGCCTGCACGGCTTTGCGCTGTCGCGCTATTCGGGTTGCTGGGTGGCGTTCAAGGCGTTGACCGACACGGTGGAAACGTCCTCGTCGGTCAATGTCGATCCGTTCCAGGTGCAGACGCTGATCCCGACTGCCGCGGACTTTCCGCTGCCCGAGGACGGGCTGAACCTGCGCTGGCCCGACCCGCCGCTGGTGCAGGAGAAGCGCCTGCTGCATCACAAGCTCTATGCTGCGCTCGCCTACTGCAGGCTCAACCAGCTCAACCGTACCATCATCGACAGCCCGAACGCGAAGCTCGGCATCATCACCAGCGGCAAGAGCTACCTCGATGTGCGCCAGGCGCTGGACGACCTCGGCATCGACGAGGCGAAGGCGGCCGCCATCGGCCTGCGCCTGTACAAGGTCGGCATGGTGTGGCCGCTGGAGGCCGAAGGCGTGCGCAAGTTCGCCGAAGGGCTGGATGAGATCCTGGTGATCGAGGAAAAGCGCCAGTTCCTCGAGTACCAACTCAAGGAGGAGCTCTACAACTGGAAGGACGAGGTGCGCCCGCGCGTGATCGGCAAGTTCGACGACAAGGGCGAGTGGGCCCTGCCGCACAGCGAATGGCTGTTGCCCGCTGCCGGCGAGCTCACCCCGGCGATGATCGCCCGTGCCATCGCCGGCCGCATCGCGCGCTTCTACACCTCCGACCGTATCAAGGCGCGGCTCGCCTTCATCGAGGCCAAGGAGGCGGCGCTTGCCAAGCCGCGGCTGTCCATCCAGCGCGTGCCGCACTACTGCTCGGGCTGTCCGCACAACAGCTCGACCAAGGTGCCGGAAGGTTCGCGCGCCATCGCCGGTATCGGCTGCCACTACATGGCGACCTGGCTGTCGCCCGAGCACACCCAGACCTTCTGCCAGATGGGCGGCGAGGGCGTGCCCTGGATCGGCCAGGCGCCTTTCACCGCCACACCGCACGTGTTCGCCAACCTGGGTGATGGCACTTACATGCACTCGGGCATCCTCGCCATCCGTGCGGCGGTGGCGGCCAAGGTGAACATCACCTACAAGATCCTCTACAACGATGCAGTCGCGATGACCGGCGGCCAGCCGCACGACGGCACGCTGTCGGTGCCGATCATCGCCCGCCAGCTGCTGGCCGAAGGTGTGGGCACGGTGGTGGTGGTCAATGACGGCACGCCGCGTGCCTATGGTCCGGCCGACCTGCCGCACGGCGTCGGCGTGCGTCACCGCGACGAGCTCGACGCCGTGCAGCGTGAGCTGCGCACGGTGCCGGCCGTGACAGCGATCATCTATGACCAGACCTGCGCAGCCGAAAAGCGCCGTCGCCGCAAGCGCGGCAAGTTCCCCGACCCGGCCAAGCGGGTGGTCATCAACGACCTCGTGTGCGAGGGCTGTGGCGATTGCAGCGACAAGTCGAACTGCATGTCGGTGGGGGCGGTGGAGACCGAGTTCGGCCGCAAGCGCTTCATCGACCAGTCGTCGTGCAACAAGGACTATTCCTGCGTGAAGGGCTTCTGCCCCAGCTTCGTCACCGTCGAAGGCGGCGCGCTCAGGCGTGGCAAGGCGAGTGGCGCGAGCGCGCCCGGTCGACTGGCAGCCGATCTGCCCGAGCCGCAGTTGCCCGACACCGCCGCGCCCTGGGGCATCCTCATCACCGGCGTGGGCGGCACCGGCGTGGTCACCATCGGCGCCCTGCTCGGCATGGCCGCCCACCTGGAGGGCAAGGGCATCTCCGTACTCGACATGGCGGGCCTGGCGCAGAAGGGCGGCGCGGTGTGGTCGCATGTGCGCATCGCCGACCGCCAGGACCAGCTCCACGCCGCGCGCGTCGCCGCCGGCGAGGCCAACGCAGTGATTGGCTGCGACCTGGTGGTGGCGGCCAGCGATGAGTCGCTGGCCAAGATGCAGAAGGGGCTCACGCGCGTCGTCATCAACCGCGACCAGACCAACACCAGCGAGTTCGTGCGTGGTTTTGCCGCCCAGGCGCGCAGTGGCGACGTCGGTGCCAACCCGGATCCGCAGTTCCCTGCGCAGCCTATGGAAGCGCAGATCGTCGATGCGGTGGGTGCGGACAAGGCCGAGTTCCTCGACGCCACCAAGCTCGCGACCGACCTGCTGGGCGACTCGATCGCGACCAACCTGTTCATGCTTGGCTTTGCCTGGCAGCGCGGCCTGGTGCCGCTGTCGCGGCAGGCGATCGAGCGCGCGATCGAGATCAACGGCGCCGCGGTCGACGCCAACAAGGCTGCCTTCCTGTGGGGGCGCCGTGCCGCGGTGGATCTCAAGGCAGTGGTCGAGGCCGCCAAGCCGCAGCTTGGGACGCCGGAGCACCACCGCCTGTCGACCAGCGTCGATGAGGTCATCGCCCGCCGCAAGGCGCATCTGAACGACTACCAGGATGCGGCCTACGCCACGCGCTACACCAGGCTGGTCGAGCGCGTGCGTGCTGCCGAGGCGAGGGTTGCTCCCGGCATCAGCCTGCTCACCGAGGCGGTGGCACGCGGCTATCACAAGCTGCTTGCCTACAAGGACGAGTACGAGGTGGCGCGCCTCTACACCGACAGCGACTTCCTCAAGCGTGTCGACGAGCAGTTCGAGGGCGACTACAAGCTCGTCTTCCACCTTGCTCCGCCGACCATGGCAGACAAGGATGCCCAGACCGGCGAGCTCAAGAAAAAGGCCTACGGCCCGTGGATGCTCAAGGCGATGCGTGTGCTGGCAAAGTTCCGCCATCTGCGCGGCTCGATGCTCGATCCCTTCGCGCGCAGCCACGACCGCAAGCTCGATCGCGAGCTGATCGCCGACTACGAGCGCATCGTCGAGGAGATCCTGGTCAATCTCGACCAGGCCAACGTCGAGGCTGCCATCGAGCTGGCGGCCATTCCAGACCAGATCCGCGGCTTTGGTCATGTCCGCGAGCGCTATGTCGCCAGCGCCCGCAAGCGCCAGGCAGCGCTGCTCGAGGACTTCCGCCACCGCCGCCCGGTGAGCGCGCCGGTGGCGACCAAGGTGCGCAAGACGATCGCAATCATCCCGGGCTGAGCCCGCTCCCGTTTCTTACCCCCGCCGCCTCACCGGCCCGCCACGAGCGGTGCCGGCGGGACGGCTCATCCCCACGTTCCCAAAAGGAAGGAGACACAACATGGCCGTATTTTCCCTGAGCGACTTCGCCGACCACGAGCAGGTGGTGTTCGTCAGCGACGACAAGAGCGGACTGAAGGCGATCATCGCCGTTCACAATTCCAACCTCGGCCCTGCGCTCGGAGGTTGCCGCATGTGGCCCTACGCCTCCGAGGAGGAGGCGGTCCGCGACGTGCTGCGCTTGTCGCGCGGCATGACCTACAAGTCGGCGATGGCCAACCTGAAGCTCGGTGGCGGCAAGTCCGTGATCATCGGCAACCCGCGCACGCAGAAGACGCCCGAGCTGCTTGCCGCCTTCGCCCGCGCGCTCGAACAGCTGAACGGGCGCTACATCGCCGCCGAGGACTCCGGCACCAGCGTCGCCGACATGAAGTACATGACGCAATTCACCCAGCATGTGGCCGGCATTCACGACAAGCCCTCCGACGAAGGCACGCGCAGCGGGGATCCTTCGCCCGCCACCGCCTACGGGACCTTCATCGGCATCAAGGCGGCGGTGAAGGAGAAGCTCGGGCGCGATTCGCTCGAGGGCCTGCGCGTCGCCGTGCAGGGTGTCGGCAATGTCGGTTTCGACCTCGCTCGCCAGCTCAAGGCGGCCGGTGTCCAGCTGTGGGTAACCGACATCCACCGCGAGCCGCTGCTGCAGGCGGGCAAGGAACTGGGCGCGACCGTGGTTGCGCCGGATGAGATCTTCGGCCTCGACGTCGACGTGTTCGCACCGTGCGCGCTAGGCGCCATCCTCAACGACAGCACCATTCCGCAGTTGAAGGCGAAGGTCGTCGCGGGCGCCTCGAACAACCAGCTCGCCGAGCCGCGCCACGGCGTCGAACTGATGAAGCGTGGCATCCTGTACGCGCCAGATTACGTCATCAACGCCGGCGGCATCATCGACGTCTATCACGAGCGCATCGGCTTCGATCGCGCCGCATTGCTCAAGCACATTGAGGGTATTCATGACAACCTCATGGAAGTCTTCGAGCGCGCGCGCAAGGAGGAGCGTCCGACCGGCGAGGTGGCTGACGCAATTGCCGAGGAGCGCTTCAAGCGCTGAGCCGGGCCTGCGCTGGCACGAAAACGGCGACCCGCGGGTCGCCGTTTTCGTGGCTTGCACTCAGCTTCAGGCGGTGCGCTGCTTGCGGCGGACCGCGCCAAGACCGAGCAGGCCCAGGCTGAGCAGGGCGAGTACCGTGGGTTCGGGCACCGCGCTGGCAGGCGCTGGGGTGAAGCGCACGTTGTCGATGGACATATCGTCGAGGACGCCGCCTCGAGCAACCTGCTGCAACAGCACCGAGCTGAATGCGGTGTCGCTTACGAGGCCGAAGAAGCCGGAGGTGCTCGTGCCATTGCGCGGGAAGAGCCCACCGGTGGTAGCGCCACCGAAATCGACGCCGAGTACGGTCAGCTTGTAGGAGTCCGTCGAGTCCGTGTCGCGCCAGTCGAAGCCGAAGGCGTAGGTCGGGGCGTCGAAGATGAATTCGATCTGGGGACCCCAGCCGCTGCCATTGGCGCCGAAGGTCTGAGAGCCCCAGATCAGTCTTGCCGTGTTGTCGATCGTGCTTCGTGCCGTGTTCCCGATCCCGACGCCGGGGCCCGTGCCGCGCGGGTTCGCTGCCGCAGTCAGCGTGAAACCGTCGAAGTCGTAGGCGACGCCATAGCTGAAGCGCCCGAGTGCGCTATCGTTGAAGTCTTCCAGCGCGGTCGTGCCTGCCGCTGCGCTGAAGGCTGCGAGATTGCTGAAGGTGTTGATCACTGCAGCATTGGCGCTGCTGGCGAGGGCAATGGATGCGGTAAGGGCAATCGCGAGTTTCTTGGGCATTTCTTTCGTTCCGTCAGAGGCTGTTCAGACCAGCAGCGGAGAAGGCTGCTGTGCTTTTTGCTGATTTCGAGGCAGCGGTTTTTAAGTGCAGGACTCTAAGCAATAGCCGTGCCAGGCAGGATTCCGTCGCGGCGAGACGTTCTTCAGGGTGTTCTTGCGCTCACACAGCGCCCAGTTCCCTCATTCATTTGTGATGTGTGTCACGGATGATTCGCCGACTGCCGGATCTGGAACTTGACGGTCGCGCCCTTCTTGCGGGTGCGCGCGCATTCATCGCCAAACGCCATGATCCAGCCATGTGCGGGGTGTAAAAAAAGCCGACACACGCCATTTTTGATGCCATCAGTCGAGCCGGGCGGTGCGATGTCGCAGCATCGGAGCACCAGCCTCATGCAGGTAATCCCCAATTGACCGTAGCCCATTGATTTTGTGCTTTTTCTCAACTTGGACTAATTCTCCTTAAGGTTCTCGCTGATTCTTGCGTTTCCCGATTCCCTGCATATAGTGAATCGTCAGGCCGCGTGCACGACGCGTCCGCCAAGGCCTTTGCATCAGACCTCCGCCTACAGGGTTGCCAAGCCCCCAAACGATAATTAGGAGTCGTGCAGTGAGACACCACATCCTGAGCGCGTTGTATTCGGCAAGGTATTCGCGGCTGTGCCTTGGCGGTTTGTTCATGTTCTTGTGCCAGGCGGCAATTGCCCAGGAAAGCAGATACAACATGACGCGTGGCGTGACCGAGATCAGCCAGCGCGTGTATGGCCTGCACATGACGATCTTCTACATTTGCGTGGTGATCGCCATCATCGTGTTCGGGCTGATGTTCTGGTCCATCGTGCGCCATCGCAAGTCGGCCGGCGCTGTCCCTGCGCAGTTCCACGGCAGCATGAAGATCGAATTGCTGTGGACCGCGATTCCGGTGGTGATCCTCGTCGTCATGGCCATTCCGGCCACGCAGGCCCTGATCGCGATGGAGGATGCTTCCGAGTCCGATCTGACCGTGCTGGTCACCGGCTCGCAATGGAAGTGGCACTACAAGTATCTCGATTACCCGATCGAGTATTTCTCGGTCCTCGCCACCCCGCGGGCGCAGATCTCCAACGAGGCGGAAAAGGACGCGCTCTACCTGCTCGAGGTCGACAAGCCGCTGGTCATCCCCACCGGCAAGAAGGTGCGCTTCCTGCTCACCGCCGACGACGTGATCCACTCCTGGTGGGTGCCCGATTTCGCGATCAAGAAGGACGCGATCCCCGGCTTCATCAACGAGACCTGGACGCGGGTCGACAAGCCCGGCCTCTACTACGGCAAGTGTGCTGAGCTGTGCGGGCGTGACCACGGTTTCATGCCGGTGGCGGTCGAGGTCAAGAGCGAGGCCGACTTCGAAGCCTGGGCGGCCGAGCAGGTCGCGCTGCAGGAGGCGGCGCGCATGGCCGATGCGGCAGCGACGCCGATGAGCATGGACGAGTTGATGACGCTCGGCGAGAAGGTCTACGGCACGGCCTGCGCCGTCTGCCATCAGGCTTCCGGCGAGGGCCTGCCTGGCGTGTTCCCGGGCCTCAAGGGCAGCGCCATGGTTACCGCCGACATTCCCGGTCACGTCCGCATTGTCGTATTTGGCAAGGCGGGTACGGCGATGCAGGCCTTCGCCCGCCAGTTGAGCACCAGCGAGTTGGCGGCCGTGATCACCTACGAGCGCAACGCCTGGGGCAACGACACCGGAGACATGGTGCAGCCGGCCGACGTGGCCGCCGCGATCCAGGGAGGGGAGTGAGCGATGAGCACAGAACAGACCGGTGCCCTGCACCCCGGCGAGCATCTGGACCACGAGCACAAGCCGCGCGGCATCACGCGCTGGCTCTACAGCACCAACCACAAGGACATCGGTACGCTCTACCTGCTGTTCTCGCTGGCGATGCTGTTCATCGGCGGCAGCCTGGCGATGGTGATCCGCGCCGAGCTGTTCCAGCCCGGGCTGCAGTTCGTCGATCCGCACTTTTTCAACCAGATGACCACCGTGCATGGGCTGGTGATGGTGTTCGGTGCGGTGATGCCGGCCTTCGTCGGGCTGGCCAACTGGATGGTGCCGCTGATGATCGGCGCGCCCGACATGGCGCTGCCGCGGGTCAACAACTGGAGCTTCTGGATCCTGCCCTGCGCCTTCGCCATCCTGCTGTCCACGCTGTTCATGGAGGGGGGTGCCCCGGCGGCCGGATGGACCTTCTACGCGCCGCTGTCGACCACCTACAGCAGCGACTCCACCGCCTTCTTCGTGCTGGCGGTGCATCTGATGGGCGTGTCCTCGATCATGGGCGCGATCAACATCATCGTCACCATCTTCAACATGCGCGCACCGGGCATGACCTGGATGAAACTGCCGCTATTCGTGTGGACCTGGCTCATCACCGCCTTCCTGCTCATCGCGGTGATGCCGGTGCTGGCCGGCGTGGTGACGATGGTGCTGACCGACAAGTATTTCGGCACCAGCTTCTTCGATGCGGCAGGCGGCGGCGATCCGGTGATGTTCCAGCACATCTTCTGGTTCTTCGGCCACCCCGAGGTGTACATCATGATCCTGCCGGCTTTCGGCATCATCTCGGCAATCATCCCCACCTTCGCACGCAAGCCGCTGTTCGGCTACGAGTCGATGGTGGTGGCGACCGCCAGCATCGCCATCCTGTCCTTCCTGGTGTGGGGCCACCACATGTTCACGGTGGGCATGCCGGTGGCGGCCGAGCTGTTCTTCATGTATGCCACCATGCTGATCGCCGTGCCCACCGGGGTGAAGGTGTTCAACTGGGTGGCGACCATGTGGCGCGGCTCGATGACCTTCGAAGTGCCGATGATGTTTGCGCTCGCCTTCATCGTGCTGTTCACCATCGGCGGCCTGTCCGGCCTGATGCTGGCCATCACGCCGGCCGACTTCCAGTACCAGGACACCTATTTCGTCGTCGCCCACTTCCACTACGTGCTGGTGACCGGCGCGGTGTTCGGAATCATCGCCGGCGTCTATTACTGGCTGCCGAAATGGACCGGCGTGATGTACAGCGAGCGCCTGGCACAGACCCACTTCTGGTGCTCGCTGGTGTCGGTCAACATCCTGTTCTTCCCGATGCACTTCGTCGGCCTGGCCGGCATGCCACGCCGGATTCCCGACTACGCCCTGCAGTTTGCCGACCTCAACGCCCTGATGAGCATCGGTGGCCTGCTGTTCGGCCTGTCGCAGCTGCTCTTCGTATGGGGCGTGGTGCGCTGCATGCGCGGTGTCGGCGACAAGGCCAGCGACCGGGTTTGGGAGGGTGCCCAGGGGCTGGAGTGGGAGATCCCCTCGCCGGCGCCATACCACACCTTCGAAACGCCGCCGGTCGTCAAGTGAGCGTGTGGCGCCAGTAGCAAGGAGCAAGGATCATGACGAGCAACGCAAGCCTGGTACGGCGTCTGCTGCTGGTGTGCGTCGCGATGTTCGGCTTCGGCTTTGCGATGGTGCCGCTGTACGACGTGTTCTGTCGCATCACCGGCATCAATGGCAAGACCGAGGGCGTGGCCGCGGCGCAGCCCGCCGGTGTAGATCTGTCGCGCGAGGTCAGCGTCGAGTTCCTTGCACGCAGCGATGCCGACATGCCGTGGACCTTCGTGCCGCTGACCGAGCGCGTAAGGATCCACCCGGGTGACCTGCAGATCGTCGAGTTCGAGGTCGCGAACCGCAGCGGCGAAGCCCTGGTCGCGACCGCCGTGCCCTCGGTATCACCCGGCGAGGCTGCGCGCTACTTCAAGAAGATCGAATGCTTCTGCTTCGAGGAGCAGGCACTGGCCGCCGGCGAGACGCGATCCATGCCGGTGCAGTTCTACATCGATCCTGCACTGCCCGAGCGTTTTCGGAACATGACTTTGTCTTATCGCCTGTACAAGAGCGCCCACACCGCCAGCCGCTGAGCGTCCGTATCCGGGCGGGCTCGCACGCACCGCGGCCCACGCACAAATGGAGGCATGAGCATGAGTACCACGCATCAGAGGTATTACGTGCCGCACGACAGCGGCTGGCCGATCTTCGGCGCGGTCGCGCTGTTGCTGGTGGGCTACGGGGCCGCATCGTGGGTGACGCAGGCGGGCAAGCCCGAGGGTGGCAATGGCGTCTATATCTTCTGGGCGGGCATCGCGCTGCTGGTGGTCATGCTGTTCGGCTGGTTCGGCACCGTCATCCGCGAATCGACCAGCGGCCTGTACAGCGACCAGCTCGACCGTTCCTTCCGCCAGTGCATGGCGTGGTTCATCTTTTCCGAGGTGATGTTCTTCCTCGCCTTCTTCGGCGCGCTCTTCTACGCACGCGTGATCGCGGTCCCCTGGCTGGGCGGAGCAGGCAACAATGCGATGACCGGCGAACTGCTGTGGCCGCAGTTCGACGCGGTGTGGCCGGTGCTGAAGACGCCGGGTGGCACCGAGACGCAGCCTATGCCCTGGTCGGGCATCCCGCTCATCAACACGCTGATACTGCTCGCTTCCTCGGTGACGCTGCAGGTCGCGCACACCGCCATCGAGCTCGGCAACCGAGCGCGCCTGAAGATCTTTCTCGGGCTCACCATCGTGCTCGGTGCGGTGTTCCTCGGCTTCCAGGTCTACGAGTACGTGCTCGCCTACCGCGACCTTGGCCTGCGCCTGGACTCGGGCATCTACGGCAACACCTTCTTTCTGCTCACCGGCTTTCACGGCCTGCACGTCACCATCGGCGCCATCCTGCTGCTGGTGATCTGGCTGCGCATCGTGATCAAGGACCACTTTACCGCCGACAAGCACTTCGGGTTTCAGGCCGCGGCCTGGTACTGGCACTTCGTGGATGTGGTGTGGCTGAACCTGTTCATCTTCGTGTACGTGCTCTGAACGGGCGCCGGATGGCGGGGCGGCGTTCAGTAGGGGCGTGGATTGGTGGTCAGCACCCCGGTGGCGAGCAACACCACCAGCAGTGCCATCACCGCCACCGAGAAGTACACGCGACGGGCGAGATAGCGCGACATGCGGGTGTGCGAGCCATCGTTCTTCAGCATCACGTAGAGCGCCTGGAACAGGCTGACGATCACCACGGCGAGCAGGATGACGAGCAGGATCTTGATGAACATGGCGAGGCTCCGCAGGCGGGATGGCGATGAAGATAACAGCCTTCGGGCGCTGCTGGACCATTCGCTGGCAGTGGGCCCTGGTCAGTCTGGCGGCAAGCGCGCTGCTGGCGAGCCTGTCCATGTGGCAGTTCCAGCGCGCTACCGAGAAGACGCAGACGCTGGCGCGCATCGCGGCGTGGCAGGCGCAGGGCGCGGTCGGGCTGACGCGGCTGGCGCATCTGGTGCAGGCCGGCGTTGGGGCGGGCGAGGGCGCGGTCGACGGCCTGCAGGTAGACTTCGAGGCGCGCTGGCTGGCGCCCGCCGTGTGGCTGATCGACAACCGCATCGTCGACGGCCGCGCCGGCTACGACGTGCTGATTGCGGTCGCCGATCGCAGCGACCCGCGCGCTGCGGGGCTGGCCGTGCTGCTCAACCTCGGCTGGATCGAGGCGCCGGCCGCACGCGATGTCCTGCCATTGCCGGCCATCCCCACGCAACTGCGCGTGCAGGGCATCTTCCGCACCGATGTGGGGGGACTGCTGCTCGGCACCAACCTCGAGGACCGCGGCAGCTGGCCGATGCGCATACAGCAGGTCGATGTGGACGCGCTCTCTCCCCTGGTGCCGGTAGCGCTCGTGAGAGGTCTGGTGCATCAGCAGCAGGGCTCGCCCTTTCACATCCACTACCGGCCGGTGGTGCTGCCCGCCGAGCGCCATCGCGCCTATGCCCTGCAGTGGGCGCTGCTGGCATTGGCGGTGATCGTTGTCGCGCTGGCGGCGGGCCAGTGCAAGGAGCGCCCGCATGAGCAGCCGTAAGTTCCTGGCCCTGTTCCTGCTCTGTGCGCTGTTGCCGCTCGCCGCAGCCTGGCTGGCGCTGACGCAGGGCTGGTTTGCCGGCCACGCCAGCAATCGCGGCCAATGGCTGGACCACGAGGTGCAGGTGCTGCCGGCATCGGCGGGGGGCGATGCCCACTGGCGCCTGGCCTACGTGCAGCCAAGCGACTGTGACGCCGCCTGCGAGGCCGCCGTCGAAGCGGCCCTGCACATCCTGCAGCAACTGCATGCGGGGCTCGGCCGCAAGCAGGAACAGGTGCGTCCGGTTGTTGTCGCCGCCGCCAGTCCGGCCGTGCTCGAGCGCTTCCCGAGCGTACGCTGGGAGGCCGCAGCGCTCGCCGATGCCGCGCTCATGCGCCACATCGTGATCGTCAATCGAGCGGGCCTGGCCTTGCTGCGCTATGCAGTGGACGGTGACCCGGCGCATGCGGTCCAGGTCGCCGCCGACATTCGTAGCGACCTGCTGCGTCTGCTCAACTACGACAGGAGCGGGGTATGAGGCGCTTCACCTGGCTGGTCAATCTCACTCTCGCGCTGACCCTGATGGTGATCGCGCTCGGCGCCTACACCCGACTCACCGATGCCGGCCTGGGCTGTCCGGACTGGCCGGGCTGCTACGGCCGCCTCACCCCTCCGGTGAAGGACGTTCACATCGAGGCCGCGCAGGCACGTTTTCCAGACGCCCAGATAGACCCCTTCAAGGCCCGCAATGAGATGATGCACCGCTACATCGCGGGCCTGCTCGGGCTGTGCGTGCTGGCGGTCTTCATCCTCGCCCAGCGCCTGCGTCGCGCCCGAGGCCTGAGTGCGGCGCTGCTGGCGCTGGTGATGTTTCAGGCCGCGCTCGGCATGTGGACGGTCACCATGAACCTGATGCCAGTGGTGGTGGTGGCGCACCTGTTCGGCGGCTTCGCGCTGCTGTCGATGCTGGTGCTGCTGCGCGTCGAGCTTGGCCGCGACCCTGCCGGACCTGCCGACCCTGTCGAGCCCCGGCTGACCCGTCTGCTGCCGCTCGCCTGGCTGGGCCTTGCCGTGCTGCTGGCGCAGATTGCGCTTGGCGGTTGGACCTCGGCCAACTACGCCGCGGCTGTGTGCTACCAGCTGCCCTTCTGCGAAGGCGGCTGGCATGCGCAGTTCTCGTTGCGCGCAGCTTTCAGCCTGCCGCTGGGACATGAGACCTATGAGTATGGCGTGCTGCCCTACGAGGCGCGAATGAGCATTCATGTGTTGCATCGCTTGGGGGCTCTGGTCGCCACTGCCGTGCTGGCCGGCCTGGTGCTGTTGTGCATGCGCCGAGCCCTGAGTGCGCGCCTTCGCGGGCTTGCCGCGGCAGTGGGGGTATTGCTGGTGTTGCAGGTGACGCTTGGCTTGATCAACGTGGTCGGGCAGGTGCCGCTCTTCAATGCGGTTGCCCACAATGTGACCGCGGCATGCCTGCTTGCCGCGCTCGTGCTGCTGGTCCGCCAGTTGCATGTGCAGTCGGGCCAGGCCTTGCATGCGCGAGGGCGTGCAAGACCGGGGGCGGCCTATGGGGTGGCGGTTCAAGGCCCGATGAAGCTGCGCTAGCCACCGAGCCGGGTGTTGCGCACGGGGCGGCCTATCGGTGTCAGATACAGGGTGTCAGATACAGGGTGTCAGAGCCAGGGGGTACGGACATGGACGGCTACAAGCGGATTCCGACGGTGGCAGCCAGCGTGGGCGAGGCGCTCACGCTCGGGCGTGCGTTCTGGCAGCTCACCAAGCCGCGGGTGGTGGCGCTGCTGGTGCTCACGGCCTGGGTGGGCATGATGCTTGCCAGCGCCGGGCTGCCCGATCTTGCCTTGATGGCGCTGGCGAGCCTGGGCATCGCCATGGTGTCGGGTGCGGCGGCGGCCTTCAACCACGTGCTCGACCAGAAGATCGATGCCCGCATGGCGCGCACGCGGATGCGTCCTCTACCGGCCGGGCGTTTGAGCAGCGTGCAGGCGGTGAGCTTTGCATTTGCGCTTGCCGGCGCGGGCTTTGCCCTGTTGCTGGTGGCGGTCAATGCACTGACCGCGTGGCTGACGCTCGCCGGCCTGTTCGGCTATGCGGTGGTCTACACCGTGTTCCTCAAGCGCGCGACGCCGCAGAACATCGTCATCGGCGGTGTGGCAGGGGCGCTGCCCCCGGTGCTGGGGTGGACGGCGATGACCGGCAGTGTGGGCGCCGAAGCCCTGCTGCTGATGATGATCATCTTCACCTGGACGCCGCCGCACTTCTGGGCGCTGGCCATCCACCGCGTGGAGGATTACCGTCGCGCCGGCCTGCCGATGTTGCCGGTGACCCATGGCATCGCCTTCACCCGCACGCTGGTACTGCTCTATACCGTACTGCTGCTGGCGGTGTGCCTGTTGCCTTACCTGGTCGGCATGAGCGGGCTGTTCTACCTGGTGGGCAGTCTGGTGCTGAACCTGCAGTTCCTGCGCCACGCCTGGCGGCTCAAGTTCGCGCCGCACGCCGACACCGCGATCCGAACCTTCCGCTTCTCGATAACCCACCTGATGTTGCTGTTTCTGGTGCTGCTGGCCGACCACTACCTGTAATCGCCGGTCCGACCGCTTGGTCCGGCCGATCGGGGGCGTGATCCGCCTCAGCCCGCCTCGGTGACGAGCTCGAGGATCGCCGCGCCGTAGTGCTCCAGCTTGCGATCGCCGACGCCGCTGATGCGACCGAGTTCGGTCAGGGTGCGTGGGCGGGTGATGGCGATCTCGCGCAGGGTGGCGTCCTGGAACACCACGTAGGCGGGCACGTTGCGCTCCTTCGCGGTGGCGAAGCGCCAGGCGCGCAGGCGATCGAAGAGGGTGGTGGGGATGCCGTCGGGAATCTCGAGGTGGGCGGCACTGCGCCGCTTGGCGCGGCTGCGGCTGCGTTCGCGCTCGAGGCGCAGGTGGAACTCGGCCTCGCCGCGCAGCAGCGGGCGGGCGGCGTCGGTGAGGCGCAGGGCGTTGTAGCGCTCGTGGTCGACGGCGACGAACTCGCGCGCCACCAGCTGGCGGAAGAGTGTGCGCCAGCGCTTCTCGTCGAGCTCGCTGCCGATGCCGAAGGTGGTGATGTCCTGGTGGCCGCGTTCGATCACCTTGTCGGTGAGTTCGCCGCGCAGCACGTCGATCAGGTGGCCGGCGCCGTAACGCTGGCCGGTGCGGTATACGCAGGACAGCGCCTTGCGCGCAGCCTCGGTGGCGTCCCAGGTCTGCGGTGGATTGAGGCAGTTGTCGCAGTTGCCGCAGGGACCCGACTCCTCGCCGAAGTAGGCGAGCAGGTGCTGGCGGCGGCAGGTGGTGGCCTCGACGAGGCCGACCAGCACGTCGAGGCGGTTGCGCGCCAGGCGCTTGAATTCCTCGTTTGCCTCCGACTCGTCGATCATGCGCCGTTGCTGCACCACGTCCTGTGCGCCCCACGCCATCCACGCCTGCGCGGGCAGGCCATCGCGCCCCGCGCGGCCGGTTTCCTGGTAGTAGCCCTCGATCGAGCGCGGCAGATCCAGATGCGCCACGAAGCGCACGTCGGGCTTGTCGATGCCCATGCCGAAGGCGATCGTCGCCACCATGATCAGGCCGTCCTCGCGCAGGAAGCGGGTCTGGTGTTCGGCACGCGTCTCCTGGGTCATGCCGGCGTGGTAGGGCAGGGCGTTGAGTCCCTGTTCCTGCAGCCAGGCGGCTGTTTCCTCGACCTTGCGGCGCGACAGGCAGTACACGATGCCGGCTTCAGACGGGCATTCCTCGCGGATGAAGGCGAGCAGCTGGCGGCGCGCGTCGTCCTTGTCGACGATGGTGTAGCGGATGTTGGGGCGGTCGAAGCTGGAGACGAAGCGGCGCGCATGCCGCAGGTTGAGGCGCTCGGCGATCTCCTCGCGGGTCTGGCGGTCGGCGGTGGCGGTGAGCGCGATGCGCGGGATCGACGGGTAGCGCTCGGGCAGGATCGAGAGCTGCAGGTACTCGGGGCGGAAGTCGTGGCCCCACTGCGACACGCAGTGCGCTTCGTCGATGGCGAACAGCGCCAGCCGGCCGGTGTCGCGCAGGTGGTCGAGCTGGTCGAGGAAGCGCGGCGTCATCAGCCGCTCGGGGGCGACATAGAGCAGCTCGAGCGTGCCGTCCCACAGCGCGCGCTCAACTGCGCGGGCGCGCTCCATATCCAGGCTGGAATTGAGGAAGGCGGCGTTGACGCCGGCTTCGACCAGCGCGCTGACCTGGTCCTGCATGAGCGCTATCAGCGGCGACACCACGATTGCCGTGCCGGTGCGCAGCAGTGCCGGGATCTGGTAGCACAGCGACTTGCCGCCACCGGTGGGCATCAGCACCAGCGCATCGCCGCCTGCGGCGACATGCTCGACGATGGCCTGCTGCTCGCCGCGGAAAGCGGGGTAGCCGAAGACGTGCTCGAGGATGCGGTGCGCGGGTGACGGGTCATCATGACCGGGGGCGGATGCCGTCAGCGCTGGGGCCTGCGTCCGTGCCGGCTGGGAGGGGAGGTCTTCGAGCATCCTGCCATTTTAGCCTCCGCGCCGCTGACCGGGCAGACGGTTGGGCGCGATTGCCTTCAACCCCTCGCGACTGGCGTCGCTCCTACAGGAGAAGCGCCGCGCACATCAGTCCGCCGTAGGAGCGGTGCCAGCCGCGAGCTTTGCGGGGCTTGCGATGAGCCCTGTCGCCTTCAACCCCTCGCGACTGGCGTCGCTCCTACAGGAGAAGCGCCGCGCACATCAGTCCGCCGTAGGAGCGGTGCCAGCCGCGAGCTTTGCGGGGCTTGCGATGAGGCCTGTCGCCTTCAACCCCTTGCGACTGGCGTCGCTCCTACAGGAGAAGCGCCGCGCACGTCAGTCCGCCGTAGGAGCGGCGCCAGCCGCGAGCTTTGCGGGGCTTGCGACGAGCCCTGTCACTTTCAACCCCTCGCGACTGGCGTCGCTCCCACAGGAGAAGCGCCGCGCACGTCAGTCCGCCGTAGGAGCGGTGCCAGCCGCGAGCTTTGCGGGGCTTGCGATGAGCCCTGTCGCCTTCAACCCCTCGCGACTGGCGTCGCTCCTACGGGGGGTGGGAGAAGGGGAGTTGGGTGGACGAAATCTAAGTTTGTCCTGGACAAAGCGGAGGGGGCTGCCTAACATTCGCATCACTGATGGAGCCCGTCCCGAGGTTCCAGTCTGGACGTCCGGCCCGCCCATGAACGACATCGCCCGTTTCGAACCCGTCCATAACATCGCTGCCGTCGAGCGCGACACCGGCATTGCGAAGGATACCTTGCGGGTGTGGGAGCGACGCTACGGCTTTCCGACGCCGGCGCGTGACGCCAACGGCGAGCGTCTGTACGCGCCCGAGCAGGTCGACAAGCTGCGCCTGATCCGTCGTTTGCTAGACCACGGACGACGGCCTGCGCGCATCGTGGGGGCGAGCGTGGACGAACTCTCGCGCATGCTCGACGAGTGCCTTGCCACGAGTGCGGCAGCGCCCGGCTGCGACGGCAGCCTGCTCGAGCTCGTGCGCCTGCATCGCAGCGTCGAACTTGCGCAGGCCTTGCGCCATGCGCTGATGAAGCAAGGCCTGCAGCGTTTCGTGGCCGACACGGTCGCGCCGCTCGCGGCCGCAGTGGGCGAGGCCTGGATGCGCGGCGAGGTCGACGTCCCCGAGGAGCACCTGTTTACCGAGCAGGTGCAGAACGTGCTGCGCGGCGCGATTGGTGCCCAGGCGGCAAGCGGTGGCCGGCCGCGTGTGCTGCTCACCACCTTCCCCGAGGAGGAGCATGTGCTCGGCCTGCTGATGGCCGAAGCCATGCTCGTACCCGAGGGCGCCTGCTGTGTCTCGCTCGGCACGCGCACGCCGCTTGCCGACATCCGCAGTGCGGCGGTGGCGGGCGGCTTCGACATCGTCGGCCTGTCCTTCAGCATTGCCTACCCGGCGCGCCAGGCCATCGAGGGCTTGCTGGCGCTGCGCGAAATGCTGCCGACGACGGTGGATATCTGGGCCGGCGGGGCCGCAGTGCGCGACAAACAGAAGCGCCTGCCGGGCGTCCGCGTCGTCGGCGATCTCGACGGTACGCTGGCCGCGCTGCAGCAGTGGCGCGCGCAGCACAGCTGAAGGCGCGCGCAGCCGCTCCCCTGGTGCCGGCCGTTATGCGGGGACGCGTGCCGGCTCGCCGTTACCGTCGTTGTCGGTGTCCGGACCGTCTTCGACCTGGTGCGGCAGCAGGTCGCCATCGAGCACTGCGAGCATGCGTGCCCCCTTGGCGACCTGTTCCGCTGCCCGGCGCTGCAGGCTCGCCAGCCGCAGCCACTCCTGCATGGTGTTGATGTCCAGCCGCGCGTGCGCGCCCTGCAGCAGCAGCGCCTCCTTGAGCGCCTGGTAGCGGTTCTCGGTATCGAGCAGCAACTGCTCCACGCGCACCGCGTTGAAATCGGTCTGGCTCGCGTCTGCGCTGGCAGCCAGGTTGGCCGCGGCCTGGCGGAAGGCATCGGCGGCAGCCACCAGCTCGGGCTCGGACGGCGGGCCCAGTACCGTGCCCAGGCTGCAAGCCTGGCGTGCGGCGCCGACTGCGCTCTGCTGGTACTGCAGTGTGCGCAGGCTGTGCGCAAGCGCCTCGACCAGCGCGGGCGGCAGGCTTGCCACGCTGAGCTTGCGCACATAGGCGGCGATTGCAGGGCCGAGTGCGTCGAGTGCGCCGGCCTGGCGTTCGATCCAGGGTTCGTCGGGTGGCGTACGCGTGCTCGCGGTCAACGCGGTCACCGCAAAACTCTGCGTGCGCCCCAGCTCCAGGCGGAGTGCGCGTAATGCCAGGTCGGGCACCGCGAGCGAGTTGGCATCGAGGTGGCGTGGGCGGGCGATCTCTTCCTCGCGGCTGCGGAAACGGCTCGACAGCAGGCGCAGAATGCCGCCGGCCAGCGGCACCATCAGCAGCACGCCGAGCAGGTTGAACAGGGTGTGGAACATGGCGATCGTGACCGCCGGCGTGGCGGGCTGCTCCATCCATTCTCTCGTCATGCCCAGCAGCGTGATCAGCAGCGGCAGCAGCAGCAGCGCCACGGTGCCGGTGACGAGGTTGAACATCACGTGCGCGGCGGCCAGGCGGCGCGCATTGGAGGTGGCGCCGATGGCCGACAGGATGGCGGTGGAGGTGGTGCCGATGTTGGTGCCGATGACCATCGCGCAAGCCGCTTCCACCGACATCAGCCCGCCCTGAGCGGCGGTGATGATGATCGCGATCACTGCGCCCGAGGCCTGCATCAGCACGGTGAGCAAGGTGCCGATGCCGACCAGGATGATCCAGCCCATCACCCCCGGGCTGATGTAGTCCTGCAGGTTGAGCGCGGCGCCGAAGCCGGAAAAGGTGTCCTTGAGCACGTCGATGCCGAGGAACAACACGCCGAAGCCGGCCAGTGCCTGGCCCAGTGCGCGCATGCGCAGGCTGCGTCCGGCCAGCATGAGCGCGGCGCCGATGCCGACGAAGGGCAGGGCGAAGGCGTCGATCTTGAAGCTGAAGCCGAGCGCGGCTACCAGCCAGGCATTGAGCGTGGTGCCGACGTTGGAGCCGAAGATCACCCAGATCGCGTTCTTGAGCGACAGCAGGCCGGTGTTGACGAAACCGATGCTGGCAACGGTCACGGCGGTGGAGGACTGCACCAGGGCCGTCATGGTCATGCCTGCCGCCAGCCCGCGCAGCGGCGTCGCCGTGCCGCGCTCGAGCATGCCCTCGAGCGCGCGGCCCGCGGCCAGCTTGAGGCCTTCGGTGAGCATGTGCATGCCGAGCAGGAACAGGCCGATGCCGCCGAGCAGGCCGGCGACGACCTCGAAGGTGCTGATGGGGTTGGTATCCAGGGGCTGTCTCCGCGCTTTGATTACGTATCTTGTGTCGGCGAACCGCAAGCGTAATACCGCAAGCCCCGGTTGTGGTGCGACTTTGTTCCGCCGAGGGCGTCCCGTGCTGGCCGGCGCTGCTCGGGGGACAGCGCGGCGCAGCATCGCGCCGGGCGGATTGGGGCACTTGTTCTTGTGTTCTTTGCTCTATTTGTCCAGGACAAAACATTGACATCTACGATGGGCTGGCCTATCGTTTGATCGTCGCTTACTTCTGTCCAGGACATAGCTATGAACGAGAAGACGCTCCCACGCTGGCTCGGCGGTCTGTCGGTCGCAGCCGTCTGTTCGCTGCTGCCTCATGTCGCCCAAGCCGAGCGGCTCGCGCCGGGCGCGCCGTTGGCGGTGGCACCGGTCATGGTCGCTGTGGTGACCCAGGACGGCGCGCCGATGCCCGTAAAGGGCGCCAGGGCGGTGCCGATCGATCTGCTCATCTTCATGCATCGCCCGGATCTGCCCTTGCGCGCGGCACCGCTTGCACTGCCCAGCGCGCAACCCGACGCCCTCCCCATCGCCAACCCCGGCGCCATCCGCCACAAGGAACGCTCATGAACGCCCCTGACAAGTTCTTCCTGCCCGACGTGCAGGCCAGTGCCGACCACCGCGCCCTCCCGATCCAGCGCGTGGGCGTGCGCGGCCTGCGCTACCCGATGTCCCTGCGCGATAGTGCGGGTTCGGTGCAACACACCGTGGTCACGCTGGAGATGACGGTTGGCCTGCCGGCCGACGTCAAGGGCACGCACATGTCGCGCTTCGTCGAACTGCTCGAGGCCGAGCGCGAGGCGCTCGACCTCGCCGGTCTGCGTCGCCTGTTCGCCGACATGCTGGTGCGCCTGGAGGCGGACAGCGGGCGCATCGAGGCGCGCTTTCCCTGGTTCATCAACAAGCTCGCGCCGGTCTCGGGCGTGGCCAGCCTGCTCGACATGGACGCCTGCGTGGTGGTCGAGCGCGTGGAGGATGGCGTGGTGGCCACGACGCTCGAAGTGACCGTGCCGGTGACCAGCCTGTGCCCGTGCTCGAAGAAGATCTCCGCCTATGGCGCGCACAACCAGCGCTCCCACATCACGCTCAAGGCTCGCCTGCGTGGCGACCTGGATATCGACGCACTGGTGCGCATGGCCGAGGAGGAGGCGTCTTGCGAGGTCTTCGGCCTGCTCAAGCGCCCGGATGAGAAGTGGGTCACCGAGCGCGCCTATGACAACCCCAAGTTCGTCGAGGATCTGGTGCGCGACATCGCACTGCGCCTGCGCGCCGACGCCCGCATCGACGCGTGGTCGGTGCAGTCCGAGAACTTCGAGTCGATCCACAACCATTCCGCGTACGCCCTGATCGAGGGCGAGAACGCGGCGGAGTGACGTCATGAAGATGGGTGAGCTCGAGCGCCTGGGTGCGGGTGACACGCGCCGGGTGGCGGTGGTCGGCGGCGGCATCGCCGGCCTCGGCACGGCCTGGCTGCTGGCACAGCGCGACCGCGTGACGCTGTTCGAAGCGGGCGACTACGTCGGCGGCCACACCAACACGGTGGACGTCACCCTCGAGGGGCGCACCCATCCGGTCGATACCGGTTTCCTGGTCTTCAACCGCCGCACCTACCCGAACCTGTGCGCGCTCTTCGCACTGCTCGGCGTCGAGGCGGTGGAAACCGAGATGAGCTTCGGCGTCAGCCTCGCCGGCCCCGGGCTTGAGTGGGCGGGTACCAACCTGGATACGGTGTTTGCGCAGCGCGCCAACCTGCTGCGCCCCGCCTTCCTGGGCATGGTGCGCGACATCATGCGCTTCAACCGCGAGACGACGCGTCTGGCGGCCGCAGGTGGGATGCCGGCGATCTCGCTCGGTGACTATCTTGAGCTCGAGGGCTACGGCCAGGCCTTTTGCGACTGGTACCTGCTACCGATGGCGGCCGCGATCTGGTCGTGTCCGACGCGCACCATGCTCGACTACCCGCTCGCCACCTTCGTCCAGTTCTGCCACAACCATGGCCTGCTGCAGGTCCTCGACCGTCCGCGCTGGCTCACGGTCGAAGGCGGTGGGCGCAGCTACGTGCGCCGCATGCTCGGTCGCCTGGACGATGTGCGCGTTGGCCACCCGGTGCTGCGCGTCGAGCGCGACGCGCTGGGCGTGCGCGTGCATACGCGTGCCGGCGTCGAGCGCTTCGACGAGGTCGTGTTCGCCTGTCACAGCGACCAGACGCTCGCCATCCTGGGCGAGGGGGCGAGCGAGCAGGAACGCCGCATCCTCGGAGCGGTGCGCTACCAGGACAACCTTGCCATTCTGCATACCGACCCCGCGCTGCTGCCGCAGCGGCGCAAGGTGTGGTCGGCGTGGAACTACCTGTCCGGCGAGGGCGAGCCCGACGACCGCCCGGTGTCGGTGAGCTATCTCATCAACCGCCTGCAGCCGCTGCCCTTTGAGACGCCGGTGGTGGTGTCGCTCAACCCCTTCCTCGAGCCGGACAGTGAGCGTGTCATCGGCCGCTTCCACTACGCCCACCCGGTGTTCGACCAGGGCGCGATCGACGCCCAGGCCGCGCTGCCGGCCATCCAGGGCAACAACCGCAGCTGGTTCGCCGGGGCCTGGACCGGTTACGGTTTCCATGAAGATGGCCTCAAGTCGGCGGTGGCCGTTGCCGAGGCAATGGGCGTCGAGGTGCCATGGCGGCGCGGTCGTGTCACGGCCGTCGAGCCTGCGCTGGAGCTCGCGGCCTGATGAACGCCGCCGTATGCTTCGGTGCGGTGATGCATGAGCGCCACGTCCAGGCGCACAACCGCTTCATCTACCCCACAGCCTTCCTGCGCCTGCCGCTGGGCAGGCTCGACACCTTGCAGGTGCCCCTGCTCGGCATCGACCGCCCCAACGTTTTCGCCATATACAGCCGCGACCACGGCGCCCGCGACGGTAGCCCGCTGCTGCCATGGATTCGCGGCGTGCTCGACCGGCATGGCCTGGGCGAGCTGTGCGACGGCGAGGTGGTGCTGCAGACCATGCCGCGCATCTTCGGCTTCGTTTTCAACCCGGTCAGTTTCTGGTTCTGCCATGACCACGCGCGCAACCTGCGTGTCGTGCTTGCCGAGGTCAACAACACCTTCGGCGAGCGTCACAACTACCTGGTGCACCACCCCGACCTGCGCCCGATTGCGGCGGGCGACGAGTTGCGCGCGCGCAAGTGCTTCCACGTCTCGCCCTTCTTCCCGGTGCGCGGCGAGTACC
This sequence comes from Thauera mechernichensis, assembly GCF_029588855.1. NCBI lineage: Bacteria > Pseudomonadati > Pseudomonadota > Betaproteobacteria > Rhodocyclales > Zoogloeaceae > Thauera > Thauera mechernichensis. The sequence continues at coordinate 50,845 of NZ_JARQZE010000008.1, read as the reverse complement.
GCTTCCGCTTCGAGCGCCAGGGCGAGGTGCACGCGGTGTCGGTCGACCTGTGGGACGAGGGCGCGCTGCGCCTGAGCACCCGCCTGTCCGGTCGCGCCCAGGCGCTCGACGGCTCCGCGATGCGCAAGTGGCTAGTCCGCCAACCCTTCATGACCCTGGGCGTCGTCGCCCGCATCCATTGGCAGGCCTTGCGCCTGGCCCTGCGTCGGGTGAGGTTCCATCGCAAGCCCGCGCCACCGCTTGAGGAGACCACCTGATGAACGCACTCGACCATGCCCTGCAGCCGCTGGCCAGCGTGCGCCTCGGTCGCCGCCCGCGCGCCACCCGGCTCGCCCTGGAGATGCTCGACCGCCTGCAGGGTGGCGCGCTCGCCGTCGAACTGCCCGACGGCCTGCGCCTGCGCGCCGGCCACGGTCCGCTCGTGGCCCACCTGCGGGTGCGCGACCACGCCGTGTTCGACGAGGCGCTCGCGCGCGGCGACATCGGCTTCGGCGAAGCCTGGATGGACGGCCTGTGGGACACCGAGGACCTCACCGGCCTGTTGCGCCTGCTGTCGGCCAACCGCGACCAGCTGCATGGCGCCATCTACGGCCGCATGTTCCGCCTGCTTGGCCACCGTCTGCAGCATCTGCTGCGCGCCAACACCCGCACCGGCTCGCGGCGCAACATCGAGGCCCACTACGACCTCGGCAACGACTTCTACGCGCTCTGGCTGGACCCGACGATGACCTATTCGGCCGCGGTCTTCGCGACCCCCGATGAGTCCTTGGTCGATGCCCAGCTGCGCAAGTACCGCCGCATCCTCGGCGAGCTCGGCGCCCAGCCGGGGCAGACGATCCTCGAGGTCGGTTGCGGCTGGGGCGGCTTTGCCGAGGTCGCCGCCACAGAGTTCGGCTGCAAGGTGCTCGGCATCACGCTGTCGCCGTCCCAGCTCGCCTTCGCGCGCGCGCGCGCCGAGCGCGGCGGCTTTGCCGACCGCGCGGACTTCGAACTGTGCGACTATCGCGACGTGCGCGGCCAGTATGACCACATCGTGTCGATCGAGATGATCGAGGCGGTCGGCGAGCGCTTCTGGCCCACCTACTTCGGCCAGCTCGGTGCGCTGCTCAAGCCGGGTGGGCGCTGTGTGGTGCAGGCCATCACCATCGCCGACGCACTGTTCGCTCGTTACCGGCGCGGCACCGACTTCATCCAGCGCCACGTCTTCCCCGGCGGCATGCTGCCCAGCCCGAGCAGGGTGGCGCAGCAGGCGCAACGCGCCGGGCTTGGCATCGTCGGCGACTTCGCCTTCGGTCGCGACTATGCGCGCACGCTCGCGCATTGGCAGCGCAGCTTCGAGGCGCAGGCCGCTGCGGTACGCGCTCAGGGCTTTCCCGAGCGCTTCATGCGCATGTGGCGCTTCTACCTGTCCTATTGCGAGGCCGGCTTCGAGACGGGCGACATCGACGTCCACCACTATGTGTTCGCGCATGCGGATGCAGGGGGCGGGAGGCGCTGATGCCACGCCCGCGCGCTGCACTCGATCCTTGGCTGGCGCCCCTGCTGCTCGCCGGCGCCTTGCTCGTTGCCGCGCCGTCCTTCGCGCGTGAGCTGCCGCCGGCGCTTCAGGGCGGCCTTCAGCGCGTGGGCGAGGGTGAGCTGCGCTGGTTCGGCCTCAAGCTCTACGATGCGGCGCTGTGGGCGATGCCCGATGCAGCCGCCGAGCCAGTGGACGACGAGGCCGAGGTGGCGCAGGTGCTGGCTGCGGACCATGCGTTGTCGATCCGCTACGCACGGGCGGTGTCGTCCGCGCGCCTGGTCGAACTCAGTCTGGGGGAGATGCGTCGCCTCGGCTATGAGGATGAAGCGCAGCTGGCACGCTGGGCGCAGGCCCTGGCGCGCGCACTGCCCTCGGTGGAGGCGGGCGAGACTCTGGTCGGGCTGCACCGCCCGGGCGAAGGCGCGCAGTTCTGGCACCAGGGCCAGCCGACCGCGGCGCTCGAAGACGCCGAGCTGGCGGCGGCCTTCTTTGCAATCTGGCTCGATCCGCGCACGCGCGAACCGCGTCTGCGCGCGCAACTGCTCGGCCTGGCGGAGCGCGCGCGATGAGCGCCGCCGCGACCAGCGCCTCACCTGATCCGGGCCCTGGCACCGATTCTCGCCAGGCGCTGCTAGCTTATGGAGCGCTCGGCCTGCCGCTGGCCTTCGCCGCGCTGCCGATCTATGTCCACGTGCCGCGCCTGTACGCTGAAGGACTCGGCCTGCCGCTGGCGCTGGTGGGGGCGGTGCTGCTCGCCGCACGCATCGTCGACGCCTTTACCGACCCCTTGATCGGCTGGGCCAACGACCGCCTGCCAAGGCGCCGGCTGTGGGTCGCGCTGGCCTTGCCGGGCCTGGGCGCTGGCATGCTCGGCCTGCTTGCGCCGCCCGCAGGGGCGGGTCTTGGCTGGCTGTTCCTGCTGCTGGTCGGCGTGTCACTGGCGTGGTCGGTGGCGACCATCGCCTACAACGCCTGGGGTGCGGAGGTGGCGCACACGCCGCTTCTGCGCACGCGCTACGTCGCCAGCCGCGAGGCTTTCGGGCTCGGCGGCGTGGTGCTGGCCGCGGCTCTGCCGGCGGTGCTTGCGCTGGGCGCCGACGAGGCGACCGGGCTGGCGCGCCTGGCCTGGCTGTTCCTGCCGCTGCTCGCCGGCTTCGGCCTGTGGACGCTGTGGCGCGCGCCGGCAGTTCCGTCTGCCGGCCTGGCCGGACAGGGTGCAGGCCGCGTGCCGGTACGGGCGACGCCGCTGTGGTCAGGCCTGCGCGCCACCGTGCGCGACGCCGGCTTCGGCCGCCTGCTCGCGGTGTTCGCCGCCAATGGCATCGCCGCGGCGATTCCGTCGGCCACCGTACTGTTCTTCGTCGCCGACGTGCTCGGCGCTGAACGGCTCGCGGGTCTCTTCCTGGTGCTGTACTTCGTCGCCGCGGCGGCCAGCCTGCCGCTGTGGGTGCGGGTGTCGCAGCGCATCGGCAAGCTGCGCGCCTGGCTCGCCGGTATGGTGCTGGCAGTCGCGGTGTTCGCCTGGGCCGGGCTGCTCGGGGACGGCGACGTGTTCGCCTACGCGCTCATCTGCGTGCTGTCGGGGCTCGCGCTCGGCGCCGACCTCAGCCTGCCCCCCTCGCTGCTCGCCGACCTCGTCGCGCGCAGCGCGACCGGGCGCGCTCAGCCCCCTCTGCAGGCGGGGGCATGCTTCGGCTGGTGGAATTTCGTCACCAAGGCCAACCTCGCACTGGCGGCTGGCCTGGCGCTGCCGCTGCTCGCGCTGCTCGGCTATGCGCCGGGGGCGCGCGAGCCTGCTGCGGTGACGGCGCTGGCGGCGGTGTATGGCTTCGTGCCGGTCGTGCTCAAGCTGGGGGCGATCGTGCTGCTGTGGCGCTGGCGCGCCTGGATCGAGCCGGATGTGCCGTCGGCCGACGGCCTTCGCAAGGCGACCGTCTGTGAGGGAGTGCAATCGTGATCGTGAAACGTCTTTTCTTGTGGATCGTGGCCGTGGTCGGCCTGTGGGGGTGCACGACGGTGAATGTCGATCATTACCGCGCCGAGCAGCCGGTGCTCGAACTGCGCGACTACTTCAACGGCACGCTCGACGCCTACGGCATGTTCCAGGACCGCTCGGGCAAGGTGGTGAAGCGCTTCCACGTGTTGATCGAGGCGAGCTGGGAGGGCGAGGTCGGCACCCTCGATGAGCACTTCACCTACTCCGATGGCAGCACCCAGCGCCGCGTGTGGACCATCACCCGCCTCGGCCCCGGGCGCTACAGCGGGCGCGCCGACGATGTCGTCGGCGAGGCCAGCGGCGAGGCTGCGGGCAATGCGCTGCGCTGGCGCTACGTGCTGGCGCTGCCAGTCGGCGACAAGGTCTACAACGTCGATTTCGACGACTGGATGTTCCTGATGGACGATAAGGTGATGCTCAACCGTTCGCTGATGAGCAAGTGGGGCTTCCGCCTCGGCGAGGTCACGCTGTCCTTCTTCAAGCGCGCCGATTGAGCGGCGAGGACCGGGCGCGCATGGCAGCGAGGATGCAGCGATGACGACGGTGACCCGGAGCGGGCGCGGGCTGTTCGCCCCGCTTAACACGCCGATCCGAAACTGGCAGGGGCGGCGGGTGTGGATCGTCGGCGCCTCCACCGGCATCGGCGAGGCGCTGGCGCTGGACCTGGCCGCGCGCGGTGCGCGCCTGGCGCTGTCGGCGCGCGGCGTCGAGCGGCTGCAGGCGGTGCGCGCGGCGTGCATGGCGCGCGGGGTGGCCGCGTCCGACTGCGTGGTCGAAGCGCTCGATCTCGCGCGCGACGCTGACTTTGCGCGTGCGCAGGCCGCCGTGCTGGCGCGCTGGGGTGGCGTGGACCTGGTGGTGTTCAACGCCGGCACCTATCGCCCGCTGCGCGCCTGGGAACTGAGCGCCGAGGCCGTGCGCGAGACGGTCGAGCTCAACCTGGTGGGCACGCTGTGCGGCGTCGGCGAGCTCGTGCCCGTGCTGCTGCGCCAGGGCAGCGGGGCGATCGCCCTGGTCGGCAGCGTCGCCGGCTACGGCGGGCTGCCCAAGGCGACCGTCTATGGCCCGACCAAGGCGGCGCTGATCAACCTGGCCGAGACGCTCTACCTGGATCTTTCGCCGCGCGGCGTCGATGTCTTCCTGATCGACCCCGGCTTCGTCGCCACGCCGCTCACAGCCGCCAATGACTTCCACATGCCGGCCCTGCAGACGCCGGTCCAGGCGGCGCAGGCGATCGTAGACGGCCTTGCGCGCGGCGACTTCGAGATCCACTTCCCGAAGCGCTTCACCCGCGTGCTCAAGGCGCTGCAGTGGCTGCCGCGGCGCTTCTATTTCCGGCTCGTGCGGCGAGCCACTGGACTATGAGGTCGACGCACATGGGCTCCGAGGGCATGGCGCCCGCCACTGCGGACGCCGCCGCGAGCGCGGCTGGCCGCGTGGCGTGTTTCTACGAAAAACTCGCGCCGCACTCGCTGGCCGGTGTCGACACACTCTATGCCGCCGACGCGCGTTTCAAGGATCCGTTCAACGATGTCGTCGGTACCGCAGCCATTCGCAGAATCTTCGAGCACATGTTCGATACCGTCGATGCGCCGCGTTTCGTGGTCACCGAGCGCATCGAGCAGGGTGCGCAGGCCATGCTGGGCTGGGATTTCCATTTCCTGCTGCGCGGCCGGCCGGTGGTGGTGCATGGCGTGACCCACCTGCGTTTCGATGCCGGTGGCCGCGTGCTGCTGCACCGCGACTACTGGGACGCCGCCGAGGAACTGTACGAGAAGCTGCCGTTGCTGGGGGCGCTGATGCGTGCGCTGCGCAGGCGACTGTCGGCAGGCTGACGCGGGCGGGTGCCCCGAGGAGCGCAGGGGAGGGTGGGGCTGGCGGAGGTGCAGTCGGACAGCGCCATTCCAGTGTGCCTTGATGGCGGACAAGCGCTGCGGCGGCTGCGGCCGAATGCCGCAGCGGGTTCCGGTGGGCAGGCGATGGGTCTATCATCGAGCGCTGATTCTGCAGTCAAACAGGCAAGCCCATGTCGTCCGCTCTCTCGTCATCAACGCTTTTTGCGCGCCTGCGTGCCCTCGTTCTGCCCGCCCTGGCGCTCGGCGTCCTCGCCGCCTGCACGCCTGCCGAGCCGGTGTTCCGCAGCACCGACATCACCGGCGCCGACTATGGCAGAAACTTCCGCCTCACCGACCATCACGGCCAGGAGCGCACGCTGGCCGATTTCAAGGGCAAGGCGGTCACCATCTTCTTCGGCTACACCCAATGCCCGGACGTATGCCCCACTGCGCTGGTGGGCATGAGCGAGGTGATGGGCCTGCTCGGCGCCGACAGCGACCGCGTGCAGGTGGTCTTCGTCACCGTCGACCCCGAGCGCGACACGCCCGAACTGCTTGCCGAGTACGTGCCGGTGTTCGACCAGCGCTTCCTCGGCATGTACGGCACGCCCGAGCAGATCGCTGCCATTGCCAAGGACTTCCGCGTGTTCTACCGCAAGAGCGGCGATCTGGCCGGCCACTACACCATCGACCATTCCGCCGGTACCTACGTTTTCGGTCCCGATGGACGGTTGCGTCTGTACATGAGGCACGGCGAGGAGCCGCAGGTGGTCGCGGCGGACATCAAGGCGCTGCTGGATGGGAAGTAGCAGCGATGTGCGAGCGTAGCGCATGAAAGCACAACGGCAGCCTTCGAGCTGCCGTTGTTGTCTGGAGAGTGCCTTGGCGCTGTAGTTACACCACTGCCGCCAGCATCCCCCGCATCTTCTGCATGGCCTTGGCTTCGATCTGGCGGATGCGTTCGGCTGAGACGCCGTATTCGGCCGCCAGCTCGTGCAGGGTGGCGCTGTCGCCTTCGGCGAGCCAGCGCCGCTGCACGATGGCTCGGCTGCGGTCGTCGAGGCTGGCGAGCGCATTGCGCAGGCCGGTGTCCTGCAGGTGTGCCAGCTGGGCCTCGGCGATGAGCTCGGAAGGTTCGGCCTGCGGGTCGGGCAGGTAGGAGATTGGCGCGAAGCGCTCGTCCTCGTCGTCGCTGCCGGCGTCGAGCGGAATGTCGCGGCCGGTGAGCCGCGTTTCCATCTCCACCACTTCCTCGGGCTTGACGTCGAGCTGGGCCGCGATCGCCTGCACCTCGGCAGGCTGCAGCGTGGTGCTGTCCTTCTTCATGCCGCGCAGGTTGAAGAACAGCTTGCGTTGCGCCTTGGTGGTGGCGATCTTCACCAGGCGCCAGTTCTTCAGGATGTACTCGTGGATCTCCGCCTTGATCCAGTGGATCGCGAACGACACCAGGCGCACGCCGCGGCTCGGGTCGAAGCGCTTGACGGCCTTCATCAGGCCGACGTTGCCCTCCTGGATGAGGTCGGCGTGGGGCAGGCCGTAGCCGAGGTAGCCGCGCGCAATGGCGACGACGACGCGCAGATGCGACATCACCAGCTGCCGTGCCGCATCCACGTCGCCCTCGTCGCGTAGCCGCGTCGCCAGTTCCACCTCCTGCTGTTCGCTCAGCATCGGCATGCGATTCACGCTCTGGATGTACTGGTCCAGGCTGCCGGCGGCGGGAACGGGGAAGGTCAGGGCGTGTGACATGGGCTTGGGTCCTCCTTGTGCGCTTCAATATTAGCACTCGGGGCGTGAGAGTGCTAAGGGGCGGTGGGAGTTCCGGGGTGGCCTGCTTCAGTCTGTGTCGGAGGCTACCCAGTCCTCGACGCGCAAACCCGCAATCCGCCTGAACTCGCGCGTATTGTGGGTGATCAGTGTGGCGTCTTCGGCCAGCGCATGGCAGGCGATCCACAGGTCGTTCGCGCCGATCGGTGTGCCTGCCTCCCTGAGGCGGGTGGCCTGTTCCGCGTAATGCCTGCAGATGGCGGGGTCGGCGGGATAGCGCACCGGTACCTGGCGCGCCAGAGCGTTCAGCCGGCGTAGCACCTCCGTCTTGCGAGTGCTGCGCTCGGCGCCCTTCAGCAGCTCCGCCCAGGTCACGAAAGACATGCACAGGGCGTCGTTCTCGGGGAGGGCGTCGATGCGCTGCGCGATGCCGGGCGGCTGGTTCTTGATCAGGTAGATCAGGATGTTGGAGTCGAGCAGGTAGATCACAGCGCCTGGCGCTCCTGCGTTTGCAGCGGCGCTTCCTGTTCGGCCTCGAGCGCGGCGATGAAGTCCTCGTCCACTTCGCCCAGCGCCTTCAGGGCCTGCATCAGGGCGGTGCCGCGTTGCACGCGCAAGGGGTGGATCACCAGATCGCCCGCTTCGTTGCGCGTGATGCTGACGCGGTCGGTGTCGAGGCGGAACTCTGCGGGTATGCGCACAGCCTGGCTGTTGCCGTTGTTGAACACTCGGCTGGTCAGCGTTCCCATGGTATTACCTCTTGTATCTACGTTTGTGTGTGCACTTTAATGTCCGCGTCGCAACAACGCAAACGCCCATGGCTTGTTTTGCCTCGGTGGCAGGGACGGTGCGCATGGTGGCCACTCCTCTTCGTTCTGGTGAGCTTGAATTGTATGTTTTGTACAAAATGTGCCGAATTTTGTATTGGATGAACCCGTGCATGCTGCCTGCTTGCAGCCTTGTTGCATTTGCATCCAACCATGGTCATGATCATGGTCATCGATTATCCAGGGAGTACGACTATGCAAACCATCCAGGCCTCCGAATTCAAGGCCCGCTGTCTCGCCCTGATGGATCAGGTGGCGGCCTCCGGCGAGATCCTTGTCGTCACGAAGAACGGTAAGCCCGTGGCCGAACTGCATCCCTATCAGGGCGCGCGCGCATCTTCGCCTTTTGGTCTGCATCCAGGCTTACGTATCCTGGGCGACATCGTGTCACCGGTTGCCGACGATGACTGGGAGGTGCTGTCGTGATCGTTCTCGACACGCACGCCCTCATCTGGATGGACGCCGACGATGCCGCGCTCGGCCCGCAGGCGCGTGCGCGCATCGAGCAGGCCTGGCGTGCTGGCGAGGTCGCGGTGAGTGCGATCAGCTTCTGGGAGTGCGCGATGCTTGCAGAGAAAGGCCGTATCGTTCTGCCGCTCGCGATCGAAGGCTGGCGGGCAGGCCTGCTCAGCGCGGGGCTGCTCGAGATCCCGCTCGATGGCCGCATTGCGCTTGCGGCCGCGGGGTTCGCCGACCTGCATCGCGACCTCGCGGACCGCTTCATTGCCGCCTCCGCGGCGGTGCGCAACGCGACGCTGGTGACGGCGGACGAGAAGCTGCTGGGCTGGAAGGCGGCCCTGCCGCGGCTCGATGCGCGGCGCTGATCCGGCGTTCTGTTGCACGCCCGCAACAACAAAGCCCGGAATGTGGTGTTTTCCGTCGCCCGGACTTGCATGCCCGGGCTCAGGTTTGCAGAATCGCCCCAACTTCTCGCCAGAGAGGTGAGTAGGGCCGAGGCAGGTGCCGCGGTCTCAACTTCAAATTTGAGGAGAAATACATGCAGAAGAAACTGATCGCGCTGGCTGTTGCTGGCCTGGTTTCGGCTCCGGCCTTCGCTCAGTCGAACGTGACCATCTACGGTGTGGCCGACGCCTACATGGCTTTCGGTTCGCATGGCGCCAACGACCTGTCGGCCGTCAACAGCGGTGGCCTGTCGGGTAGCCGTCTGGGCTTCCGTGGCGCTGAAGACCTGGGCAATGGTCTGAAGGCTGTGTTCACCTTCGAGCAAGGCTACAACGTCGATGACGGCACCGGCCTGGGTGGCAACTCGCGTCAGTCCTTCGTCGGTCTGTCGGGTGGCTTCGGTACGGTCAGCCTCGGCCGTCAGTACGCTCCGGGCTTCGACCACGTTGTTGACGCCTTCGGCAACTCCGGCATCCTGTCGCCGCAGTCCATCCTGGCTGCTGGCACCGGCTCGAGCATCGATGCTGGTGGCGACGCCCGCTGGAACAACTCGATCGCCTACAACGGCTCGTTCTCTGGCCTGAAGGTCCGCGCCATCTACTCGATGGACGCTGTTGAGCTTGCTCCGAAGGAAGGCAACGACGACGCCGTCGGTCTGGGTCTGGACTACAGCAACGGCCCGCTGCGTGTCGCCGCCGTGTATCAGCTGCTGCAAGACACCGCCGAAGACCAGAAGGAATGGTCGATCGGTGCGAGCTACAACTTCGGTGTGCTGACCCTGGCTGCCAACTACCAGGACGCCAAGTCGATTGGTCATGTCAAGGGTAACGACTCCGACATCTGGCAGATCGGCGTTGTCGTTCCGGTCAGCGCCGCTGGCAATGTCCACGTCGGCTACGGCCAGGCTGATGTTGATGCTGTCAATGCCAAGGCCAAGTCGTACTCGATCGCCTACACCCACGCCCTGTCGAAGCGCACCACCGCCTACGCTGGCTTCAACCGCACCGACAACGGCAACGGTCTTGCCTACGGCGTCGTTGGCGCGCCCACTGGCGTGACCGGCAAGGATTCCGACGTCTTCGCCGTTGGTATGCGTCACACCTTCTAATCTGTCCTCCAGACAGGTTTGAAAGTAAAAACGGGAGCTTCGGCTCCCGTTTTTTTTGCACTCAGCATGAGCGCACTTCTGGGTGGGGTTGTCTGGGGGTTGGAGGGTTGGGGTCAGGTCTTTCATTTGCTCATTTTGGTCTGGTATCGTTTTTTGATACCATAAGATCGTGAAGCGCAAACACCAGCGCACCCTTGAACTGATCCATGTCCGGCCGGTCTCGGCCAATGTGCGCTGGTGGGGCATCGAGGCTTTGTTCCGGGAGTTGGGTGCCGAGATTTCGGAGCGCGAAGGTTCTCGGGTGGAGGTGTTCCTGTTCGGTGTGGTGCGTGTCTTTCATCGCCCGCACCCGTCCCCGGATACCGACAAGGGCGCAGTTGCAGCAATTCGGAAGTGGCTTGAAGAAAACGGAGTGCAACCATGAACACCATGAACATCGGGGGCTACGAGGCCGTGATCACCTTCGATCCGGACATCCAGATGTTTCGCGGCGAGTTCGTCGGTTTGAATGGTGGTGCGGATTTTTATGCGGCAGATGTGGCCGGACTGAGGCGCGAAGGTGAGGCGTCCCTCCGCATGTTCCTGGATGCTTGCGAACGGCGGGGCATCGAGCCACGAAAGCGTTTCTCGGGCAAGTTCTCGCTGCGCGTCGATCCCGCTGTGCACGAGGCGGCGGTCGTCGCTGCCGCTGCGCACGGGCAGAGCTTGAACCAGTGGGCAGCCGAGGCTATCAGGCAGGCCGCCCGGGCGGGGTGAGGGGTTTCTCGTGCTCGGGGTCACGTGCTCGGGGTCAGGTCTTTCAGTTGATCATCACAGAGCCGAGTGATGCGTGACGGGCTTGCGGGCAGGAAATGGCATAAGCATAATTCGAGCTCTCCTTTCAAAGGACGGGCATCATGGCGCGGCCGTTGCGAATCGAGCTTGCGGGCGGTGTGTATCATGTGACGTCGCGCGGCGACCGGCGCGAGATGATCTATGGTGATGACGTCGACCGGCGGGCGTGGCTCGATCTCTTCGGCGAGGTCTGCGAGCGCTTCAACTGGCGCTGCCATGCGTGGTGCCAGATGGGTAACCACTACCATGTCGTCGTGGAGACTGCCGAAGCCAACCTGGCGCGCGGCATGCGGCAGCTCAACGGGGTGTATACGCAGGCGGTCAATCGCCGCTATGGCCGCGTCGGTCACGTTTTTCAGGGGCGCTACAAGGCGATCCTCGTGGAGGCGGACGCCTACCTGGTGGAGCTCGCGCGCTATGTCGTGCTCAATCCGGTGCGTGCCGGCCTGTGCAAGGATGCGGCGGACTGGCCGTGGAGCAGTCATCGCGCGCTGCTCGGCCGGGTGGAGGCCCCGTCATGGTTGGCGACGAACTGGGTCCTTGGCCAGTTCGGTGAAGTGCGGACGCGCGCCATCGGCCGCTACGAAGACTTTGTGCGCGCCGGTGTTGGTCTTCCGCCGATCTGGGAAGGCCTGAATGCGCAGATCTACCTGGGCAGCGCGGATTTTGCAGGTCGCATGGCGAGCAGGTTTGCCGACGATGACAACTTGAGCGAGGTGCCCAGGATGCAGCGTCGCCCGAAGGGTGTGGCCCTCGACGCCTACGTCGAGCGTTTCCCCTCGAGAGACCGGGCCATCCTCGAGGCGGCTGATTCCGGTGAGTTCACCTACGCCCAACTCGCTGCTTTCTTCGGCTTGCATTACAGTTCGATCAGCCGCATCGTCAGCAAGGGGCGTGTGTTACGGCGGCCTCAACGGACTGTGAGTAAATGAAAGACCTGACCCCGCTCGCATGACCCCGCTCGCATGACCCCGCTCGCAGGTTTTCGCCACGCACTCGCCAAGATGTTTCGAGATATCTCCACACCAATCTTTTTCCGTCTCCTGTGGTCAGTCTTGCGCCCGCATGAGGTGCGGCGTCCGATAGACCCAGTCAGGAGATGAGTCCGATGCGCAAGCTGTTTGTCGCTTCCACTTTTGCCCTTGCCGCGACCGCGGCGCAGGCCGATCCGGCCGTGATGTTCGGTATCAACTACAATTTTGGTGGCGGTGGGCCGGGGTTGTCGGTGAAGGTGCTGACGAGTGACCGCGAAGATCGTACGGTGGGATCGGTCGGTGCCAGTTACTATCCGATGATGAATCGTGTCGGCCTGGATCTGGGTGTCGGGCGTACCTTCCAGAACGGCGCGGCGACGGTCGGGTGGGATGTGATCAACAGTGCACCGCAGGCCAGCATTGGCTATGTCGATACCCGGCGCTGAGCGGCAGGGAGTGTCGGCGATTGATTCGTGATCTACTGGCAATGAGGGCTGGAGGCGGCGAGCGCGACGCTGTGGTGCTGCGGCTGTGTGCATCGCCCAACTACGATGCACGACCCGAGGGGGTGGTTCCGAATGTCGTCGTGGTGCACGCCATCAGCCTGCCACCCGATTCTTTCGGCGGTCCTGGGGTAGAGCAGCTGTTTACCAATACGCTCGACCCGGCCGAGCATCCCTATTACGCGGACATCCAGCATCTGCGCGTGTCGGCGCACTATTTCGTCCGTCGTGATGGCGAGGTGGTGTGCTTCGTCGCCCCCGAGCACCGCGCCTGGCATGCAGGCGTGTCGTGCTGGAATGGGCGTGAGCGCTGCAACGATTTCTCGATAGGCATCGAACTCGAAGGCTGTGACACACAGCCATTCGAGCCCGTGCAGTATGTGCGCCTGGCCGGATTGATCGCCGAGTTGCGCACGCGCTACCCGATCGAGGCCGTGGTGGGGCACTCGGACATCGCCCCCGGGCGCAAGACCGATCCCGGGCCGTTCTTCGACTGGCAGCGGCTGGAGCGGCTGCTGTGCATGGGTGATGACATGCGGGCGCCAGGGCACCCGCATGTCAAGTTTTGACAAAATGTTTGTCGAAGAATAGAATTCGCTTCCTGTTGCATCGCAACAATTCAATCAATCTCGGTGCGGCGCCTCTCTGAGAGGGAGACGCAGTTTCATGGACGCGCGCACCGCGGGGTCTGTCGTCTGGTTGCGGCGGCGGGCTTTAACACCTACTGGCGACCGAGCCGGCCATCTGCCGGCGTGGCCAATCGGCCACGCGGCATGCGCGCTGCCCTCAAAGGGTGGCGCGGGCGCAGCACTCCAACAGGGTGCGGCCAGGGTGGCGGCTCAGGCCACAGCATGGAGGACACCATGAAACACGCAACTCGATTCAATGCGCTTGCGCGCAGAACGGGCGGTGCGGCGACCAGCCTCGTCTACGGTGCACTGTTTTCTGCCGGCCTCCTGGGTACGGTCCATATGGTGGCTGCCAATGGCGCTGCCGATGCCGGTGCGACCCTGCAGTTCAGCGATGCGTTTGCGCTCCCGGCGGCGGAGCCGACCACCTCCGAGCTGTCGATGGTCTCTGGCCTTGGCTTGCGGGTAACGCCGCCGGTCAGTCCGGCAGTGACGCTCGCCGATGTCTCCTACACGCCGTCGGTGCCGTTCAGGCGTGCGACCGAACAGCCTGTCGAGCCCGCGCTCAAGGCCTTCAGTCCGGCAGTGACCGGGTTGGAGATGTTGGGCGAAGATCCGTTCGCGCAGGAAGAAGGCGAGCTGTCGATCGAGATGGCGCGCGTGCGCGACTGGATCACCGAGAACTATCGTGTATCCGAGACGGCCATCGTCCCCGCACTGGCAGCCGCCGAGGCTTCTGCGCAGGAACTCGGCTTCGACCCCTTGTTGATCGTGGCGATGATGGCCGTGGAGTCGAGCTTCAACCCGCGTGCGGTCAGCAACATGGGGGCGCAAGGGCTGATGCAGGTGATCCCGCGCTACCACCAGGACAAGCTCGGCGCCAACCGCGGCAAGAACGCGCTGTTCGACCCCGAGGTGAATGTGCGCGTGGGTACCCTGGTGCTCCACGAAGGCCTGCAGCGCTATGGCAGCCTGCAGCGCGCGCTGCAGTATTACAACGGAGCCTTGAAGGACCCGCAGGCCCGCTACACACGCAAGGTGATGTCGCTGAAGAAGCGGCTCATGCTGATCGCCGGGCGTGACGTGGTCCGCACCAGCCTCGAGCAGGCGAGCTAAGCCCGCGCCTGCTCATTACAGCGCCCTGCCGGCCGATCAGGCCCGCAGGGCGCTGATGCGTTCAACGGCCTCGAGCAGGCGTGATTCGCGCGTGGTGTAGGCGATGCGCAGATGGCGGCGCGGCAGGTGGTGGCCGAAGTCGAGCCCGGGCGTGGCTGCCACGCCTGCCTCTTCGATCATGCGGCGGGCGAGCGCTTCGGAGTCGTCCGCGAGCTTCGAAATGTCGGCGTAGATATAGAAGGCGCCTTGCGGCTCGGTCGCGATCGTGAAGCCGATTTCCTGCAGCGCGGGCAGCAGTACGTTGCGGCGGGCGGCGAACTCCGTCCGCCGTGCCTCCAGGATCTCCAGCGTGGCAGGCTCGAAGGCTGCGAGGGCCGCATGCTGCGCGGGCGACGAGGGCGAGATGAAGAAGTGCTGGGCGAGCTTCTCGATCTCGCGCACGAGGGGCGTGGGCGCCACCAGCCAGCCGAGCCGCCAGCCCGTCATGCCGAAATACTTGGAGAAGCTGTTGACGACGAAGACGTCATCGGCCGCGTTGAGTGCCGGGTGTGCCAGTGCGGTGGCGGAGTCGATGCCGTAGGTCAGGCCCTGGTAGATCTCATCGACCAGCAGCAGGCCGCCGCGCCGGCGGGTGACCGCGTGCAGGGCGGCGATCTCGTCGATGCCGAGCAGGGTGCCGGTGGGGTTGGATGGCGTGGCCACCATCAACCCGCGGCTGCGTGCGGTCCAGGCTGCGTCGACCCGGGCCGGAGTGGGTTGGTAGCGGGTCTGCGCGTCTACCGGCAGTGCCTGCGCGACACCTTCGAAGGCGCGCACGAGATGGCGGTTGGAGGGGTAGCCGGGGTCAGGCAGCAGCCATTCGTCGCCGGGGTCTGTGGTGGCAGCGAGCGCGAGCATCAAGGCGCCGGAGGCGCCGGTGGTGATGATGATGCGCTCGGGTGCGACCTCGGCCTTGAAGCGATCCTGGTAGAAGCGTGCGATCGCCTCGCGCAGCCTGGGTAGGCCGAGCGCCGGGGTGTAATGGACGTCGCCGCTGGCAAGGAAGCGGGTGGCAGCCTCGATGACGGGTTGCGGCGTGCCGAAATCGGGTTCGCCGACCTCCATGTGGATGATGTCGCGCCCCTGGGCCTCGAGCTCGCGCGCCCGGCGCAGCAGCTCCATGACGTGGAAGGGCTGGATGTCGGCTGCGCGGCGGGAAAAAGCTTGCATCGTGGGCTCCGGCGATGACGGGTGGTGAGAGCGGCGCCATTCTGCGCCGAAATGAAAAAAGCGCCGACCTGCGGCGCTTTTTTCGGTCGGGCGTGCGGTGGATCAGTCGGCGTTGAGTGCGAGCTCGAACAGTTCGCGCTTGAGCACGAGCTGGCGCGGCAGGCGGTCCTGCAGCTTGTCGAACCACTCCTTGTGCGAGCTGAGTTCGGTGCGCCAGGCGTCTGCGTCGACCTTGGTCAGGGCGTCGAATTCCTCGCGGGTGATCTCGGCGTCGGTCCAGTCGAGGTCTTCGAAGCGCGGCATCCAGCCGAGCGCGGTTTCCTTGGCGGCGATCTTGCCCTGGCAGCGCTCGACGATCCACTTGAGCACGCGCATGTTCTCGCCGAAGCCCGGCCACATGAACTCGCCCTTCTCGTTCATGCGGAACCAGTTCACGCAGAAGATCTTGGGCGTATCTTCGACGACGTGGCCCATGCGCAGCCAGTGGTTGAAGTAGTCGCCCATGTGGTAGCCGCAGAAGGGCAGCATGGCGAACGGGTCGCGGCGCACCACGCCCTGAGCGCCGAAGGCAGCGGCGGTGGTCTCGGAGCCGAGCGTAGCGGCCATGTAAACGCCGAAGTTCCAGTTGAACGCCTGGTACACCAGCGGCACGGTGGTGGCACGGCGGCCGCCGAAGATGAAGGCGGAGATCGGCACGCCGGCGGGATCTTCCCAGGCCGGGTCGATCGACGGGCACTGGTTCGCCGGCGCGGTGAAGCGCGCGTTGGGGTGCGCGGCCTTGCGGCCGGTTTCCCGGGCGATCTCGGGCGTCCAGTCCTTGCCCTGCCAGTCGATCAGGTGCGCGGGGGCTTCCTTGCTCATGCCTTCCCACCACACGTCGCCATCGTCGGTGAGCGCGACGTTGGTGAAGATGATGTTTTCCTTGAGCGTGGCCATGGCGTTGAAGTTGGTCTTCTCGGAGGTGCCGGGGGCGACGCCGAAGTAGCCGAACTCGGGGTTGATGGCGCGGAACTTGCCGTCGGGGCCGGGCTTGATCCAGGCGATGTCGTCGCCGACGGTGGTGATCTTCCAGCCGTCGAAGGACTTGGGCGGGATCAGCATGGCGAAGTTGGTCTTGCCGCATGCCGACGGGAAGGCGGCGGCGACGTAGGTCTTCTCGCCCTGCGGCGATTCGACGCCGAGGATCAGCATGTGCTCGGCCAGCCAGCCTTCGTCACGCGCCATGGTGGAGGCGATGCGCAGCGCGAAGCACTTCTTGCCGAGCAGGGCGTTGCCGCCGTAGCCCGAGCCGTAGGACCAGATCTCGCGCGTCTCGGGGTAATGCACGATGTACTTGGTGGTCGGGTTGCACGGCCAGCGGCTGTCCTTCTCGCCCTGGGCGAGCGGGGCGCCGACGGTGTGCACGCAGGGCACGAACTCGCCGTCGGTGCCGAGCACCTCGATGGCGCCGCGGCCCATGCGCGTCATGGTGCGCATGTTGGTGACGACGTAGGGGCTGTCGGAGATTTCGACGCCGATGTGGGCGATCGGGCTGCCGAGCGGGCCCATCGAGAACGGCACCACGTACATGGTGCGGCCGTGCATCGCGCCCTTGAACAGGCCGTTCAGCGTCTCGCGCATCACCGCCGGGTCTTCCCAGTTGTTGGTGGGGCCGGCGTCTCCTTTGTCCTGCGAGCAGATGAAGGTGCGGTCCTCGACGCGGGCGACGTCCGAGGGGTCGGACCAGGCGAGGTAGGAGTTCTTGCGCTTTTCCGGGTTGAGCTTGATCAGCATGCCGGATTCGACCATCTCTGCGCACAGGCGGTCGTACTCTTCCTGGGAGCCGTCGCACCAGACGACACGGTCAGGCTCGGTCAGGGCGGCGATCTCGCCGACCCACTGCTTCAGGCCTTCGTGGCGGACATATTCGGGGGCAGCGGCAATGGCCGCCTGGGCGTGGTTCTGAGACATGTGTACAGCTCTCCCGTGCTGTGATGCGTAACCATTCCCGTCGGTCGGCCATCGTTGAAGCAGGTGCTGCCTGGCCGGCGGGCTGCTCGGGCGCCGGCTGGGGCGCCCCGACGTACCGATGCGATGCGTTTGCGGGTGAAACGTGCGCGAACGAATTGCAATCGGTGAAAGCCCGTAATTATGCCATGAGGAGCGCAGACTTATGAATGCGCTCGTAACTATCGGTGAGCAAACGCATGGCTATCATGGAAGTGCGCACGCAGGCCGGGCAGTGTTTGTTTCACGATGCAAAGACGTTTTTCGTAATGCGAAAGATTGGCCTTTGCGGTATGCTGCGCAGGATCGTGCGCGAGTCGTCCTGCTCCGTCGTCTTTTGGGGTGGGGCGCGTTGCTCGCGCACTCCACGCCGAAGAACAGAAAGGAAGAGACCATGGACGAACTGATCCGCGCTGCCGCGCTCGATTACCACCGTTATCCGCGCCCCGGGAAAATCTCGGTGACACCGACCAAGGTGCTGTCGAACCAGCGCGACCTGTCGCTGGCCTATTCGCCCGGCGTGGCGGCCGCCTGCGATGCCATCGTCGAGGATCCGGCCCAGGCCGCCGAGCTCACCGCGCGCTCGAACCTGATCGGCGTGGTCACCAACGGCACGGCTGTGCTCGGCCTGGGCAACATCGGCCCGCTCGCGGCCAAGCCGGTGATGGAAGGCAAGGGCGTGCTGTTCAAGAAGTTCGCCGGCATCGACGTCTTCGACCTCGAGATCGATGAGCCCGACGCCGACAAGCTGATCGACATGATCGCCGCGCTCGAACCCACCTTCGGCGGCATCAACCTCGAGGACATCAAGGCGCCCGAGTGCTTCTACATCGAGCAGAAGCTGCGCGAGCGCATGAAGATCCCGGTCTTCCACGACGATCAGCACGGCACCGCGATCGTGGTCGGCGCCGCACTGCTCAACGGCCTGCATCTGCAGGGCAAGGCGCTGGACAAGGTGAAGCTGGTGACCTCGGGCGCGGGTGCGGCGGCGCTGGCCTGCCTGGGCTTGCTGGTCAAGCTTGGCATTCCGGTCGAGAACATCTGGGTGACCGACATCGAAGGCGTGGTCTATGAGGGCCGCACGGTGCTCATGGATCCGATCAAGGCGCGCTATGCGAAGAAGACCGATGCGCGCAAGCTCGCCGAGGTCATCGAGGGCGCCGACGTCTTCCTCGGTCTGTCGGCGGGCGGCGTGCTCAAGCCCGAGATGGTCGCGAAGATGGCGCCCAACCCGATGATCCTCGCGCTTGCCAACCCCACGCCCGAGATCCTCCCCGACGAGGTGAAGAAGGTGCGCAGCGACGCCATCATCGCCACCGGCCGTTCGGACTACCCGAACCAGGTCAACAACGTGCTGTGCTTCCCCTTCATTTTCCGCGGTGCGCTGGACGTCGGCGCGACCACCATCACCGACGAGATGCAGCTCGCCGCGGTGAAGGCGATCGCCGAACTCGCACGCGTGGAGCAGAGCGATATCGTCGCGGCCGCCTATGGCGAGAAGGTGGGCGGCTTCGGCCCCGAGTACATCATCCCGCGCCCCTTCGATCCGCGCCTGATCGTCAAGATCGCCCCCGCAGTCGCTGCGGCAGCCGAGGCTTCGGGCGTGGCGACACGGCCGATCAGCGACTGGGACGCCTACCGCGGCCAGCTCAACAACTTCGTCTGGCATTCGGGCCTGATCATGAAGCCGGTGTTCGCCGCCGCGCGCAAGGATCCGAAGCGCATCATCTTCTCCGAGGGCGAATCCGAGAAGGTGCTGCGTGCCGTGCAGCAGGTGGTCGACGAGGGCCTGGCGCGTCCGATCCTGATCGGCCGCCCGGACGTGGTGATCCACAACATCGAGCGCTTCGGTCTGCGCATGGCGGCCGAGCGCGACTTCGAGATGGTCAACCCGGACTCCGATCCGCGCTTCAACGAACTCTGGCAGCACTACCACAGCCTGATGGAGCGTCGCGGCGTCTCGGTCGAGTACGCCAAGAAGGAAGTGCGCCGCCGCACTACGCTCATCGGCACGCTGCTGCTCAAGTTCGGCTACGGCGACGGCCTGATCTGCGGCACCTACGGCATGCACCGCCTGCACCGCGAGTTCGTCGAAACCGTGCTCGGCCGGCGCGAGGGGGTCAACAACCTGTACACGGTCAACCTGCTCAGCCTGCCCGGACGCACCCTGTTCCTGGCCGACACCTATGTCAACTACGACCCGACGCCCGAACAGGTGGTCGAGATGACACTGCTGGCCGCCGAGGAGATGAAGCGCTTTGGTGTCGAGCCGCGCATCGCCTTGTTGTCGCATTCGTCCTTCGGTTCGGCCGACTCGCCGACCGCCGAGAAGATGCGCACGGCCTTGCGCCTGCTGCACGAGCGTCACCCCGAGTTGCAGGTCGAGGGCGAGATGCACGGCGACTCGGCGCTCGACGCCAAGCATCGCCTGCAGATCTTCCCCAACGCCAGGATGCGCGAAGATGCCAATCTGCTCATCTTCCCCACCCTGGATGCGGCGAACATCGCCTTCAACCTGTTGAAGAACGCGGCGGGCGAGGGCATGACGGTGGGGCCGATCCTGCTCGGCGCATCCAAGCCGGTCCATATCCTGACGCCGTCGGCGACCGTGCGCCGCATCATCAACATGACGGCGCTCACCGTCGTGGAGGCGGGACAGGTCGGCTGATTCGCATCGGTCGTCCGCCGTACATGCTTGCATGACGATCGCCCGCTGCCTCATGCTTGAGGCAACGGGTGATCGGAGGCGGGCGGATGCGGATGCAGGAGGGGCGGGCGGCGTTGGTGCTGACCGGCGGTGGTGCACGTGCGGCCTATCAGGTCGGTGTGCTGAGCGCCATTCGCGAGCTCCGGGGCGCGTCCCCTGGCAATCCCTTTCCCATCCTCTGCGGCACCTCGGCCGGTGCAATCAACGCCGCCGCGCTGGCCTCGCATGCGGTCGATTTCAATCGCGCCGTCCGCCATATCGAGCGCATCTGGCGCAACCTGCATGCCGAGCAGGTCTATCGCGTCGATGCGCCCGCCTTGCTTGGCAGCGGCATCCATTGGGGGTCGGCGCTGTTCGGCGGCTGGCTGTTGCGCCAGACGCCGCGCTCCCTGCTCGACAACGCGCCGCTGCGCGGACTGCTCGAGCGCGCGCTCGACTTCCGTGCCATTGACCAGGCGATCAAGAGCGGGGCGCTCTATGCGCTCAGTGTCACGGCTTCTGGCTACTCCAGCGGCCAGAGCCTGGCCTTCTTCCAGGGTTCGCTCGACATTCACCCGTGGCGGCGCGAGCAGCGCATGGGCGTGCGTACCGAGCTGACTATCGAACATCTGATGGCGAGCAGCGCCCTGCCTTTCGTGTTTCCGGCGGTCAGGATCCATCGCGAGTGGTTCGGCGATGGTTCGATGCGCCAGCTCGCGCCGGTGAGCCCTGCCATCCATCTGGGGGCGGAGCGCATCCTGGTGGTCGGCGCGGGACGCACGGCGGAGGAGGGGCGGCAGCGCGCCGAGCGCTATCCCTCGCCTGCGCAGATTGCCGGCCATGCCTTGTCGAGCATCTTTCTCGACACGCTTGCGGTCGATCTGGAGCGTCTCGCACGCATCAACGACACCGTGTCCCGTCTCGAGCCTGCCCAGCGCCAGTTCGCTGGCATCGGCCTGCGCGCGATAGAGACCCTGGTGATCCAGCCCTCGCAGCGGCTCGATACCATCGCCGGGCGTCATGGCCATCAGCTGCCGCGCCTGCTGCGCATGGTGCTGCGTGGTCTGGGGACGATGCGCCGTGAGGGCTCCACCCTGTTGTCCTACCTGCTGTTCGAGCCGGGCTTCACCCGTACCCTGATCGAGCTTGGCTACGACGATGCGATGGCGCGCAAGTCCGAGTTGAGCGACTTCCTGCGCATCGGCTAGCGGCGCGCGCCCGGAATGTGCCGAGACGACGGCCGCACGCGGTCGCCGAATGTGGGAAAATGTGAAGACACAATTCGAAATTACTTGAAATCAGTTTTGTATCTGCTTATTTTTCATACAAAACGCTTTCCGGTTTCTTTCCGTCTTTTAGGCTTGCCGCTCACCATGAAGCTCAGACTCCTCGTTGCCAGCCTTGCCGCGCTGTTCGCACTGCAGTCGGGGGCCGTGCTGGCCTCGTCCACGAAGTCTCAGTCCGCTGGCAAGACCGCTGCGAGCAAGCCCGCGCCCAAGGCTCCGGCGAAGGCGGCGCCCAAGAAGGCGGTGTCCAGCAAGCCTGCGCCCAAGAAGGCGGTTGCCAAGCCCGGTACCAATGCCAAGCCCGCGGCCAAGAAGGTAGTGGCGCGCAAGGCCGTACCGGCCGCGGCGGCAGCAGCAGCGGCTCCGGCCGCGCTGGGGGCCGACGAGGATGCGCCGCTTGCGCTGGACGCCAACGGCCTGCCATTGCTGGGTTCGAGCGCTTTCTATGTGATCAACCAGAACACCGGCGAGGTGTTGCTCGAGCGCAATGGTTCCGCGGTGGTGCCGATCGCCTCGATCACTAAGCTGATGACGGCGATCGTCGTGCTCGAGGCGGGCCAGAGCCTGTCCGAGCGCCTCACCATCACCGAAGGTGACATCGACCGCCTCAAGGGTACTGGCTCTCGCCTGGCGCTGGGCACGACGCTCAGCCGCGAGGAGATGCTGCAGCTGGCGCTGATGTCCTCGGAGAACCGTGCCGCCTCGGCGCTGGCACGCAATTACCCCGGTGGCGAGAGTGCATTCGTCGAGGCCATGAACGTGAAGGCGCGGTTGCTCGGGCTGTGGGATACGCGTTTCCGCGACAGCACCGGACTGAATCCCGGCAACGTGTCCAGCCCGAAGGATCTCGCCCGCCTGGTTGCCGCGTCGGCCGCGTTCCCGCTCATTCGCGAGTTCTCGACTGCGCACGAGCGCTACGTTGACGTGCGCGGCCGCATGCTGCGCTTTGGCAACACCAATGGCCTGGTGCGCAGTCCCGAGTGGGCGATCAGTGTGTCCAAGACCGGCTACATCTCCGAGGCCGGGCGCTGCCTGGTCATGCAGGCCTGGCTGCAGCAGCAGCCGGTCGTGATGGTGCTGATGGATTCGAGCGGGCGCTACACGCGTACCGCCGACGCCAAGCGCGTGCGCAAGTGGCTCGAACAAGGCATGCCGCAACGCCTCGCGGTCGCACCGCAACGCGCTGGCGGCTGAGCCGCCCCTTGCGCCGGGCGGCGCGCCGACAGGATCAGCGAGTACGTGGTGCGCTGAAGCCGAGGGCGCGCGAGATCTCGTCGGCCGTTTCGCGCACGAGTGGCGCCCAGTCCGGGTTGAAACGATCCGACGGGGTCGACAGCGACAGCCCGGCGATCAACTCGCCGCTCTCGTCTCGGATGCCCGCCGCGATACAGCGCACACCCGCTTCGACTTCGTCGAGGTCGAAGCCGACGTCGTGGCGGCGGACGCGATCGAGTTCCTTTTCCAGCGCGGGCAGGGTGGTGATAGAGGCCGGCGTCGATGCGGGCAGGCCGGTGCGGCGAGCGTAATCGCGGATGCGTTCGGCGCCATCCTCGGCCAGGAACAGCTTGCCGGTTGCCGTCGTGTGCAGCGGCGCGCGAGCGCCGACGATATGCACCACGCGCACCGACGCGCGCCCGCTGGACGTTCGCTCCACATACACGATCTCGTCACCGGCGCGCACGCCCAGATTGACGCTTTCGCCGGTTGCCGCGTGCAGCTTGAGCATGAAAGGCATTGCGGTTTCGCGCAGCGAGATGCGCGACTTCACGAGGCTGCCCAGCTCGAGGAGGCGGATGCCCAGGCGGTAGACGCCGGCTTCCGAGCGCTCGACGAAGCCGGTGCCGGTCATGGCGCCGAGAATGCGGTGCGCTGTGGAGGGGTGCAGTCCGGTCTCGAGCGCGAGCTGTTTGAGCGGCACTGGGTCGGCATGCTGTGCGAGTACGTCGAGCAGCTTCATCATGCGCTCGATGACCTGGATCGAATTCTTGCCTTCCGGGGCGGCGGCGTCGGGCTTGGGTGCGGACAAGGCGGGGCTCTGCTTGGACAATGTCGGAACGGTCGTTTGTTGGAGGGCGATGGTAACCGGGCATGCTGATTTCGCCTAGTGAAATACAGTGCCGTGTGGTGACCCGATTGCTTCAAAGATATACTTTGGCCGGAATGCGCGCGGGCCGGACGTTTGCAGGTGATCATCGAGCGGCGTCGCCACTGCGATGCTACTCGCCCGGCGTCGTCTCCCGCCTGCCCTCTCCGTTCCTTGTCCCCCGCTTCCGGATGCCCTGATGAGCCTGGTCCTGATCGTGCTGCTACCCTTCGTCGGAGCCCTGTTGCCGGCGCTGATGATCCGTGCCGGGCGCAATGCCTGTGCGACCAGCACCTTCACCTTCACGCTGCTTGCCTTCGCGCTGCTGTTGTCGCATGCGCCGGCGGTGTTCCGCGGCGAGGTAGTGCAGGCGGGCTGGGACTGGTTGCCGGCGCTGGGGCTCAACGCCAACTTCTTCCTCGACGGCCTGGGCTTCTTCTTTGCCGGGCTCATCCTCGGCATCGGCCTGCTGATCATCGTCTATGCGCGCTTCTATCTCGCCAAGGACGATCCGATGGGCAGCTTCTACACCTACCTGCTGCTCTTCCAGGGCGCCATGGTGGGCATCGTGCTGTCGGACAACATCCTGCTGCTGCTGGTGTTCTGGGAGCTGACCAGCCTGTCGTCCTTCCTGCTCATCGGCTACTGGAAGCACCTGCCCGAGGGTCGCCAGGGTGCGCGCATGGCGCTTGCAGTCACCGGTGCAGGCGGACTGGCGATGATCGCCGGCATGCTGATCCTGGGCGACATCGCCGGCTCCTACAATCTCACCGACATCCTGCAGCACAAGGACGCCATCCAGGCTTCGCCGCTCTACCTGCCGGCATTGCTGCTGATTCTCGCCGGCTGCTTCACCAAGAGCGCGCAGTTCCCCTTCCACTTCTGGTTGCCGCACGCGATGGCGGCGCCCACGCCGGTGTCGGCCTACCTGCACTCGGCAACCATGGTGAAGGCGGGACTGTTCCTGATGGCGCGCATGTGGCCGGTGCTCGCCGGCACGGTGGAATGGTTCTACATCGTCGCCACCACGGGGCTCATCACCATGCTCGTGGGGGCGGTGATCGCGCTGTTCAAGGACGACCTCAAGGGCCTGCTCGCCTTCTCCACCGTCAGCCACCTCGGCCTGGTGACCATGCTGCTCGGTTTCGGCACGCCGATGGCGGCCGTGGCGGCGGTGTTCCACATCCTCAATCACGCCACCTTCAAGGCCGCGCTGTTCATGAACGCCGGCATCATCGATCACGAGGCCGGCACGCGCGACATCAAGCGCCTGGGCGGCCTGCTGCACCTGATGCCGGTCACCGCCACGCTGGCCATGGTCGCGGCAGCGTCGATGGCGGGGCTGCCGCCGCTCAATGGCTTCCTGTCCAAGGAGATGATGCTGCACGAGGCGGCAGCGACCGCCTGGCTGGGTAACGGCTGGGTGGTGCCGGCGCTGGCCACGCTCGCGGCCTGCTTTTCGGTGGCCTATTCCTTGCGCTACATCGTGCATGTCTTCTTCGGGGCGAAGCGCAGCGATTACCCGCACACGCCGCACGACCCGCCCGCCGGCCTGTGGCTGCCGCCAGCCCTGCTGGTGGTGCTGGTGGTGCTGATCGGGCTGCTGCCGGCCACGGTGGCGGGGCCACTGGTGGCCGTGGTGGCGCAGGCGGTGATCGGTGGCGCGCTACCTGACTACCATCTGGCGCTGTGGCATGGTGTGAACATCGCGCTCGCACTGTCGGTGGTGGCCGTAGTGGTCGGCCTGGGGGCGCTGCGTGCCTATCCGCGCGTGCGCGCAGTCTGGCGGGCGGGGCCGCATCCGGAAGCCAAGGCGATGTTCGACGCCGTCATGGCGGCCGCGCTCGCGCTGGCACAGCGCGTGACCCATGGCTTGCATAATGGCTCGCTGCAGCGCTACCTGGCGTTTGCCATCGGTGCGATGACGCTGGCAGGCTTCGCGACCTTCATCGGCGCTTCTCACGAGGCCGGTACGCGCGAACTGCTGCCGGCGGAGCCGGTGGCGGTGGTCGCCTGGCTGCTGCTGCTCGGCGGCTGCGTGCTGACCGTGATGTTCTTCCGCCAGCGCCTGCTGTCGGTGCTGGTGGTGGGCACCGTGGGCCTGATCGTGTGCGTGGCCTTCATCTACCTGTCCGCGCCCGACCTTGCGCTGACGCAGATCTCCGTCGAAGTCACCACCGTCATCCTGATCCTGCTGGCGCTCTATTTCCTGCCCAAGGCGAGCCCGCTGAGCTCCACCGTCAGCGCCGACCCGCTGCGCCACCTGCGTGACGGGGTGCTCGCGCTGATCGCGGGCGGCGGCATGGGGCTGGTGAGCTGGGCCATGCTCACCCGCGATGGCAGCTCGCTGTCCACCTACTACCTCGAGAATTCGGTGTCGGGCGGCGGCGGCACCAACGTGGTCAACGTGATCCTGGTCGACTTCCGCGGCTTCGATACCTTCGGCGAGATCATCGTGCTCGGCATTGCCGCGCTCGCAATCTACGCGCTGCTCGACGGTGCCCTGCATGGCCGCGTTGCCCGCCGCCTGAGCGCGTGGACGCCCGATCTGCCGGTGTCGGTCGACCGCCACCCGATCATCATGGTAGTCGCCACCCGGGTGATGCTGCCGCTGGCGCTGCTGGTGGGGGCCTACATCTTCCTGCGCGGCCACAACCAGCCCGGTGGCGGCTTCATCGCCGCGCTCGTGGTGTCGATCGCGCTGATCATGCAGTACATGGCAAGCGGCTTCGGCTGGGCGGCGCAGCGCGTCAGGGTCAATTACCACGCCATGATCGGCGCCGGCGTGCTGATCGCGGCGGGGACGGGGATTGCCTCCATGGTGCTCGACCGCCCCTTCCTGACCTCGGCCTTCGACCACTTCCACCTGCCGCTGGTCGGCGAGTTCGAGCTGGCGAGTGCGATGGCCTTCGATACCGGGGTGTTCCTGACCGTGGTCGGTGCGGTGATGCTCGCGCTGGCCAACCTGTCGCGCATGGGGCGCTTGACCGGGCAGCGGCCGGTCAACCGCACGGCGATGGATGTCGATCCCAGCATGGGCATGAGCAAGGAGCACAACTGATGGAATTCCTCGTCGCCACGGCGATCGGCGCGATGACGGCCGCGGGCGTCTACCTGGTGCTGCGCGCCCGTACCTTCCCGGTCATCATCGGCCTCACCCTGCTCACCTACGCGACCAACCTGTTCCTGTTCGCGACGGGCAGGCTTGCCGTCAATCTGCCGCCGGTGATCAGCGCCGATGCCGCGGCTTACACCGATCCCTTGCCACAGGCCCTGGTACTGACCGCCATCGTGATCTCCTTCGGCATGACCGCCGTCATCGTGGTGATGTCCCTGCGCGCCTATCTAGAGACCGGCAATGACCACGTCGACCTGCCCGGCGACGCCTCGCCCGAGGCACGCGAGGACGACTGGAAGCTGCTCGGCCGCAAGCAGGGCGAGCCGGCCGCGCGTGCCGCTGCGGGCCTCGAGGAGCGCGCATGAACCACTGGCTGATCCTGCCCATCCTGATGCCGGCCATCCTCGGAGCCGTGCTGGTGATTGCGGCGCGTCATGACATCGTGCTCTCACGCGTGTTCTCGGTCCTGTCTGCGGGGCTGCTGCTGGCGGTCGCCCTGGTGCTGCTCGCCATGGCCAGCGACGGCAGCGTCCGCGTCTATGCGCTGGGCAACTGGGTGGCGCCCTTCGGCATCGTCCTCGTGCTCGACCGCCTGGCGGCGCTGATGCTGGTGTTGACCGCAACCCTGGGCCTTGGCGTGTTGCTATATGCGATCAACGGCTGGGATGAGCGCGGCAAGCACTTCCACCCTCTGTTCCAGTTCCAGCTCATGGGGCTCAACGGCGCCTTCCTCACCGGCGACTTCTTCAACCTTTTCGTGTTCTTCGAGATCCTGCTCATCGCCTCCTACGGGCTGATGGTGCATGGCGGGGGCGGCCTGCGGGTGAAGGCGGGCGTGCAGTACGTGGTGACCAACCTGGTCGGTTCCTCGCTGTTCCTGATTGCGGTCGGCCTCATCTACAGCGTGACCGGCACGCTCAACATGGCCGACCTCGCGCTCAAGGTGCCGCAGGTGCCGGCAGGCGACCAGGCCCTGCTGCAGACGGGGGCCGTGTTGCTGCTGCTGGTGTTCGGCGTCAAGGCGGCGCTGGTGCCGCTTCACTTCTGGCTGCCCGGCACCTACGCCAACGCGCCGGGGCCGGTGGCGGCGCTGTTTGCGATCATGACCAAGGTGGGCGCCTACTCCATCATCCGCCTCTACGTGCTGGCCTTCGGTGCAGATGCCGGCGACGCAGCCTGGCTGGCGGCGCCCTGGCTGCTGCCGGCCGGTCTGCTCACCCTGGTGCTGGGCATGACCGGTGTGCTGGCGGCGCGCAGCCTGGGCCAGATGGCGAGCTTCGCGGTGATCGGTTCGATGGGCATGCTGCTGGCGACGGTCGCGGTATTCACCCCGCAGTCCATGAGCGCTGCGCTGTTCTACCTGCTGCACTCCACCCTTGGGGCAGGGGCCTTGTTCCTGATTGCCGACATGGTGGCCGAGCGCCGTGGCATGCACCGCGACCGGCTCACGCAGGCGCCGCGCTTCGCCCAGGGTGCCCTCATCGCCGGGCTGTTCTTCGCCGCTGCGATCGCGGTGGCCGGCATGCCGCCGCTGTCGGGCTTCCTTGGCAAGCTGCTCGTCCTCGACAGCGTGCGCAGCCACCCGCAGGCGGCCTGGTTCTGGACGCTGATCCTGGCGACCTCGCTGCTGGCCGTCGTCGGCTTCGCGCGCGGTGGCAGCCTGGTGTTCTGGAAGAGCCATGCACTCGAGGCGCCGCCGCCAGCCACGCTGCGCGCGGCCCCTGCATTGCCCTTCGTGGCGGTGGGCGGCCTGCTTGCCGGCCTCGTCGCCCTGACCGTGCTTGCCGGTCCGGTCCATGCCTGGCTTGATCTCGTGGCAGCGCAGCTGTTTGCGCCGGCCGGCTATATCGAGGCGGTGCTCGGTGCCGCAGGAGGTGTACGCTGATGGCCGAGAAAGCGAGCGTGGACAAACGCCCCTTCATCCAGCGCTGGTTGCCGCATCCGCTGCTGACCGTAGTGCTGATCGTTCTGTGGATGCTGCTGCTCAACAGCTTCAGCTTCGGCGGGCTGGTGATGGGCACGATCCTCGGTGTGATCATCCCGATCATGACGAGCAGTTTCTGGCCGGAACGGCCGCCGGTGAAGGCCTATGGCAAGGCCTTCGCCTACATGGGGCTTGTGGCCTGGGACGTGGTAGTGGCCAACCTGCAGGTCGCGCGCCTGATCCTGTTCCGCCGTAGCGACCAGCTGCGCGTGCGCTGGGTGACGCTGCCGCTCGAGCTGCGTTCGCCCGAGGCGATCACCGTGCTCGCCGGCACCATCACGATGACGCCGGGCACGGTGTCCTGCGACTTGTCGGCCGATGGCCGCAGCCTGCTGGTGCATTGCCTGGACGCCCCTGACGCGGAGGAGGCGGTGCGCCAGATGAAGGCGCGCTACGAGGCCCGCCTGAAGGAGATCTTCCCATGATCGAGTACGCCCTCAACTTTGGCTATGCGGCGGTGTCGGTTGCCGTGCTGCTCAACCTGTGGCGCCTGCTGCGCGGGCCCTCGCTGATGGACCGCGTGCTCGCGGTCGACACGATGGTGATCAACATCATCGCACTCATCATCCTGTTCGGCATCCAGCAACGCACCACGGTATTCTTCGAGGGCGCGTTGCTGTTCGCCATGTTCGGTTTCATTTCCACCGTCGCCTACTGCCGCTTCATCCTGCGCGGCGACGTCATCGAGTGAGCGGCCCATGAACTTCCTGCTCGAACTGCTGATCTCGGCGCTGATCGTGCTCGGCGGCATCTTCGCCCTGGTGGGCTCGATCGGTCTGGTCAAGCTGCCCGATCTGCTGACCCGCCTGCACGCGCCGACCAAGGCGACGACGCTCGGGGTCGGTGGCGCGCTGGTGGCCTCGATGCTGTTCTTCTTCGGTATCGAGGGCACGCTTTCCATCCACGAGGTGTTGATCAGCGTCTTCCTGTTCCTGACCGCCCCGATTACCGCCCATTTCATCGCCAAGGCCCATCTGCACGAGCATGTCGAACTGCGCGAGGACCTGCCGCCCACCGGGCGCGAGCAGGGCTGGAGCACCTTCGACGGCTTGCCCGAGGCCGAGCACAAGGATCACGTGTGAGCTCCGTACGCCGCAACCCACCCAAGCCCGCGCCCTCGACCATCGAAGGCACGCTCAAGCTGCGCCCGCGTGCCACGCAGGGCGAGGCTGCTCCCCCTCCGGCAGCGAAGACAGCAGCCGAGAAGACCGTGGCCGAGAAGACCGTGGCCGAGAAGCCTGCGCGCAAGCCAGGATCGGCACGCCAGGCCCAGGACGAGCGCTCGCCACGTGGCGAGCGTACCCAGCGCGCCGAAGAGCGCCCGCAACGGTCCAGGGAGCGGCCGCCGCAAGCCGATCGCCCGCCGCGCGCCAGGCCGGCGCCAGAGACTGCGCGCGCGCTGGCGCCGACGCCGCGGCCAGCTGAGCATCCGGCTGCCGATCGCCCCCTGCCGGAGGGCGTGCGCCTGTCCAAGGTGATGGCCGAGCGCGGGCTGTGCTCGCGACGCGAGGCCGACGAGTACATCGAGCGCGGCTGGGTCTTCGTCGAAGGCAAGCGTGTGTCCGAACTCGGCGTGCGCATCGACCCCGATGCCCGTGTCACGCTCGCGCCCGAGGCCACGCGCAGCCAGCAGCAGCGCGTCACCATCCTGCTGCACAAGCCGGTGGGCTATGTGTCCGGCCAACCCGAGCCTGGCTATGCGCCCGCGGTGAGCCTGATCGGTGCCGACAACCAGTTCGACCGCGACACGGCGCAGCGCTTCCACCCCAGCCACCTCAAGCAGCTCGCGCCTGCGGGGCGGCTGGACATCGACTCCACCGGCCTGCTGGTGCTGACCCAGGATGGCCGCATCGCTCGCCAGCTCATCGGTGAGGACTCCAAGGTCGACAAGGAGTACCTGGTACGGGTCGAAGGCCGCATCATCGACGGCGGCCTGGCCTTGCTCAACCATGGCCTCATGCTCGACGACCGTCCGCTGCGCCCCGCCAAGGTCGAGTGGATCAACGACGACCAGCTGCGCTTCGTGCTCAACGAAGGCCGCAAACGCCAGATCCGCCGCATGTGCGAACTTGTGGGCCTGAAGGTCGTTGGTCTCAAGCGCGTGCGTATCGGCCGCGTCAAGCTCGGCGATCTGCCACTCGGGCAGTGGCGTTTCCTGCGCGCGGACGAGGGGTTCTGAGCGCTACCCAGGGCTGCGCTCAGTCTCCATGGCGGGGTGCAGAGGCCTGAGCGCGTTCGCGCGCGACGTCGGCGGCGAGTTCGTCGCCCAGCGGCCCGGTCTTCGGGGTTATTCCCGAGCGGTGGGCAGCGCGCGCCATGGCGTGCGCGGCGAGCGGTGCGGTGGCGAGCACGATGACCAGGGCGAACACTGCCGCCAGCGCAAAGGCGCCGCTGGTGGCTGCCGCGACGCCGCCGAGGATGAGCGCGGCGCCGAGCGCGCCCGCCTTGCTCGCAGCGTGCATGCGGGTGTAGCTGTCGGGCAGGCGCAATACGCCAATGGCGCCGATCAGGCCGATCAGGGCACCCAGCAACAGCAGGGCAGACGATAGCCAGGCGAGGAATCCGTTGCTCATGGCTTGTCCTCCATCGGTTGCGGGCTGAGCGCGGCGGGTTCGTCCGGCGGCGGGCGGTCTACCCAGGTCACCTTTTCGTCCGCACCGCGGCCGCGGCGGCGGAACATCAGGATGAAGGCCGTGGTGCCGAGGAATGACACCAGCGCCAGCACCACGGCGCCATCGAGCAGCATCGGTTCCGCGGTCGCCAGCGCCAACAGGGCGATGACGCCGATCCCGAGCAAGGTCAGCGCATCGATCGAGACCACGCGGTCGGTTGCGTGCGGGCCGCGGATCAGGCGCACGAGCACGAGAACCGCGCTGATGCCCTGGAGTGCGAAGGTGAGGGGCAGTACCCAGCTGGCGCCGGCGATTTCGCTGATCATGCCTGTCCTCCATCGGTGGCCTTGGGGGCGGGCGGCTCGCCGCCATCGATCCAGGCAAGCAGCCGGCGCTCGATCTCGCGCACGCCGGACTCCACTGCGTCGGCGTCCCGGGCGTCGATGGCGTGGATGTACAGCAGGCCCGATTCGGGCGCGTAGTCGAGGGCGAGGGTGCCCGGTGTGAGCGTCAGCAGACAGCCGAGCAGGGTGGCGACGCGATCGTCCCGGCGCGCCAGGCGCAGCTTGATCACCGCAGGTTGTGGCCGCACGCTGCGGCCGAGCACGATGCGGGCGACGTCGATGCTGGCCTTGAAGATCTCGGCGGCAAACCAGAACGCGAAGCGCGTGCCGTGTTCGAGCCGGCACACGTAGCGGCGAAGGCCGAGCAGGTCGCTCGCCAGGCGCAGCCCGATGTGGATCACCACAAAGGCGGCCAGCACGCCGAGCGGGCTGAGAACACCGACGAAGGCCGCCAGGCCCACCGCAAGCAGAATATGCAAGCCCAACATGTTCATCGCCCTCCGGCCGCGACCACGGCCTGGATGTAGGCCTGCGGTGCGGCGAGTTGGTCGGCCGCGGCGACCGCGTAGTCCATCACCGGGCCGGCACCAAGGCCGATCGCCACGGTCATCGCAGCCAGCGCGCTCACGGCCCACAGCGCCGGGCGCAGGCCGGCCGCGCTGCGTGCGCTGATACCGCCCGCGGGGTGGGGCTTGAGGAAGGCCTCGTTCCAGATCTTGCTCATCGACAGCAGCGTGAAGATGCCGGTGACCAGGGCCACCGCGGCGGCGATCCAGGCACTCGCATCGAGGCTGGCCTTGACCAGCACGAACTTGGCCCAGAACCCGGACAGCGGCGGGATGCCCGCAAGCGACAGGGCAGGGATGGCGAACAGGATCGCCAGCCAGGGCGCATGGGCGTACAGACCGCCCATTGCGGCCAGGCGCTCCGAGCCCGTAAGGCGGGCGGCGATGCCGCCGATGAAGAACAGGTTTGCCTTCACGACGATGTGGTGGATGAGGTAGAACACGGCGCCGGCGAGCGCGAGCGGCGTGGCCAGCGCCAGGCCCAGGATCATGTAGCCGACCTGGCTGACGATGTGAAAGGACAGGATGCGCCGTACCTCGACCTGGGCCGCGGCGCCGAGCACGCCGATGAGCATGGTCGCGCACGCCACCCACAGCAGCACGTCGTGGGCGATGCCCGCGTCCGGCCAGAACAGGGTGACGATGCGGATCAGCGCATACACCCCCACCTTGGTGAGCAGGCCGGCGAACAGTGCGGAGATCGGCGTCCACGCGACGTGGTAGGACGCCGGCAGCCAGCCGAACACCGGGAACAGCGCCGCCTTGATCGAGAACGCGGTGAGCATCAGTACGATCGCCGCATTGGCCGTGGCCGGCACCTCGCCGGCGGCGAAGGCCTGCGCCAGCAAAGCCATGTTGAGGCTGCCGCTGGCGCCGTAAAGCATGCCGGCGGCGAGCAGGAACATCATCGTTGCGACCAGGTTGAGCACCACGTACACCACGGTGCCGGACAGCCGGCGCTTGCCGCCACCCAGCACCAGCAGGGCGAACGAGCCCACCAGCAGCACCTCGAACCAGACGTAGAGATTGAACACGTCGCCCGTGATGAAGGCGCCGCACACGCCGACCAGCAGGCCGTGCACCAGTGGGTGGAAGCCGCGGCTGCGCGCCGGGTCGTCGTCGCGCGCCAGCGCGAACACCACGGTGGCGAGGCCGATGATGCCTGTGATCGCCACCATGGCAGCGGAGAGGCGGTCGATCACCACGCTGATGCCGTAGGGTGCCGCCCAGCTGCCGGCCTGGCTGGCGAGGATGCGCCCCTCCGCGGCGAATACCACCAGCGCCAGGCCGACCGCGGCCAGGGCGGCAGCGCCGGCAAGGCTGAAGAAGGTCGCAAGGCGGCCGTGGCGACGTGCGAGCAGGGTCAGGACCAGGGTGGCGAGCGGGATCAGGATGGGAGCGATGATGAGGGCGTTCATGCCTTGCCCTCCGTTTCCGCTGCCCTTGCGGGCGTGGCGTGGCCGTCCGCGACGGGCTTGGGCGCCAGATCCGGTGCCGGCTCCTCGGCCACCGCCGTGATGCGATCGGTCTCGACGTTGTCGTGCAGCTCCCAGCTGCGCTTGAGTACGGCGAGTGCGAACACGAAGAGGGCGAAGCCGATGACGATTGCGGTCAGCACGAGCGCCTGGGGCAGCGGGTTGGCGGCCAGCGCGGGGGCGCCGCTCTCGCCCACGAAGGCGGCGGCGCGGCCATCGAGGCGGCCGGAGACGAACACGGCGAGGTTTACCCCGTTGCCAAGCACGATGACGCCGAGCACGACGCGCAGCAGGCCGCGGTCAAGCATCATCCAGATGCCGATGGCGACGAGCAGTCCGACGGTGATGGAGGCGATGATTTCCATGGTTCAGTCCTCGCGCTCGAGCAGTCGGAACAGCATCAGCAGCACGCCGCCCAGCACGGTGAAGAAGACGCCGACATCGAACAGCAGGGGGGTCCCCAGCGGCAGCCCGCCGGGGAACAGCCAGCCGCCGGTGAGGAAGGCCTGGCCCTGCAGCAGGCCGATCACACCCGCTGATGCAGCCAGGGCGAGGCCGACGGCGAGGACGGTGGTCGGCGGTACGCGCAGCACGGCGCGCGCGCGGTTGACGCCAAAAGCCAGTGCCAGCAGCACCGCCGAGGTCGCCGCCACCAGCCCGCCGATGAAGCCGCCACCGGGCAGGTTGTGCCCGCGCCACAGCAGCATCAGCGAAATGAGCGCGAGCAGCGCGGACAGCGGGCGGATGCCGTGGCGCAGCAGCACCGAGCCGAAGTCCGAACTGCCTTCGGCCGCGACCTTGCCGGGTTTGCCGCTGCCGAGCAGGGGAGCGGCCGCGAGTGCGGCCAGCCCGACGACCAGGATCTCGCCCAGGGTGTCCAGGGCGCGGAAATCGACCAGGATCACGTTCACCACGTTGGCGCCGTGGCCGCCCGGCAGGCTGTTGTCCAGGTACCAGCGCGCGATGTCGCCCGGCAAGGGCTGGCTGACGGTCATCAGCATCATCGCGCTCACGACCAGCCCGATCGCGCCGGCGATGAGGGCATGAAAGCGTTTGGCTGCCGGTTTGCGCGAGCCGACCATCCGCGTTGGCGGCAGGTTGCGCAGCACCAGGGCCAGAAAGATGACGGTCAGCGTCTCCACCATCAGCTGCGTGATGGCCACGTCGGGCGCGCGTGCGGCGAGGAAGAACAGCGCCAGCCCGAGACCGCTCGCACCCAGGGTCGCGATCAGGGCCACGCGGCCCGGCATTACCGCAGCGGCGGCGGCACCGGCAACCGCAAGCACGCAGCCGACCAGGGCGGCGAGATTGACCGGGTTGGTGACCTCGGGCCAGGCCAGGTCTTCTCCGGTGGAGGCGAAGACCCCTATGAGGGCGAAACCGACGATCGCGACCACCAGCGCGCTGATGTGCTGGCGCAGCGAACCATGCTGGAAGCGGTCGGCCACCCCGCCTGCAAACAGGAAGACGCGCTTGAGCAGGCGGTCCCAGATCATGTCGCCGCTGGTGCGCCACAGCACACGCCACAGCGACAGGCGCCGCCGCACGCGGGTCCGCCGCAGGTAGAAGAACACACCCAGGGCAACCGTGAGCAGGCTGGCCACCAGAGCCGGCGTGATTCCGCCCCACAGGTAGAGGTTGACCGGCACGGCGGTGCCGGACACCGCCTGCACGGCGGCGTCGATCAGCCAGACCTCGGCGAGGTTGTTGAAGGCGCCGAACACGAAGCCACCCACGGCCAGCAGCATGGGGCCGATCCACATCGGCACGCTCACCTCGT
Source organism: Thauera mechernichensis (assembly GCF_029588855.1). NCBI lineage: Bacteria > Pseudomonadati > Pseudomonadota > Betaproteobacteria > Rhodocyclales > Zoogloeaceae > Thauera > Thauera mechernichensis. The sequence goes on along the minus strand of NZ_JARQZE010000008.1, from coordinate 15,708 downwards.
GTGGCTTGCGCGGATAGCGGCCTTCCTTGCCGAGGAAGGCGCGCACGAACACGAGACCGGCAGCGGTGAGCAGCAAGGCATTGGTGAGGATCATCACCAGGGTGGTGACCCAGCCCGCCATGCCGAGCTCGATGAGGCCGGCGTACTTGAACTCCTTGGCAATGAAGCCGAAGAACGGTGGCAGGCCGGCGTTGGAGAACGCCGCCAGTGCCACGGCAAAGCCGGTGAGCGGCATGTAGCGCAGCAGGCCGCCGAGCCTGGAGATCTGGCGTGTGCCGGTCGCGTGGTCGATCGAGCCCACCGCCATGAACAGCGCTGCCTTGTAGAAGGCATGCGCGACCAGGTAGATCGCGAAGGCTTGCAGGCCATAGGGGGTATTGGTGCCGAGCAGCATGGTGAGCTGGCCGAGCACGGTGACCGTGGTGTAGGCCAGTACGCGCTTGAGGTCGGTCTGGCGGATCGCCAGTACGGCGCCGACCAGCGCGGTGGTGGCGCCGACAGTGATCAGGATCGTGCTCCAGCTCATCGAGCCGCTGAGCGATGGGTTCAGGCGCGCGAGCAGGTACACGCCCGCCTTGACCATGGTCGCCGAGTGCAGGTAGGCCGACACCGGTGTGGGTGCGGCCATCGCGTTTGGCAGCCAGAGGTGGAAAGGCACCTGGGCCGACTTGGTGAAGGCGCCGAGCAGCACCAGGGCGAGGATGGCGGGGTAGAGTGCATGATCGGCGATCAGCGCGGGAGAGAGTCCCGAGAACTGCCAGCTGCCGCCGACATTGCCGAGCAGGATCAGGCCGGCGAGCAGGGCCAGGCCGCCGCCGCCGGTGATGAGCAGGGCCTGCAGCGCCGAGCGCCGAGACTCCGCCTGGTCGTGCTGGAAGCTGATGAGCAGGAAGGAGGTGACGCTGGTCAGCTCCCAGAACACGAACATCACGATCAGGTCGTCCGCAAGCACCAGGCCGAGCATGGCGGCCATGAAGCCCAGCAGGTAGGCGTAGAAGCGGCCAAGGTGGTGATGGTCGGACAGGTAGGCGCCGGCATACAGCACGATCAGCGTGCCAATGCCGCTGATCAGCAGGGCGAACAGCAGCGACAGCCCGTCCAGGCGGAAGGCGAGTTCGATGCCGAGCGCGCCGACCCAGGTCACGCTCTGCGTGATGACGCCGCCCTGTGCGACCTCGGGCACCAGCGTGACGAAATAGGCAAACACTGAAAGCGGCGCGAGCGCGAGGATCCAGCCCGCGCGATCGTCCAGCGGACGGGTCAGCAATGGCGCGGCCAGCATCGCCAACGCGATCAGTCCGATGCTGGTCAGCACGCCTTCACCCGCTTCATGCACATGTTCGTCATCTCCCTTCGAGGCTGCCGTCGGCGCTGTGGCGCGCGGCATATTATCGTTCTATGCGGGAGAAACTGACTATGCGCGTCAGCCCGGGGTTCCTCAATGTCGTCAAAAAGCGAACGGCTGGCGCCTTGTCAGGGCACCAGCCGTCGTCCTCGGGCGCGGAGTCCGGGCGCCAAGTCGGGCGTGCTCGTCGCGTTCGCCGCGACGCTTGGTGCAGGCCGCAGCGCTTGAACCAAGCGTCAGTGTGCGGCCTTGCGTGAAGTCCTGCGCATGCGCGCATCGAGTTCGGGGTGGGCCTCGTACAGGCCGCTCACCTTGGCAAAGCATCCCTGTAGCGGACACTTGCGCCCTGGCGGGCATTCATGCTCGACTGCGCATTCCATCTGGGTTTCATCCAGCACTACCATGGTACGGGCGGCTTCGCAGCGGGCGATGGGGGCATCCAGCGTGCACATGATCATCTCCTCGTGTCGTTCTTTTGCGATGACTGAAGTCCATTCGTTGTGCGGCGTGAAATATTTCACGTCACGCTTGATTTCAATCTAGCCGATGTGCGCTGCCGCGCTGCTCGATCTGCCAGGAGTTTGACAAAAATCAAGCACCTGCGGCCTCGTCACCAGGCGTGCTATTCCGCCCGCAGCGCGTCGACGGCGTTCATGCCCGCAGCGCGCCGCGCTGGCAGGACGCCGGCGAGCAGGCCGACCATCATCGCGAGCGCCTGGGCGATGACAACGAAATGCCATGGGGTGCTGACCGGCATCGCCGGCAACAGCAGGCCGATGCCCTGAGCGAGTCCGATGCCGGCGGCCAGGCCGAGCAGGCCGCCCAGGCTTGCCAGCACCACCGCTTCGCCGAGGAAGATTGCGAGGATGGTGCGTCGGCGTGCGCCGAGGGCGACGAGCAGGCCGATCTCGTTGGTGCGCTCGCTGACGGCAATCGTCATGATGGTGACGATACCGACGCCGCCCACCACCAGCGAGATGCCGCCGAGTGCGCCGACCGCGGCGGTAAGGATGGCGAGGATGTTCGACAAGGTGGCGAGCATGTCCTCCTGCGTGATGATGGTGAAGTCCTCGCGGCCGTGGCGGGCGCTCATCAGCGTGCGTACGCTCTCGGCCACCTGTGCCGCCGGTGCCGTGGGCGCATAGGTGAGCGCGATCTCCATCACGCCGTCGCGGCGGAACAAGGCCAGGCCGCGCGCCACCGGGATGTAGGCGGCGTCGTCCAGGTCAACGCCGAGGAACTGACCCTTTTCCTCCATGATGCCGACGACGCGGAAGCGCTCGTCACCGATCTGCACGCGTTCGCCGAGTGCGTTGCCGACGCCGAAGAGCTCCCGTTTCAGCTTTGCGCCCAGCACGACGAAGGCGCGCGCGCTGCTTGCTTCGTCTGGCGGCAGGAACTGGCCGATGCGCACGCGGATCGAGTACACCTCCTGCATCTGGGGTCCGACACCGAGCACCATCGTGCGTCGCACACGCCCCTGGGCACGGACCTCGGCGTTGCCGCTCACAGAGGCGCTGACCTGGCGCACATGGGGCAGCTGTGCAAGCGCTGCCGCATCGTCAAGGGTGAGGTCGCGCGCGGTGGAGGGCAGCCCGGGGGGGCCGCCGCGCGCGCCTTGGCGGCCAGGCGTGATGCTGAGCACATTGGTGCCGAACTGGCTGAACTCGGCGAGCACGAAGCGGTGCAGACCCTCGCCGATCGACGTCAGCAGGATCACCGCGGCGATGCCCACGGCGATGCCGAGCAGGGTCAGGAAGCTGCGCAGCCGGTGCGCGGTGAGCGCGCGCAGGGCGAGGTGGAGACTGTCCTGCCAGCGCATGCTGTGTCAGCGCCTGGCCAGGGCTTGTACCGGATCGAGCGCGGCGGCGCGGCGCGCGGGCAGCACGCCGAAGGCGATGCCGGTGCCGAGTGCGGTACCAAGCGCGGCGATCACCGCCCAGTCGGGCGGCCAGGCAGGCAGCATGGGCCAGGTCAGGCGCACGCCCCAGGCGCCGAGGTGGCCGAGCGCGAAGCCGGTGAGCGCGCCCGCGACCGACAGCAGCGCGGCCTCGGTGAGGAAAGCGGCACGGATGCTCGCGGTGCTGGCGCCGAGTGCCTTGAGCAGGCCGATCTCGGCGGTGCGCTGGGTGACCGCCACCAGCATCACGTTCATCACCAGGATGCCGGCTACGGCGAGACTGATCGCGGCGATGCCGGCGACGCCCAGTGTGAGTGCGCCGAGGATGCGGTCGAAGGTGCCGAGCACGGCGTCCTGGGTGATCACGGTGACGTCGAGTTCGCCGTCGCGGCGTGCGCGCAGCAACGCCTCGAGCTGGCGCTGGGCGGCGGGCAGGGCATCGCGCTGGGTGGTCTCGACCAGGATGCGGAACAGGCCATTGGTGTTGAACATGGCTTGCGCCGTGGCCACTGGTACCAGCACCAGTTCGTCGGTCGTCATGCCCAGGCCCTGGCCGCCCGGAGCGAGCGTACCGATGACGCGCAGCCGGGTGTCGCCGACCCGAATCATGCGGCCGACCGCCGGTTCGTGGCCGAACAGTTCGGCGCGGATGGCGTCGCCGAGCACCGCCAGCGCACTGGCGCGCTCAAAGTCCTCGCGGGGCAGGAAGCTGCCGTGTGCCATGCGCATGCCGCGCAGTTCGAGAAAATCGGTGCTGGTGCCGACCACCATCACCTCGCGCAGCCGGCCAGCGGCTGCAACCTCGGTGTTGCCCACCGTGATCGGTGCCACGCGCTGCACCAGTGGCAGGCGCAACAGGGCTGCGGCGTCGGCATTGGTGAGTTCGCGCGGGGTGCTGGTGACGAAGCTGCCCGGATTGACGCCGCCGGTCTCGGTGCGCCCAGGCAGCACGATCAGCAGCTGTGCGCCGAGCGCAGCGAATTCGCCCACCACATAGCGGCGCGCGCCGTCGCCGAGCGCGGTCAGCACCACGACTGCGGCGACGCCGATCGACATCGCCAGCGTCATCAGCGCGGTGCGCAGCGGGTAGGCGGTGGCGGCGCGGGTGGCGAAGCGCAGGGTGTCGGTCGGGTTCATGCGGGCAGCTCGTGCCGGCGCAGATCCTGGGCGATGGCACCGTCCTCCATGCGCAGCCAGCGATGGGCGCGCTCGCCCATCGCTGGGTCATGGGTGACCACGATCAGCGTGGTGCCCGCAGTGTTGAGCGCCTCGAGCAGGGCGGTGACCTCGTGACCGGTGCTGCGGTCAAGGTTGCCGGTGGGTTCGTCGGCCAGCAGGACGGCCGGGCGCATGATGGTGGCGCGGGCGATCGCCACGCGCTGGCGCTGACCACCGGAGAGTTCCTCCGGTCGGTGGTGGGCGCGGCCTTCGAGGCCGAAGTCCTTCAGCGCCTGCGCGATGCGCGCACTACGCTCGGTGGCCGCCAGGCCGGCCAGCATCAGCGGCAAGCCGATGTTTTCCGCTGCCGTCAGCCGTGGCACGAGGTGAAAACTCTGGAACACGAAGCCGATGCGTGCGCTGCGCACGGCCGCCTGTTCGTCCGCCGACAGCGTCGTGACGTCGCGACCTTCCAGGTGGTAATTGCCGCCGTCGGGGCGGTCGAGCAGGCCGAGCAGGTTGAGCAGGGTGGACTTTCCAGAACCGGAGGGGCCCATCACCGAGACGTAGTCGCCGGCCTCGATGCGCAGGCTCACGTCGCGCAGCGCATGCACCTCGCTGTCACCGAGCCTGAAGATGCGATTTATGCCGTCGAGTTCGATCTGGGCCATGGCCGTGCGTACGTCTCGGCTGTGCTGCATGTGTGCTCAGGGCGCAGCCTGAAGGGTCACCTTCGCGCCCGCAGACACGCCGTCGCGCTCCAGCGAAGTCACGATACGCTCGCCTGCGGCCAGTCCGGACAGGACCTCGGTGAACGCCCAGTTCGCCACCCCGGTCTCGAGTTCGCGCTCGATCAGGGTGTCGCCCTCGACGACCAGCACCCGCCTGCCTTCGCGCAGCGCGCTGGTGGGGATGCGCAGCGTGTCGGCGCGGGTGGCGAGCACGATCTCGACGTCGGTGCTGTAACCCACGAGCATGCCGCGCGCCTCCTCGGGGCGCACGAAGTCCACGTCGACCGCCACGGTGCGGGCCTGGCGCTCGACCGCGGTGATGTAGGGTGCGACGCGCTTGACCCGGCCTTCGAACACGGTGCCGGGCATGGCTTCGAGCGTGATCCGAACCGGCAGGCCGGGCTGGATTCTGGGCGCGTCGATCTCGTCCATCGGTGCCTTCACGTAGAGGCAGGAATCGTCGATGAGGTCGATCGCCGGCGGTGTCGGCACACCGGGGGGCGAGGGCGTGGAGTATTCGCCCAGCTCGCCGCTGATCTTGGCCACCGTGCCGGCGAAGGGCGCGGTGAGCACCAGGCGCTGGCGCTCGGTTTCGGTGGCGGCGAGCTGGGCCTCGGCGGTGGCGATGTCGGCACGGGCGGTGTCGCAGGCGGCGCGGCGTGCGCGCGCCTCGGTGCGCGCACGCTCCTCGACGCTGGCGGAAACAAAACCACGCCGCACCAGCTGCGCCTGGCGTGCCGCCTCGCGCTCGGCGTTGTCGGCCAGGGTGCAGGCTTCGTGCACGCGCTGGCGGGCGGTTGCGAGTTGGGCCCGATTGACCGCCGCGCGTGCATCGAGGTCGCCGTGCCACAGGCGCATCAGCACCTGCCCGGCTTCCACCCGGTCGCCCTCTTCCACCCCCAGCCAGTCGATGCGGCCTCCCACGATGGTGGCCAGCCGTGTGCGCTGGCAGGCCTCTATCTCGCCCGCACGGGTATTGGTCAGCGTGGCCTCGACCGTGCCGCGGGCGACCTCATGCACCACCACCTCGACCGGTTTCGGTCTGGTGAGCCACCAGATCCCTGCGCCTACCAGCGCGGCGAGGAGTGCGAGGAGAAGAAGACGGCGCAGGGCTTTCATCGAGCGTGGACGTTCAGAGCTCGTCGAAGAAGTCGGAGTCGAGGCGTTTCAACTCGATCCTGCGCTTCACCGACACGCCGACCTTGTGTTCGACCGCGAGCCGGGCGAACTCCTCGCCATCGATCAGGGGACGAATGAGTTCGTGGTACTTGGGTACCGTCATGGAGATCCCACGGAGCCATTCTTGGCGTTACTCAGAATCGCTTCAGCCCACTCGAGCAGCGCCAGTGTTTCCATTCGGGTGCGTTCCCGGTTCAGGGAAAAGCTTTGATCCAGTCCCGTGTCGTATCGGGCCGCAACTCCGAAGGGGGTAAGCCTCTCGAGGAATATGTCCTGATCGGGAGGCTGAATTCCGTTCTGCTTTAGCAGAGCGAGCAGCATCGCGATGTTGTGCGTCCTCGGAAAGAGGACGTTCGCATTTGCGAGAACGGCTTTGATACCGTTTTCTGCCGTCTGCTGGGCGTGGAATCCGATGACCCAGTCCGGTGCTGCGGGATCCTGCGCCAAACGGTCGACCACGTAGGCATCGTCCCGCGCCCTGCGCAGCAATCCGAGCGCGGGTTCACCGGGGGAATGCATGGACCCGTCCTTCGCGAGTGGCGCGCCAAGCGAGGGTGTTCGGCTGGGTGCACTCCTGCTCGAACGCTTCATCGCTCATCACGACCACGTCGGCCGGGATCAATTGACGACCGAGCAGGGAGGCGAGGCGGGCCATCTCGTCGAAACGGTTGCGCACCTCCGGCTCCACTACGAGCAGGTCGAGGTCGCTGTCATCGCGAGCCTCCCCGCGTGCTTGCGAACCGAACACGATCACGCGGCTGCCGGGTGGCAGGTGGCCGCGCAGGCAGTCGAGCGAGGCTGCGATTGGGTCGGTCGTTCGGGCTGAGATGGCCATGCTCGCTCTCCTTTGGCTGGGGCTTACTTCCCGCCCTTCGCCCACGAATCCTTCAGCGTCACCGTGCGATTGAAGACCGGTGCGCCGGGCCTGGAGTCCACCCGGTCGGCCACGAAGTAGCCGTGGCGTTCGAACTGGAAGCGCTCTTCCGGTTGTGCATCCTTGAGCGCGGGCTCCAGGTAGGCGGTGATGATGCGCTTGCTGTCCGGGTTGATGTCGTCTAAGAAGCTGCGCTCGGCGTCGGGCGCGTCGCCCTCGCGGCGCTGGCCGGGATGGGGGTGGGCGAACAGGCGGTCGTAGATGCGCACCTCTGCCTCGTAGCCGTGCGCGACCGACACCCAGTGCAGGTTGCCCTTGACCTTGTAGTTGTCGGCGCCGGGCGTGCCGGACTTGGAGTCGGGCATGTACTCGGCGAGCACGGCGGTGATGTTGCCGGCGGCGTCCTTCTCGCAGCCAATGCACTTGACGACGAAGCCGTAGCGCAGGCGCACCATGTTGCCGGGGTACAGACGGTGGAAGCCCTTGACCGGCTCTTCCATGAAGTCCTCGCGCTCGATCCACAGCTCACGGCCGAAGGGCATGTCACGCTTGCCGAGCTCGGGCTTGAGCGGGTGGTTCGGCGCCTGGCACAGTTCGGAGGCGCCTTCGGCGTAGTTCGTGATGACCAGCTTGAGCGGATCGAGTACGGCGACGCGACGCTCGGCGGCTTCGTTGAGGTCGTCGCGCATGCATTCCTCCAGCACGCTCATGTCGATCCACGAGTCCGCCTTGGATACGCCGATACGCTCTGCAAAGCGACGGAAGCCGGTAGCGGTGAAGCCGCGGCGGCGGGCGCCGATGAGCGTGGGCAGGCGTGGGTCGTCCCAGCCGTCGACATGGCCTTCATTGACGAGCTGGATCAGCTTGCGCTTGGAGAGCACCACGTAGGTCAGGTTCAGGCGGGCGAACTCGATCTGCTGCGGCAGCGGGCGCGGGAACTGGCCCGCAGCGGCGAGCGCGTCGAGCAGCCAGTCGTAGAACGGGCGCTGGTCCTCGAATTCGAGCGTGCACACCGAGTGGGTGATGCTCTCGATTGCGTCTTCGATCGGGTGGGCGAAGGTGTACATCGGGTAGATGCACCAGGCGTCGCCCGTGCGGTGGTGTGTGGCATGGCGGATACGGTAGATCGCCGGATCGCGCAGGTTGATGTTGGGGCTCGCCATGTCGATCTTCGCTCGCAGGATGTGCGTGCCTTCGGCGAATTCACCTGCGCGCATGCGCGCGAACAGCTCGATGTTTTCCTCGACGCTTCGGTTGCGGTACGGGCTGTCCTTGCCCGGCTCGGTCAGCGTGCCGCGGTTGGTACGCATCTCCTCGGCTGACTGCGAATCCACATAGGCCTTGCCGGCCCTGATCAGGCTGAGCGCACAGTCGTGCATGCGATCGAAATAGTCGGATGCGAAATACAGATGCTCGCCCCACTCGAAGCCGAGCCACTTCACCGCCTCGATGATGGCGTCGACGTATTCCTGCTCTTCCTTTTCGGGGTTGGTGTCGTCGAAGCGCATGTGGCAGGCACCGCCATAGGACTCGGCGAGGCCGAAGTTCAGGCAGATCGACTTGGCGTGGCCGTAATGCAGGTAGCCGTTGGGCTCGGGCGGGAAGCGCGTTTCGACGCGGCCGCCCCATTTCCCCGTGCGGATGTCCTCGTCGATGATGTTGCGGATGAAATTGGAAACGACGGGGGCTTCGGTGGCGGAGTTTTTTTCGGGTTTCATCTGTTGAGCGTTCTGGTGAGGGCGCTGCGGCACGGGCCGTGCTTGCCAGGGTGCGATAACCCGCCAATTGTAGCCGATCCGCCCCGCCGGCTCGGATGCTGCACCGCCGCGGTTAGAATCTGCATGTGAGCCTGATGCCTCGGGGCGCGTATGTGCGAACGCTTGACGATGGAGCGGTGGGAATGAATCTTGCGGCATTTGCGGCGGTAGGGGTGGGCGCGGCGTGCGGCGCCTGGCTGCGCTGGGGGCTCGGGCTGTGGCTGAACCCGGTGTTCGCCTTGGTGCCGCTCGGCACTCTGGCGGCCAACCTGGTCGGCGGTCTGCTGATGGGCGTGGCGCTGGCTGCGGTGCAGGCCTGGCCGGCGATGTCGTCCGCCCTGAAGTTGCTGCTGACGACGGGGCTGTTGGGTGGCCTGACGACCTTTTCGACCTTCTCGGCCGAGGCATTCCACCTGCTGCAGCGCGGAGCGCTGGGCTGGCTGGGAGTGCATCTGCTGACCCATGTCCTGGGCTCCCTGCTGATGACCTGGGCAGGGTTTGCGCTGTTCAATGCGGTGACGCGGGGGGGGTGAGCGCTCCTGGGGCAGGCGTGTTCGCGAGTCGGATCTTCAGATTCATGACTTTGTGCTTTAATGTAACGAGTCTTGATATGCTGCGCGCTGGTGTGGAGGTCTTCATCATGAAGAGATGGCTCGTTATTGTCGGTTGTGTCGTGCTGGCGTCCTGCGCGCAGCCACCGCAACGCGAAACGGTGACGATATGCGATGGCGGCGGTTGCCGCGAGCAGGGCAGGGACGTCGTCACGCAGGAGACGCGGACCTTCAATGAGGCGGATGACGGCCGTGCCGCAGCCCTCGAAGCCATCGCGGAACAGGATCCCCGTGCGGCCTACGATCTGGGTCTGCGTTACTTCCGCGGCGACGGCGTGCGACAGGACAGCTACAAGGCGCTGACATGGATGCGGTCAGCCGCCGAGCGTGGCCATCTGGAGGCGCAGAAGGCGCTCGGACGCTTTTACCTGACCGGACTGGAAGAGATGGGGCCGGACCCCCGTGAAGCCGAGAAATGGCTCTCCATTACCGCGGGGCGTGGCGACACGGAGGCGCGGACCCTGCTTGCGGAGGCCTCTGCAGCGCGCAAGTCGGAGGAGGCGGAGTGGAAGTGGCGCCAGCGCTGGAGAGGTGTGTTCTACGACTACTGGTACCGGCGCTACACCTATCTGGGTTACTGGCGCGACGGCTACTGGTATTACCGCTGAGCGCATGATCGAACCCCTGCAGCCTGTGCAGGGGTTTTTTGCGAGTGACTCGGCCCCGAGTCACGCCTGCGTCGGCGGACCCCTCGACGCTCAAGGAAAAACTCAACAGGAGGAACGCAGCATGATCCAACACCGGATTTCCAAAATTGCGCTGGCGCTTGCCGCAGCGACTGCACTCGCCGGGTGCGTTACGACGGGAACGAATTCGACCGCGGTGTCGGGGGCGGCAGGCGGAGGGGCGAGCGTCGATGCGAACCCCCAACTCGAACGCTGCGACGCGCCGCTCGGTACGCTCGCGGTGGACGATGGACGGGCCGCCGACTGGTATGGCCAATTCGGTAGCGCAACTCAGGTGACGACCATCGAGCCCCTGCTTCGCCTTGCCGTTCAGCAATCCAACTGCTTCGTGATCACGTCGATCGGCAACCTTCGCACGGACAGCCGCCTGTCGCGGATTACCGATATCCAGCGCAACTCGGGCGAGTATCGTGCAGGCTCCAAGCAAGAGAAGGGGCAACGCGTTGCGGCTGACTACTATCTTGAGCCGCAGATCATCATCAATAATGACTCGGTCGGCTCCGTGGGCGGCCTGGTCGGCGGCCTCGTTGGTGGCCGCCTCGGCGCGCTCGCCGGCGGCATCCAGTCCAAGGCGTCGGTCGTGACGCTATCGCTCTTCGATATCCGCTCGGCGGTCCAGATTGCTGCTTCCGAGGGGAGCTCGACGGCAACGAACTTCGGCGCAGCACTGGGTGCCTTCGGTGGCGGTGCCGGAGGCGCTCTGGGCGGCTTCTCGCGTACGCCTGAAGGCAAGGCGACCGTCGCGGCATTCATGGATGCTTACAACAATATGGTCGTGGCGCTTCGCAACTACAAGGCGCAGGATGTAAAAGGTGGTCTCGGGCGTGGCGGTACGCTCAAGGTCAACTGATCGGTCGAACCTGCCCGCCCGCACCTAATCGGAGAACGAGCAACATGAAGATACTTGCGATGAGTGTGTGTGCAACGGCCCTGGTGATGAGCGGCTGCGCGACGATGACCGAAACCCAGCGCGACACTGCGGTGGGTGCAGGTATCGGCGCCGTGACCGGTGCAGTCATCGGCCGTGCGACGGCGGGCGGAAACAAGGGCAGAAGTACCGCGACGGGCGCCGCAGTGGGGGCGGCAGTGGGCGCCGCAGGCGGTTACCTGTGGTCGCAGAACATGCAGCGGCAACGCGCCGAGATGGAGCAGGCAACCGCAGGGACTGGCGTCGGTGTCAGCCAGACCGTGGACAATCAGCTGAAGGTCGATATTCCCGCAGATGTGTCCTTCGATGTCGGCCGCCACGACATCAAGGCGAACATGCGGCCGGTGCTCGATCGACTTGCCGCAACGCTGAACCAGCACCCGGTCACGACCGTCAGCATCATCGGTCATACCGACAGCACGGGCACGGATGCGATCAACAACCCCTTGTCCGTCAACCGTGCCGCTGCCGTGCGCGACTACTTGGTCATGCGCGGGGTGTCGGCGCAGCGTATCTCGATCGATGGCCGCGGTTCCTATCAGCCGATCGCCGACAATGCGACTGCGGCGGGGCGGGCGATGAACCGCCGCGTCGAGATCTTCATCGCCGAGCAGGCACGCTGACGAGCACCTCCGTGCCCCAAGATGCCTCGGAGGCGTGTCCCGCGGGACAGCAGCACGCGTTTCGAGAGGCCTTTTGGGGCAGATGTCTCGCACCCTCCGTAGGAGCGGCGCAAGCCGCGAGCCTTTTCATCGGTTCCGCCCAGCCGCGTCGCCCTCAACCCCTCGCGGCTGGCGCAGCTCCTACCGGTCCTGCTTCTCGTCGGCCCTGACCGACTCGCATTGCCTTCAACCCCGTGCTTGGTGCCGCTCCTGCCGGGAGCGCCTCGCCGCTCGGGCTCAACGCCCTGCGGGCGGCAGGGGCGCCAGCAGCGCGGCGATGTCTGCTTCGCCGAACTTGGCGAGCGCATTGGCGTCTTCCGACAGCACACCCTCGGCGAGTGCGGCCTTCTTCTCCTGCAGGGCGAGGATCTTCTCCTCGATGCTGCCTGCGCATACCAGCTTGAACACGAACACCGGCTTGTCCTGGCCGATGCGGTGGGCGCGATCGGTGGCCTGGTTCTCGGCTGCAGGGTTCCACCACGGGTCGTAGTGGATCACGGTGTCGGCGGCGGTGAGGTTGAGACCCACGCCGCCCGCCTTCAGGCTGATCAGGAACACGGGCACGCGGCCCTTCTGGAAGTCTTCGACCGGAATGCGGCGGTCGCGGGTGTCGCCGGTCAGCGCCACCCAGCCAATCTTCGCCTTGTCGAGCTCCGCAGCGATCAGGCTGAGCATGGAGGTGAACTGTGAGAACACCAGGATGCGCCGGCCTTCGTCGATCAACTCGGGCAGCATGTCCATGAGCAGGTCGAGCTTGGCGCGCTCCTTGACGCGCGCCGCTGCCGGTGACTTCAGCAGGCGCGGATCGCAGCACACCTGGCGTAGCTTCAACAGAGCATCGAGGATCACGATCTGGCTGCGCGCGAAGCCTTTGCCGGCGATTTCGGCGCGCACCTTCTCGTCCATGGCTGCGCGCACCGTCTCGTAGAGGTCGCGCTGTCCGCCCTCGAGACCGACGCTGCGCACGATGATGGTCTTGGGCGGCAATTCGGTGGCGACGTCTTCCTTGCGCCGGCGCAGGATGAAGGGGCGCAGGCGGGCGGCGAGCAGGTCGCGGCGGTCACTGTCGCCATGCTTCTCGATCGGTGTGCGCCAGGTCTGGGTGAATTGCTTGTGCGTGCCGAGGAAACCCGGCAGCAGGAAGTCGAACTGCGCCCAGAGCTCGCCGAGGTGGTTCTCCAGCGGCGTGCCGGTAAGGCCGAGACGGTGGCGGGCCTTGAGCTGTCGGATCACCTGCGCGCCCTTGCTGGCGGCGTTCTTTACCGTCTGCGCTTCGTCCAGGATCAGCAGGCTCCATTGGCGCGCCTGCAGCTGTTCTGCGTCGCGCCACAGCAGCGGATAAGTGGTGAGCGCCACATCGATCTTCACGTCGGCATCGAGCTCGTCGAAGCGTGCGTGACGATCCGAGCCGTGCAGGTTGAGCACCTTCAGCCCGGGCGCGAAGCGCTCGGCTTCGGCCTGCCAGTTGAACACCAGCGAGGTAGGCAGGATGACCAGTGCGGGTACATCCAGCCGGCCGGCGTGCTTCTCGGTGAGCAGGTGAGCGAGCGTCTGCGCTGTCTTGCCCAGGCCCATGTCGTCGGCGAGGATGCCGGCGAGGTCGTGCCTTACGAGGTGCTGCAGCCAGGCCAGGCCTTCGAGCTGGTAGGGGCGCAGTTCGGCGCCGAAGCCTTTCGGCGTTTGCACTGCGGCGATGCCGGTGGCGCCGCGCAGGCGGCTGGAGAGTTGTGCGATGAGATCGTGGCCGCGGCCTGGCAGGTCGAGCTCGGCCAGTCGTGTGGCGTCGAGCCTTGAAAGACGCCAGTCGTGGTCGGGGCGGTCGAAGAGGTCGACGAGCGCGCGCACGAGCGGCTTCACGCGGCCGGCGCTGATGCGCAGGCGGCCCAGCTCTTGGTCCTCGAGGATGAGCGCCTCGTGGTCGTCGATATCGTCCAGCCGTCCCGACAGCCAGCGTGCATCGTGTGCGAACAGCCCCGCCAGCAGAGGTGCAAGTGGCAATGCCTTGCCATCCACTTCGATACCGGGCGACAGGCCCAGCCAGCCGTCCTGATGCTCGTCGATGTCGAGCATCAGGTGGTCGATGTCGATGGCGTGGTGGCGGAAGTCGCTCGGGAACTCGACTGTCCAGCCTTCGGCGCGTAGTGCGGCCGCTGTGTCGGCCATGAAGGTCGGCCACTCGGCCTCGCTTGCGAGTCCGAGTGCGTCTGCCGGCAGGGGGCCGAAACTGCCCTGTATCGCACCCGGCGGAATGCGGGTGAAGCCAGCGGTGGCGAGCCGCTGGGCCGCGACCCGCTCGGCTGTCTCGTCGCGCGTGAGGCGGGCGCTGCGGCCGTCCGGCAGGGGGAGGAAGAGGCGGCCGTCGCCGGCGTCGATGGTTACCGGGCCGTAGCGGAAGGCCAGCAGCGCGAAGTCGAAGACATAGGTGCCATAGGCTGCATAGCTGCGATAGCGCGCCTGCAGCACCGGCCGAGTCTCCAGGCGCAGTATGGGTACCGGTGTTCCGCTCACTTCGACGGGCGGCTCGCCGCGCAGGGTCGGCGGGGGCAAGGTGGGGGCGACTTCGGCAAGGGTTTCGGCCACCAGTTCCGACTCCGCCTGTGTCAGCGGCGGCAGCCACAGCATGCGTTGCACCAGTTCGGGGGCAAGGTCGAGCGTGATCGGGCCGGCACTCGCGCTGGCCGTGTCGATGTACCAGGGCGGCAGCAGTGGCAGGACCCGGGCAGCGGCGGGGTCGAGCTTGAGTACCGGAGCGCGCAGGCCGTCGGCGGTGAGCGTCCAGTCCGGGGTGCCCGGGCGCGCTTCGCCGGCGCTCAGTACCGGTGTGGCGAGGCCGTCGTAGTGCGCGCGACCGCTGGCGAGCAGGCTCGCCATCAGCGCGTTGCTGTGCCTGCCCTCCAGTGTCACGCCATCGCTCGGGATGGGGCGGCCATGCGGCCTGTGCGCCCACAGCAGACGCAGGATCTCGTGGTCGTCGTCGACAACGAAGGCGGGCGGTGCCTGCAGCGCACGCTCGATGTTGTTCCAGCGTTCATGCTGGCGTATCTGTCCATGCTGGTCCAGGCGCACCTTGTAGCAGGCGACGCGGTGATCGCTGCTGTAGGCATCGTGCTCGATGACGTAGTGCAGTGCGTGGGTCGTCTTGCTGGACTGGGGCTTGCCCGCGGCTCCTGGCTCAAGCGCCCGAGCGGCCTGGCGAAAGCCCTCTACCCACGCCCGCACCTGCTCGCGCGGGCGGTCCGGTCGGCGACGCTGGTGCAGCCATACCAGCATCATCGCGGCGACATGCTTGCAACCGTAACCCATGGGGCAGGTGCATGCGCTGACAAGCGCAGGGCGTCCTTCTTCCTCGATCACGTCAGCGGAAACGTCGTAGGGCGTACGTTGCCTGCCCTTGACCAGGGCTGACACCGAGCAGCCGTCGGCGGAGAGTGCGCTCACCCGGCTCAGATAGCCCAGCCCCTTGGCGACGGTCTCCATGCCGAGTTGGGCGATCAGGTCATCCTGGGTGAAGCGGTCGAGCGGGGTCATGGGCTTGGGGCGCGCCCGAGACGGGCGTGAGCGGAAAACCCGTCAGTTTACACGTCGAACGTGAAGGCTGGCTCGTGTTGCGCGTTGGAAACTGCGGCTTGCAGTTTGCCGGGGCGGTTGCCTTTCGAATTCCGAGCGTGATGTACAAAAAGCCGACGGGCCGCATGTGCGGCCCGTCGAGGCTTACGCTCTGGCGATTGACCTTACACGTTGCGATAGACCTCGGCACCGCTCTTGACGAACTCGATCGACTTCACCTCCATGCCCTTCTTGAGCGCCTCGGTCTCGTCGATGCCCTGCTGTGCGGCGAAGTCGCGCACGTCCTGGGTGATCTTCATGCTGCAGAAGT